>NZ_UETT01000014.1:0-196793 GCF_900115935.1 Pseudomonas sp. 43mfcvi1.1 | reverse complement strand
GCAGGCGCTCCAAGTCACCGGAGAGTTTTTCACGGGCGTACTTGTCGTCGTTCTTGAAGAACGACAGCCAGTTGGTGGTCTTGAGTTCGAACAGGTCGATCAGGTCTTCATCCGGGAAAACCGTGTTGCCCACCACGTTGATGTGCTGGATAGCCGCCACGGTGCCTTCGTTGATGTTGACCTTCAGGCCGACGCGGTTGCGCGGCTGCGGCACCACTTCGGTGTCGACAGTGGCCGAGTAGCGGCCCTGGGCAACGTACTGGCGTTGCAGCTCGTTACGCACACCTTCGAGGGTGGCGCGCTGGAAGATCTCGCCTTCGGCCAGGCCGGATTGCTTGAGGCCCTTCATCAGGTCTTCAGTGGAGATCGCCTTGTTGCCTTCGATCTCGATACTGGCAATGGACGGTCGCTCGACAACGGTGATGATCAATACGTCACCGTCGTGTCCCAGTTGGATATCCTGGAAAAAGCCGGTCTTGAACAGCGCGCGCGTGGACTCCACCAGGCGCCGCTCATCGGCGTTATCACCGACGTTCAACGGCAAGGCCCCGAACACACTGCCTGCGGAAACGCGCTGGAGGCCGTTGATGCGAATATCGGAAATCTTGAACCCTTGGGCGTGAGCCAGTGTGACATTGAGCAGCAGTGCAGCCGAGCAGAGCAGGCGCGAAAAATTCATCAAGATCTTATCCAGGACACATCGACAAGTGGTGTAGGTGGAGGCGGATATCTCACCGCAAGACGAGTCACCGCGGGAGCGAGCGGGCTGGTGGCGAGCAAGCATAAAAGTTCGCCGCGTTTGGTGCGGTTAACCCAATGTCAAGTTAGGTAAAGGTTTGCCCGCGGCGATGACGATGCGTGGCACACGGGCGATAATGGGCTGACACCTACTCAAGAGCGGCCCATGATCTCTGTATTGCTAGTCGACGATGACCAGGAACTGACGGGAATGCTCAGCCAATACCTGGAGCGCGAAGGCTTCGAGGCGACTGCGGTGCATACGGGGGAAGAGGGCGAGGTTCAAGCGCTGTCCGGTCGCTACAGCATCGTGGTGCTGGACGTGATGCTGCCGCGGCTGTCGGGTATCGAGGTGCTCAGGCGCATTCGGGCCGTGAGCCAGGTGCCGGTGGTGTTGCTGACGGCCCGTGGCGACAACATCGACAAGATCACCGGCCTGGAACTGGGGGCCGATGACTATGTACCCAAGCCCAGCTCACCGGGGGAATTGGTGGCGCGTTTGCGGGCGATCATGCGTCGGGTGCAGCCGGCGGATCGGTCAACCAGCGAAGTGATCAGGACCGGGCCGTTGGTCCTGTGGCCCGGCAAGCGGCAGGCGCTCTGGCAAGGGCGCGAGCTGGGGGTGACCAGTACCGAGTTCAGTTTGCTCGAGGAGCTGGCCCGCTGTGCCGGGCAAGTGGTGAGTAAACAGAATCTGTCGCTCAATGCCTTGGGCTGTCCCTTGACGCGTTATGACCGACGCATCGATGTGCACATCAGCAGCATTCGCCACAAGTTGGGGCCGCGTCCCGACGCCAAGGCCTGGATCCAGAGCGTGCGTGGCCTCGGTTACCTGTTGATTGCCGAATGATGAAGCCCAGCCGACTGTTCTGGAAACTGTTCCTGGCGTTCTGGCTCGCCACCAGCCTGACCTTCCTGGTCGGGTTGGGCCTGCTGATGATGGGCAGTTCCAGGCCAGGGGATCCTCATCTGGAAACCATCCTGGCCGCTGAAGGACAGCTCCTGCGCCAGTTTGGCGTGGAGTCGGGCCGGCAACTGCTGGCGGTTTGGGAGCACCCTGCTGACCAGGCCGTTGGCGTGTATGACAGTACCGGTCAATTGCTGGCCGGGGCACCGGTTGCGCAACCGGCTTACACGCGATCGGTCATCGGCAAGGACGGCGCCGCACTGTTGCTCAAGTCGACCCATCCCCTGGCTCAAGAGCGCGACAAAGGGCCAAGCCCCTGGACGCCGTTGATCATCGGCACGGTCATGAGCGCGCTGTTCAGCGGTTTCATGGCGTTCTACCTGGCATGGCCGCTGGCCTATCTTCGGCGCGCCATGAGTGACGTGGCCCAAGGACGCTTCGAAACCCGGGTCAAGCCGATCATGGGCGCGCGACGTGATGAAATCGTCGATCTGGCCGAGGACTGCGACCGAATGGCCAACCAGTTGAAGCTGTTGGTAGAAGCCCAGCAACACTTGTTGCACGACATTTCCCACGAACTGCGCTCACCGTTGACCCGCATGCAGGCGGCCATCGGGCTGCTGCGGCAAGATCCGGCTCGCCAGGAAATGGTGGAGCGCATCGACCGTGAGTCGGTGCGCATGGACACGCTGATCGAGGCCTTGTTGACCCTGGCGCGTCTGCAGGGCCGACCAGAGAGTATCGAGCGCGAGCCAGTCGATATCGTCGAGTTGCTGTCGCTAATCGTCGAGGACGCTCGATTCGAAGCGCAGATGAAAGGGTGCCAGGTCAGTCTGCAGGCGTGCCCGGGGTTTGTCAGTCGGGTCAGCGGCGAGCTGTTGTATCGGTGTTTCGAGAACGTCATTCGAAACGCGGTGCGCCATACCCGGCCAAACACCACGGTGATGGTCGTGGCCCAGGTCAATGGCGGCGTAGACGGCCTGACGGTGCAGATCAGCGATCAGGGCCCGGGGGTTGAACACTCGCGGCTACAGAGCATCTTCAATCCGTTCGAGCGTGGCTTGAACGAAGCCAGTGCCGGCTTTGGCCTGGGCCTGGCCATTGCCTCGCGGGCCGTGGAGATACACGGCGGCACCATCCACGCGCGCAATGAGCCGTCCGGCGGGTTGACCGTGGAAATCAGCTTGCCCCGTTGGGCATGATCTTTACACGATATTACATTGGCTTGACGGCTCTGTACGCCCCGCCTCAGTAGACTTTGCGTTCAAACTCAAGCAGCGTTTGCTGACGTTTCAGCGTGGAGGTGGTCATGTTTCTGGTTCATAAGAAGGGCTTCGTCCCCGGCAAGAAAATGGTCGACGGTCTGGTGCCCTACGACTTCTTCTGCGAAGACAATCCGGGCCTCAACCTGTTTGTCTTCACTGGCTCCGCCACGCCGGGCAAAGTGGTCGAGGAACAGACACTCTGGGGGTTTACCCGTCTTGAACGTTTTGAAGCGTTGACCGGCACGCTGGTGTCGAACAAAAAACAGCAAGGCTGGTTCCAGAAGGTCAATGTGCTCACCGGCCCCGCCCAGAACGGTACTCAAGGCGTGAAGTTCCAACGGGTGCTGAAAATCATCAAGCACACCGATGCATCGAGTCGTGTGACCAGCAAGGCCGACTACGAGATTCAGACAGACGAAGGCGACACCTACTTCACTCGTCGGCCTGCTGCGGGGGGCAGTGCGCAAACCATTATCTATTCGGCGGATCAATAGAGACCCTCAGCATCTGTGTCGCTGACCCTCCGCTATCGCGAGCAGGCTCGCTCCCACAGAGGATTGTGGGTGTTCACAGCATCCGCACACGACGCAAGGGCGCTCGTCAAGGCAGCCTGCTTTGGCAGGCTTCAGACGTAGGCAAGCTGAAACCGATAACCCACGCCATACAACGATTCGATGGGGTTTTCCGCCGGGCAGGCCTGTTCGAGCTTGCGCCGCAGATTGCGGATATGGCTGTCGACGGTGCGATCAGTGACCACCCGGTGATCGGAATAGATCCTGTCGAGCAACTGATCCCGGGAAAACACCCGCCCCGGGGACTGTGCCAGCGTGCTGAGCAGGCGCAGTTCCAAGGGCGTCAGGTCCAGGGCGATGCCATCGAGTGACGCTTGGTAGCGGTCTTCGTCAATCAGCAGGCGCGCGGGTTGGTTGACCACCAGTTGCGGGCTGCGGCGCAGGATCGCCTTGACCCTGGCCACCACTTCCCGAGGGCTGAAGGGTTTGCAGATGTAGTCGTCGGCCCCCAGGTCCAGCCCGAGCAGGCGATCCACTTCCTCCACGCGGGCGGTGATCATGATGATCGGCACGGCACTGAAGCTGCGTAGCTCCTGGCACACTTGCAGGCCGTCGCGCCCTGGCAGCATCAGGTCGAGCAGAATCAGCCGCGGTTCGTGGGCCCGGACTGCCGGCACCACCTGTAGCCCGTTGTCCAGGCATTGAACCGCATAGTCGGCGGCGACCAGGTAATCACGCATCAGTGCGGCCAGCTTGGGTTCGTCTTCGACGATGAGGATCGGGCTGTCATTGACCATGCTTCAGGCGCTCCGTGGCAGGCGCAGGGTCAGCCAAAGGCCGCCCAGCGGCGAGTGATCGGCGCTGAGGCTGCCGCCATGGGCCAGGGCGATGCTGTGACAGATGGCCAGCCCCAGGCCAGCGCCACCACTGGCGCGATTGCGTGAGGTTTCGCCGCGGTAAAAACGCTCGAACAACCGTGATAACTGGGTGGCATCGACCCCGGGACCGGAGTCCAGGAAGTCGACGCGCACGGTGTCGCCCTCGTCGGCGGCTCGAATACGCAGCACACCGCCCTCGTCGGTATAACGCACGGCATTTTCCAACAGGTTGCTGAACAGCTGCTGCAAGCGCTTGGGGTCGGCCTCCAAGCGTAGCGACGGGGCTGGCAGTTCCAGCTCCAGGCTCAGGTGTCGGGCATTGCAACGCTCCTGGAACATCGCCACGCAACTTTCCAACAGCTCGTTGAGATCGCATTCGCTCTTGCGGTAGGTCAGCGCGCCGACATCGGCCAGGGACAGTTCGTAGAGATCATCCACCAGTTTGCTGAGCATGCTGACTTCGCCTTGCAGTGACTTCATCGAGGACGGGTCGAGGGTGCGTACGCCGTCTTCGATGGCTTCCAGTTCACCGCGCAGCACCGACAACGGGGTACGCAGTTCGTGGGACACATCGGCCATGAATTCCCGACGCATTTTTTCGTTGCGTTCCAGCGTATACGCCAACTGGTTGAAATCCCGGGCCAACTGACCGACTTCGTCATTGGACGCCACCGACACTCGGTTACTGTATTCACCGGCGGCCAACCGGTGGGTGGCGGCGGCCACGCGCTTGACCGGGTCAAGCAGGGTGCGGGCGATCCACCAGGCAATCAGCATTGCCAACAGTAACGAGAGTACGCCCACCGCCAGGCTGGTGCGCACCAGGTATTGACGAAAGCGTTCGCCGCCAGCTTCGGTCACGTTCTGGAACGGCGTCACCGCCAGCCAGCCGACGGTCTTCCCTGCGACTTGCACCGGGCGCATCAAGGCGTCGTTGGCAATCGCCGAGTAGCCCATTACCAACTGTTTCTGCTGATCCAGCAGGGCGATACGAAACACCGCGCCGGTCAGATCGGACATCGGCATGGGCGGCCGTTCTGGGTGGGTGGTGTTTTCGCCCGGCTCCGGACGCAGCAGTTCGAACCAGCGATCGGGCTGGTTGCGCAGGAATTCCCAGTTGCCTTCGCGCTCATAGGCGCTGGCCAGGCGCGGCAATACCGGCGTCATGCGCAACAGGGCTTGTTCGTTGAGGTAGTCGAGAAAGCCTTTGCCAAAGCTCCAGCCGTTGGCCACGCCCATGCTCAGGATGACGAACAGCACGCTGGCCAGTACGGCAATAAACAGCTTGGTGGAGATGCTCAGTTTCATGGGCTCGGGCAGGTCGGTGAGTGGCCCGTCCATTTAGGCCCTGGCGCCACGAAGATTCAAGGGCGGCGGGCAATCTTCAATTTTCCTGCACATTTGCCTCGCAGTATGGCGCCTGGCTTGAACCATCCGTCTTGCAGAGGCATTTATGTCGACCAAATTATTCGCCAAATCCCTGGTGACCGCCGCCTTCCTGGTGTGCTTGATCGTGTTGTTCATGTTGGGCGGTTGCTCCGGCGAATCCGCGCCTACACCCGAACCGCCCAAGGTCTCGGTGATCACCGTGCAACCGCAAAGCCAGGCGCTGACCACTGAGTTGGCCGGACGTACCCAGGCGTTCATGGTCGCCGAGATACGCCCGCAGGTCGGCGGTATTGTCCAGCAGCGGCTGTTTGTCGAAGGGGCAGAGGTCAAGGCCGGGCAGGCGCTGTATCAATTGGACGCGGCGTCCTACAAAGCCGCTTTGGCGCAAGCCCAGGCGAGCCTGGCCAAGGCCCGCGCCACTCTGAAGTCGGCCCAGGCCACGGCCAGGCGTGACGCGCAACTGGCGAAAATCGATGCCATCAGCCAGCAGGACAACGAGGATGCCCAGGCCAGCCTGCTGACCGCCGAGGCGGAGCTGCAAGTGGCCCAGGCCGATGTCGACACCGCACGCATCAACCTGGCGTATACCCGCATCAGTTCCCCTGTCAGCGGGCGCATCGAAACCTCGACGGTCACTCCGGGGGCACTGGTAGTCGCCAACCAGGACAGCGCACTGACCACGGTGCAGCAGTTGGACCCGATGTATGTAGACGTCACCCAGTCGACCACCGAGCTGCTGCGCCTCAAGCGCGACTTGGCCAGCGGCGTGCTGCAAAGCAACGGTGAAGGCGAGGCGCGGATCAGCCTCAAGCTCGATGACGGCAGTCTCTACGCCCATGAAGGGCGCTTGAAGTTCAGTGGGGTCAGCGTCAACGAGGGCACCGGCACAGTGACCTTGCGCGCGCAAATCGCCAACCCGGACCGGCTGTTGCTGCCGGGCATGTATGTGCGGGCGGTGCTGGAGCAGGCGCGGGATGACAAGGCCATCCTGATCCCACAGAAGGCGGTGACCCGCAGCGCCAGCGGCGCGACTTCGGTACTGGTGGTGGTCAATGGCAAGGTCGAGCAGCGCGTGCTGAGCATCGATCGCGCCGTGGATAACCAGTGGTGGGTCACGGCTGGGCTTAACGCGGGAGACCAGGTGATTGTCGAGGGCGGGCAAAAAGTCCGGGTCGGTGACGCCGTGGTGGCGCAGAACGCCGGCACCCGCAGCCGTACGCAGAAAGCGACCCCTGTCGCCATCGCGCAGGAGGGCTGAACATGGCACGTTTCTTCATCGACCGGCCGATTTTCGCCTGGGTCATCGCCATCGTCATCATGCTTGCCGGCGCGCTGTCGATCAGCCAGTTGCCCCTGGAACAGTACCCGGACATCGCGCCGCCGACGGTGCGCATTTCCGCGACCTACACCGGCGCCTCGGCCAAGACCGTGGAGGACTCGGTGACCCAGGTCATCGAGCAGCAAATGAAGGGCCTGGATAACCTGACCTACATGTCGGCCTCCAGCAGTTCGGACGGCAGTGCCAGTATCAGCCTGACCTTCACCGCCGGCACCAACCCGGACGTGGCCCAGATGCAAGTGCAGAACAAGCTGCAACAGGCCGAGTCGAGGCTGCCGCAGTCGGTGCAAAGCGAGGGCCTGACCGTGACCAAGGGCGGCTCGGATTTCCTGATGATTGCCGCCCTGGTGTCCGACAACCCGAGCGTCACCGGTACCCAGATCGGCGATTACATCTCCAGCACCTTGCTCGATTCCATCAGCCGCCTCGACGGTGTCGGCGATGTGCAGACATTGGGCTCCGGCTATGCCATGCGTATCTGGCTGGACCCGGCCTTGCTGGAAAAATATGCGCTGATGCCCTCGGATATCAGCAGTGCCCTGGAGGCGCAGAACACCGAGGTTTCCGCCGGTCAACTGGGGGCCATGCCGGCGGTGAAGGGGCAGCAGTTGAATGCCACCATCAGCGCCCGCAGCAAGCTGCAAACCGTCGAAGAGTTTCGCAATGTGGTGGTCAAGTCCTCCAGCGACGGGGCCGTGGTGCTGCTTGGGGATGTGGCGCGGGTCGAGTTGGGCAGTGAAAGCTACGACGTCAGCTCTGCCCTCAACGGCAAGCCTGCTGCCGCCATGGGCGTCCAGCTCGCCGCCGGGGCCAACGCCCTGAGCGTGGGGGAAGCGGTGAAGGCCAAGCTCAAGGAACTGGAGCCGTTCTATCCGGCGCAGATGCAACTCAAGAACGTGATTGCCTACGACACCACGCCCTTTGTCAGCCTGTCCATCGAAGAAGTGGTCAAGTCACTGGGCGAGGCCATTGTCCTGGTGGTGCTGATCATGTTCCTTTTCCTGCAGAACCTGCGGGCCACGCTGATCCCGGCGATCACCGTACCGGTGGTGCTGCTGGGCACGTTCGGCGTACTGGCGCTGTTCGGCTATTCGATCAATACCCTGACCATGTTCGCCATGGTCCTGGCCATCGGCCTGCTGGTGGACGATGCGATCGTGGTGGTGGAAAACGTCGAGCGGGTAATGGGCGAGCGACGGTTGTCGGCCCTGGACGCCACGCGCCAGTCGATGGATGAAATCACCAGCGCCCTGGTGGGCATCGCCTTGGTCCTCAGTGCTGTGTTTATTCCCATGGCGTTTTTCGGCGGTTCCACGGGCATCATCTACCGGCAGTTTTCGGTCACGATCGTCTCGGCCATGGTGCTTTCGGTGTTGGTGGCCATGACGCTGACGCCGGCCTTGTGCGCGACGCTGCTCAAGCCGTCCGACGGTCATGGTGCCCAGGGCGGTTTCTTCGGCTGGTTCAACCGTACCTTCGAACGTGGTGCCGAGGCCTATAAAGGCCAGGTAGGCGCTATTTTGCAACGTGGGCGCCGCAGTTGGCTGGTGTATGGACTGTTGGTGCTGGCAATGGCGCTGGGGTATGCCAGCCTGCCGACCTCGTTTCTGCCCGATGAAGACCAGGGCATCCTCATGGCCCAGGTGCAGTTACCGGTGGGGGCTACGGACAGTCGCACCCAGGCGGTCGTCGAGCAGTTCGAAAGCTACCTTCTCGAGCAACCGGAAGTCGAGGCGCTGATCAGCATTTCCGGCCTGGGCATGAACGGCAACAGCCAGAACGCGGCCCGCGCCTTTATCCGGCTCAAGGACTGGAGTGAACGCACGGGGGCGGGGCAGGATGCGGCCGCCATCGCCCAACGGGCGACCCTGGCACTGTCGAGCATCGCCGATGCCAATGTGTTCGTCATGCAGCCACCGGCCATACGGGGCCTGGGGCAGACGTCCGGCTTCGATCTGCAACTCAAGGACCTCGGTGGCCTGGGACATGATGCGCTGGTGGCGGCGCGGGAGAAACTCATCGATCTGGCCAACAAAGACCCGCGCCTGCTGGGGGTACGCAGCAATGGCCTGGACGACGCACCGCAGCTCAAGGTCAGTATCGATGATCGCAAGGCCGGCGCCTTGGGCCTGAGCACCAGCGACATCAACACCACTTTGTCCACGGCGCTGGGCGGCACCTACGTCAATGACTTCCTCAACCAGGGCCGGGTGAAGAAAGTCTACGTCCAGGGTGAGGCCTCGTCGCGGATGCAGGCGGCCGACCTGGAGCACTGGTTCGTGCGCAACAGCAATGACGAGATGGTGCCGTTTTCCTCGTTTGCCAGCAGTTCGTGGAGCTATGGCTCGCCGTTGCTGGAGCGCTATAACGGCAACGCTTCGCTGGAGGTGGTTGGCGACCCGGCGCCCGGGGTCAGTTCCGGGGACGCCATGGATGCGGTGGAAGCCATCGTCAAACAGTTGCCCGAAGGCATCGGTTACGAATGGACCGGGCAGTCCTATCAATTGCGTCTATCCGGTTCGCAAGCGCCGTTGCTGTACGGGATCTCGGTGCTGTTCGTATTCCTCTGCCTGGCCGCGCTCTACGAGAGTTGGTCGGTGCCTTTCTCGGTGTTGCTGGTGGTACCGCTGGGAGTGGTGGGGGCGGTGCTGGCGACCCGTTTCAGTGGCTTGAGCAACGACGTGTACTTTCAGGTCGGGCTGTTGACCACCGTGGGGTTGGCGGCCAAGAACGCGATTCTGATCGTGGAATTCGCCAAGCACCTGCAAGAACAGGGCAACAGCTTGCGCGAGGCGACGCTGATTGCCGCGCGGCAACGCTTGCGGCCCATTCTCATGACGTCCCTGGCGTTCATGTTCGGCGTCTTGCCCCTGGCTTTGAGTACCGGTGCCGGTTCCGCCGGGCGCCAGGCCATTGGGACCGGTGTGCTGGGAGGGATGTTTTGCGCCACGGTGCTGGGGATCTTTTTCGTACCTCTGTTCTTCGTGCAGATCCGTCGGCGTTTCGAGCGCGTTTCCCCGGTTTCGACCTCTGTTCCATCCGCTCAATCAGGTGACGCATGATCAAGTTCCGCTGGCCCTTGCTGGCCATTCTCACGCTGCTCGGTGGCTGCATGAACCTGGCGCCGCAGTATGAACGCCCAGAGGCACCGGTCTCCGAGCAGTGGTTGCCAACCACCAGTACGCCCAAGGGGGAGGTGAGTGCCGACATCGAGTGGCAGCACTTCTTCACCGACAGTCGCCTGGCGCGCTTGCAGGCCCTGGCGCTGAGCAATAACCGCGACCTGCGCCTGGCCGTCCTGAACGTTGAAAAGGCCCAGGCGCAATACCGCATCCAGCGAGCCGAGTCGCTGCCTTCGATCGATGCCAGCGTCAGTGGTACCCACAGTCGCACGCCCGGTTCGTTGTCCAACACGGGCTCGGCGGCCACCACCCATGACTACAGTGCGCAACTGGGGTTGAGCAGTTATGAAGTCGACCTGTTCGGCCGGGTGCAGAACCTTCAGGACGAAGCGCTGGAAGACTACCTGGCCTTGACCGAAACCCGGCGCAGCACGCAGATCAGCCTGGTGGCCGAGGTGGCGACCGCCTGGCTGACCCTGGCGGCCGACAACGAGCGTCTGCACCTGGCCCAGGAGACCTTGCGCAGTCAGCAGGCGACCTACGAACTGACCCAGCGCAGCCACGCCCTGGGCGGCTCCTCCGGTCTGTCCGTGGCCCAGGCGCAAACCACCGTGGAGTCGGCCCGGGTCGACGCGGCGGCGTATGAAAGCCAGATCCTGCAGGATCGCAACGCCCTGCGCCTGCTGGTAGGCAGCGACATTCCCGAAGAGCTGCTGCCGGGCGCGAACCTGGAGTCGGCCGCGGCGCTGGTGCAGGTGCCGGCAGAACTGCCCTCCAGTCTGTTGCAACGCCGCCCGGATGTGCTGGCCGCCGAGCACTCGCTCAAATCCGCCAATATCGACATCGGCGCGGCTCGTGCGGCGTTCTTCCCCAGCATCAGCCTGACGGCCAATGCCGGTTCCTCAAGCTCGGCCTTGTCCGGTCTGTTCAAGTCCGGCAGTGGTGCCTGGACGTTTGCCCCGAGCATCAGCCTGCCGATCTTCGATGCCGGCAGTAACCGCGCGACACTGGACTCGGCCAAGACCGAGCGCGAGATCCAGGTGCAGACCTACCAGCAAACACTGCAGAACGCCTTCAAGGAAGTGGCCGATGCCCTGGCGGAGCGCAGCACGTTGGATCGTCGCATCGAGGCCCAGCAGGCATTGACCGACGCCAGCCGCAAGAGCTTCGAGCTCTCCGACGCTTTATACCGCGGCGGTTCGCAAAGCTATCTCGAAGCGCTGGATGCCCAGCGCTCCCTGTACAGTGCGCAACAGGACCTGATCACCTTGCGCCTGACCGAGCAGAGCAACCGCGTGACGTTGTACAAGGTGATGGGCGGAGGCTGGAATCAAGGGTAGGGCGGGGGCGTAAAGCCAATGACCCGGACCTGTGGGAGCGAGCCGGCTCGCGATAGCGCCGGCCCATTCAACAGCATTGCAAGCTGATCCACTGCCATCGCGAGCAAGCTTGCTCCCACAGGGGATTTTGGGTGGATGCTGTACCTGAGAACCACGCGGAAAAAATTGTGGGAGCGAGCCTGCTCGCGATAGCGCCGGCCCATTCAACCGCATTGCAAGCTGACCCACTGCCATCGCGAGCAGGCTCGGTTCCCACAGGGCTGAATGGGCAACAGCCTCAAGCCGCTGTCGATTTCTCCCGGCTGTCGCTCGCGGTGTCGCGAAACAGTCGAGGGGACATGCCGAAGGTCGATTTGAAATGCCGGCTGAAGTGGGAGCTGCTGCCATAGCCCCAGGCGTAGGCGATATCGGTGAGCGAACGATGGGCATGTTCCCGGTTGCGCAGGTCTTCGGCACAACGCGACAGGCGCCGCTGCCAGATGTATTCGCTGACACTGCACCCCAGTTCATCCTGGAAGGCGCGGTGCAGGCTGCGTACCGAACACTGTTCGGCGTTGGCGATGCGTTCGATGGTCAGGTCGCGGTCAGCCAGGTGGCGCTCGATGTACGCCTTGAGACGGTTCTGCTTGAAGAAGCGAAAGTCGTGTTCGAGTTGCTTTTCTTCCTGTTTGTTCTTCAGCGCGTTATCCAGCAGCCCGGTGATGCTGTCGCCGATCAGCCCGGCCGAATGGTTGTTCAGCAAGGGGTATTGGTTGTAGGCATCGCTGATCAGGTGCATCAGCATCCGCCCCAGTCCATTGCGACCGTTAAGGTGCATGTCGCCGGTTTGCGCGAGTTGCCCGGGTGCGCCTTGGAACAGCAGGATGAAATGTTCGCAGCCTTGCGTGCTGGTCACGTTGAAAGGTTTGCCGCAGTCGACCAGGAGCATTTCGTCAGGGGCCAGCACGCTGCTTTGTTGGCCCTGATCGAAATGACTGACGCCAGCCACCTGCATGATCAACATGCGCGGCGTGTCGAGGGCGTCGACCGCTTTGCTCAGGTGGCGTGAATAGCGATGGGCGCTGGCAGTCATTCGACAGAAGCGCAATTGGCCCAGGTCTCCGTACTCCAGCCGTCCCTGGAAGTTGCTGTCATGCAACGGATCAATGAAGGTCGATTCCAGCCGTTTTATATAGTCCGGCGTGCGCCCCAGGTGATCGCTCATGAACTCTTTCCACTTCATCAGGCGGTCGGAGCGAACAACCTGATCGGTGGACACGCAGGCTAGATGGTTCATTTTTCGCCTCTGTTTTTTATTGTTTTCTGGCGGACCGGGCCAAAGGTCGACTGGCCCGATCCGGGTCTGACCAAGGGGGCCACAGGCTCAGAACGGGTAGTGATGGCCTCCGGGCTGCCAGGTTACCCAATGGGCACGGGTAAACTCATCCAGGGCATAGTGACCGTTGAAGCGACCGAGGCCGGAGTTCTTTTCACCACCGAACGGGGCATTGGGTTGGTCATCGACGGTGATGTCGTTGATGTGGGTCATGCCCGCCACGATGCCACGGGCGAAGTTCAAGCCACGGGCCATGTCCCGGGTGAACACGGCGCTGGACAGGCCATACTCGCTGGCGTTGGCCAATGCCAATGCATGGGTTTCGTTTTCGGCGACCAGCAACGGCAGCAGGGGGCCGAAGGTTTCATCGCGGGCCAGTTCCTGATCGGCGTCTACTTCACCGAAGACATGGGCGGGCAACACCAGCCCGGATGCCGGGCCGCCACAAAGGCGCTTGAGGCCGGCGCTGCGGGCCCTGTCGATTTTATGCAGCAGGCCGTCGAGCTGGTTCTGATTGACCACCGGCCCGATCACCGTATCCGCCAGGGCGGGATCGCCGGTCTTGAGATTGCGCACGCGCTCGACCACCAGCGCCGCGAAGTCGGCATACAGCGAGCGGTCGACGATCACCCGGTTGACGCTCATGCAGATCTGGCCCTGGTGCAGGAAACGCCCGACCACCGCGGCGTGCGCGGCAACTTCAATGTCGGCGTCATCCAGGACCACCAGCGGTGCGTTGCCACCCAGCTCCAGGGCCACGCGCTTGATGTGTTTGCCGCCAGTGGCAATCCGGCCGACATTGCGCCCCACATCCGTCGAGCCGGTGAAGGAAATCAGGCTCGGCACCGGGTGCTCGACGAAGGCATCGCCGATTTCCGAGCCCGCGCCGACCACGACGTTGAGCGTCCCCTGCGCAAAGCCTGCTTCTTCAAACAGATGGGCAATCAGCAATCCGCCGGTCACCGCGGTGTCGCTGGCGGGCTTGAGCACAATCGTGTTGCCCAGGGCGAGTGCCGGCACCACCGAGCGCATGCTCAGGTACAGCGGGAAATTCCATGGGCTGATCACGCCCACCACACCCAAGGGCTCGCGAAAGACAAAACTCTGTTCGCCGGGCTTGTAGCTGGTCAGGATCCGACCTTCGACCTGCATCGGCATCGTCGTGCATTCACGCACCAGGTTCAGTGTGAATTGCCATTCCATGCTTGCCTTGATCCGGGTACTGCCGGACTCGCGGATCAGCCAGTCGATGATTTCTTCGCGGCGGTTCTGGATGACCTGGGCGAGCTTTTCAAGTTGTGCACCGCGCTGGATGGGGTGCAGTTGTGCCCAAGCCGCCTGCGCCTGGTGCGCGGCCTGATAGGCGTCGTCGAGATCGGCAACCGAGGCCAGGGGCATCTCCAGCAGCGGTTCGCCATTGAAGGGGTTGCGGTCGTCCAGGCGGCGCGTGGAGCGCCCGGTACGCCAAGCGCCGTTGATGTATTGATCGCCGTTGATGGCGTAGGGGGCGAGCGGTTGAGTCGTCATAATCTTTTACCCTTGGAGGCAGGTGGTCGCGTCGTTCCGACGTAAAGGTGCAGGCGTCGATGAAAACTGCTCAGCTTCTGATCCAGGCGCGGCCCCAGGAGTTGAGTGTGTATTCCTCCTGTGCCCAGACACCGGGCTGACGGCTGGCATCGGTGACTTCGAGTTCGGCCGAGAACTCCAGGCGGTTGCGATCGGCATCGACCACCATGAAGAACAGATTGTTGCCCGGCCCATGTCGGCCGGGGCCGAAGAAAATGGTGATGCGCTCCTTGGCGAAGCGATCCCCCCAGTCGCGGATGTCATTCCATTCGTTGGTTTCGTAACAGTGGTGGTCCCATTCGTTTTTCGAACCGCGGAAAAACGCCAAGGTGTGGTGCTCGTCGTCCGAGCGCAGGAAGCACGTCATGAGTTGGCCGGTCTGCTCATCCACGACGTTGTCCGAAACAGTGAAGCCCACCGTGTTGACGTAGAAATCGATCATGGCTTCCAGCTCTGTGGTCTGGAATACCACGTGCTGCAAGCGCCCCGGCATGCCTGGGCGAGAGGTCTGGCGAGCGGGGCGGGCGACGCCGAATATCGTTTGCCGGCCCTGGGGATCACGGATCAGGAAGGCTCCCGGCTCGAGCAGCGGCGAGTCGACCTCTTCGATGATGCCGCCATTGCCGAGCAGGCGAACCCGCAGTGCTTGCAGGCGAGGCTGATTGCCCAGGTCGAACGCCGCTGCGAGCAGGCCGCTGTGGTCGGCGGGCGACACGAGCATGGCGCGTTGCGGACCGCTGAGCACCCAACTGCCATCGGCTTGCGCCTGGCTATCCATGTCCAGCATCCGCCGATAGAAGTCGATTTGTCGCTGCGCGTCCTTGCTCGCCAGGTGCAGGTAGCACAGGCGTGCAGGTGTGGAAGTCTGGAGTGTTTGCATAACCACCTCTGTGCGTGAAGGTTCAATGAAAGACGGGCGCGACGCTTGGCTCGATTTCGTTGCTGTGGGCCAGGGCGATGCCGAACAGCGACTGCAACGATTCGGCGGCCTGGGTTTCGGTGGCCTTGTCGAAAATCGCCGCGATGTAGCGATCCGGGCGCAGCAGCACAAACGGGTGGGACTCGCCCAGCAAGGGCTTGAGCAGGCCTTCACGGTCCTGGAGCACCGTGCAGCCTGGGATCGCCGGCATGGCCTGGACAGACTCGGGCAGGATCAGGATGCGTCTGGCTTCAAGGTGGCTCCAGAGGCCATGCTTGAGTTCATCGACACGCTGGCGGGTCGGGTCGCCGTATTGAATCAAGGCGAAGCCGGCACCGATGGCGTCATCGAGCAGGTGTTCGTGGCCGTGGGCATCGGTGAGCATCGGTTGCGGGAACATCTGTCCGCAGGACAATGTGCCTGCCTGCCCCTCGGCCAGCACCAGGCCTCGGGTGAAACGAGGTTTGGGCTTGAAGCGCATTTGCAGGAAGTAATCGCGCAGCGGCGGCAACAGGCCGATCAAGGCGAATGCCCCACTGATCAGGCGAGCGTGCAGGACGGTGGCCGGCGCCATGACCACGCCGAGGTTCAAGGCCAACTTGATCAAGGCCCACGCATGATCGCGACGCTCGCTTTCGTAGGACAGCAGTGCGCTTTGCGCCATTTTGCCCTTCAGCACGCCGATCAGTTTCCAGCCCAGGTTGTGGGCATCGCGAACGCCGCTGTTCATGCCTTGCCCGGCATAGGGCGGGGTCAGGTGCGCGGCGTCGCCGGCGAGGAACACCCGCTGCACCTGCCACTTCTCGGCGACCCGGGCGTGGAAGGTGTAGACCGTCTTGCGCACGAGGGAAACCGGCGCGTCACCCTTGAAGGGGCGCAGCAAGGTTTGCAGGTGGGTTTCGTCGAGCGCCTGTTCGTCCGTTTCATCGGGCTTGAGCAGGAACTCGAATCGGCGTGTACGGTGGGGTCCGGGCACTTCGACCACCGGACGCCTGGCATCGCAATATACGCGGGTCTGCCAGAACGGGTCGTCGTCCTGGTCGGTATCGACCACCAGCCAGCGTGAGGAGAAGCTCGAGCCGACCATTTCGATCCCGAGCTGCTTGCGCACCGGGCTACGACCGCCGTCGCAGGCCACCAGGTAAGCCGCGTGGACTTCGATCATCTGCCCCTCGGCGTCACGAATCCGCGCACACACGCCGTGTTGGTCCTGACTGAACTCCACCAGCTCGTGGCTGAACCGTGCCGTCAGGCTGGCAAACCGTTCGAGGCCCATCCTCAGGGTGTTTTCAAACAGCGGTTGGCGAAACGCGTTGCGCTTGGGGAACCCATACAGCTTGCCGGTCGGTTCGACCTTGCCGAAGCAGCGCCCTCCGGGCCGGGTGTAGTAATGCACGCCGTAGCCAGGCACGACATCACGCAGCACGGCGGCATCCAGCCCGATGGCCTGCATGGTGCGCAAGGATTCGTCGTCGATTGAAACCGCCCGTGGTTCGGTCACGGTGCCCGGCTTGCGATCGATGATCAGGGTGTCCACGTCAGCTTGGCCGAGCAGGTTGGCCAGGGTCAGTCCGGTAGGACCGGCGCCGATGACCAGGACCTGAGTGTTGATGCGTTTGAGGGTTGTCATTGTTATTCCCTTGCGAATGGCTCAGCCCAGTGGCTTGGGGCGATTGGCGAGCGCAGCCATGCGTTGCGACAGTTCCTGTCCCAGGGCAAGGATCTGTTGCCCTTGCGTCTTTTCCTGGGCACTGTCGCGTTCTTGCACCGGGCGCACGCAACTGATGCTGCCGACGACTTTGCCATCGCCGTCGAAGATCGGCGCGGCCAGGCCATAGACGCCCGCGTCGACTTCGCCTGCGCTGGCTACATAGCCCTGGCGACGCAGTTGCTGCAGTGCGCGACGAAACGCCTCCCAGGTCTGGCCAAGTTGGCTGGCGCGAACCTCATCGGGATGGTCGAGAAACAGCTGGCTGTGTTGGCGCGAGGTCATGTTGGCGAGGATCGCCTTGGACGTCGCTCCCAGGAATAGGGGCCTGGGCGAACCGCGGGAGTAGCTGACCTCACTGAACAGATTGCCGTGCTGGTGAATGCACACGACCTGATCCTTGAAAAGTCGGCAGATCAGCCAGACCTGTTGTTCGCTCCACTGCGGGAAGCTGGGCTCAAGCGATTGGGCGGCGCGCACGAGAGGGTCGCTCAGGCGCAACTGGCGGTCCCAGGTAATGATTCGTGCGCCCAGCGCATAACGGCCGGCTTCGACCTGGAACAACAGGTTGGCCTCGGCCAATTCGCGCACGTAGCGGTAGATCGTCGAACGGGTGAAGCTCAAGGCGCCGCCCATGTCATCCACTGCCCAGATCGGGTGCTGTTCGGTGAACAGGTCGAGTACCCGCAACATGCGCTCCAGGCTCGAGCCTTTGCTGTCGCCATCCTGCTCGGGCAGGTGTTCAGGGGGGTGTAGGTTTTCCATGTTCATTGCTCGTCCACGATGCTGTTGCGCAGGGTGCCGATGCCAGCGATCTCGACCTCTACCTGATCGCCCGGCTTCATCCACACCGGCGGTTCGCGGAACGCACCGACGCCGCCGGTGGTGCCGGTGACAATCACGTCACCGGGGGCCAGTTCAGTGAAGGTGGAGCAGTATTCGATCAACTGGCGCACATCGAAAATCATGTCGCTGGTGCGGGTGTGTTGCATCACTTCGCCATTAAGGCGAGTGGTCAGCTCCAGGTCCTGTGGGTCGCCGATCTCGTCGCGGGTCACCAGCCAGGGGCCGAAACTGCCGGTGTTCGGGAAGTTCTTGCCAGGCACGAACTGAATGGTGTGCTTCTGCCAATCGCGGACACTGCCGTCGTTGTAGCAGGCATAACCGGCGACGTAATCCAGCGCGTCGGCGTGCTTGACGTGGCGGGCCGCTTTACCGATCACCACCGCCAGCTCGCCCTCGAAATCAAGCTTGTGGGAGGCCGTTGGGCGAACGATGGGTTGCAGGTGGGCGGTCTGGCTGTCTGCGAAGCGGGTAAAGATCATGGGGTAGGTCGGCATCTCTCGACCGGTTTCGCGCACGTGGGTGGCGTAGTTGATGCCGATGCACAGCACTTTGCCCGGGTTGGGGATGACCGGCAGGAACGTCACGTCAGCCAAGGGAAGACGTGGCAGGCTTGCCAGGGGCTCGCGGGTCAGTTCGCCCAGGCGGTCGTTGGCGATGGCCTGTTTGAGGTCGTGGCCGAGGGTTGGCTTGAGCGATTCCAGGTCGATGACGTGATCACCTTCGACCACACCGTAGCTGCTACGACCTTGGACAACAAAGCTTGCGAGTTTCATGAAGGCTCCTGGGAAGAGGGAGGGTGCAATGAGGGTCAATCTAGTCTTGCTATAAAATCCTGTAAAGTGGGATTTATACAAAAATCCTAAAATATGGAATTTATGTTTTTTTTGGCGAGGCTGTACCTTTGGCGGACCTGGGGAGCAGAGGGAGAGGCAGCAGGCAACCAACCGCAGATGGCTGGGTGTCGTAAGAGGTACGGAAAAGGGATCTAAACCTGTGGGAGCGGGCTTGCTCGCGAAGACGGCGTCACAAGCGACATTGATGTCGACTGTACTACCACCTTCGCGAGCAAGCCCGCTCCCACAGGGGATTTGCGTTTAATCGATTGGTGCCCAGCAGCCATGCAGCGACATGCGCATCCGGAACGGAATCCTGATCCGGGCAATGGGACCGCTGGCCATGTCACGGGAGTCCAGCACCACCAGCTCACTGCGCCCCTCTGCGATGAGGTTGAGCAGGGCAACGACGTAGCCATCGGCTTCCTCTGCATCCGCCGAGCGGGGAATGAAGATGGGCTCCTGGAAGCAGCCGCTGTCGCCAGGAAACCAGGCGTCGGTGCTGCCTGTCTTCAGGTTCAAATGGACCAGCAGGTTGAAGAATTGAAAGGGTATCGGGCCGTTCGCCGGGTTGTAGGGGCGCTGCGGATCGAAGGCGAGCAGGAAACCATGCTGGTACTTGCGACTGATGTAGCGGTCATCACACCTTGGAAACTCGCAGGGGTAATCCGTCAGCGGTTGCGGTTCAACGTCCTCCCCGGCGCCGTTCAGGTCAAAGGTCCAGCGCATCAGGCTGGCAGCCAGGGTTTCCGGCGGCGGGACATAACCATTGGCCTGGGGAAAGAAATAGAAGATGTTCCCGCCGGTGACCGGCATATCGACATAGACCTTGTCGCCCTCATCGAATGCATTGAGCGTATGCCCCTGGAAACCGTCCTTGGGCCCCTTGAACCAACGCACATCTTGCGCATGCCCATTGCGCGGCACGACGGCGAACAACTGAGGCAGGTCGGGTTGCCACTGGAAATGCGCTCCGCCGTTTTTCATGCGCTCGACGTCCACTGTCAACGGAATCAACGGGAACACAACGTACCGTTCGGTCACCGCGAAATCGTGCACCATTGCTGCATAAGGGGCCTGGAACCAGATCTCGTGCAGCAGTTTTCCGTCCGGTGAAATTTCGAAGTAGGCCAGGTCAGGCGTACCGTCGCCTTTGGCTTCATAACTGAAGGCCAGGAGATTGCCCGTCATCGGGTCGAGCTTGGGGTGGGCGGTGAATGTCGCGGATTTGATCTGCCCGTCAAAACTCCATTCGCCCAGGGTTTCCAAGGTCTCGCGATCCATCGCCCAGGGCAGGGCATCTTCCTTGAGTGCCAGCAGCACGCCGTTGTGTGGGATGACGGTGGTGTTGGCCGTGGTGTTGTTCTTCGCCGCGAGCGGGTCGTTGGTGAAGGCGTTGCGATAGACGCCATTGAGCGAGCGACCTTCACGGCGCTGGGCCAGCAAGCGATCGGTCTTCACGTAGCGACGGCGCAGCGATGCCTTGCCGTTGGCAAAGTGGAAGCGGCTGACCATGCCGTCACCGTTGAAAAAGATATCGGTGCCCAGCATCGGGGGATACTGCGGGTCTGGTGCGACTTGATAAAACGTCCCGTGGATCGAAGCGGGAAGGCTGCCTTCAATTTCCAGGTCGAACACGTCTGCTTCCACCCGGCTGGGCGTGTAGAGAGCGCCGGAAAACTCAGGGGTTTGAGGGAATGGAATACTCATCGGGCAATCTCGTCAATGTGCGGGTTCGTTGATGTTCAGGCCGATTGCGGGGACATCGCCGGCCCGGAAGGCTTCACGCCGCGGCGAAAGCGTGCAACGACCAGGCACGAGATCACCAAGGCTAGCAAATAGGCTGAAGCTGCCAGCCATCCGACCGCTCGGAAGTGGCCCTCGCCGACGACCAGTGCGGCCCCGAATGGTCCCAGCCCCTGGCCGATGAAAATCGCAGCGTTACCCAGGCCCGCCAATCGGCCGGAAGGGTCCAGTTCCGCCGCCATGGAAAGCAGGTACGGCAGGCTGAAAAACCAGACCATATGGATCAGGCAAGCCGTGCTGACAAACGCCACGGGGCTGGTGCCATAGACCATGATCAAGGTCGCCAGCAGCGCCGTGCCAAAGCTCAACAGTTGTGGAAACAGCAGGCCCAGGCGCCGTCCGATCAGCCCGGCCAGCCCGGCGCCCAGGGCACCGGCAAGGATGCTGCCACCGAGGATGCCGCCAATCTGCTGAGGCTCCAGGCCGATGCTCTTGCCGATACGTTCCTGGTAAACCCATAGGGCAGAGTGACCGAAAAACAGCAGCGCAAAGAGCATGATCAACAGGATCGACGTGAGGCCGAATGGCGGGATCGCGCCGCTGGTTGCGCGATGGGTTTGCGGGTAGCGTTCAGGCACCCTCCAGCAACCCGTCGCCGCGAGCACACTGGTGATCGCCAATAGTAGAAACGCCCCGTTAACACCGAATGACTTGAGGATCAGCGGCATGGACGTCACCAGTAACATCCCCCACAGCAGGTTACCGATGTTGATGACCGCGAAGGTCGCATCCTTGGACGTGCGCAGCGCCGCGGTGGCGTAGACGACCGCCATGACCGCGCCGCCGCTGGCGCCACAGATCATTCTGGAAACCAGCAGCCCGGCCTGGCTGTGAAGCTGCGTGCTGAGCAGATTGCCCAAGGCCAGGATCAACAGGGCCACCAGGGCGAAGCGGCGGCGGTCGACGCTGGCCATGAACAGGGCGCAGACGCCGCAGGCGATGGCCATCGCAATGAGTTCCGCGGCGAAGATAGCGCCGATTGCATTGAGTGGCAGGCCGAGCTGGTCGATCAAGGCACCGCCCAGGATCGGCTGGATCTGCAGCGTCCCCAGGGAAATGACCATCATCAGGCAGATGGCGCCCAGTGATTTCTTGCTGTCGATGGAGTCGAGTGCGTTCATGAAGCATCACCTCGGGTAATGGGCCCGCTCATGGGTGAGCAGGCGCATACGTCAATCAGAACGTGTGGACGTAGCGAACCTGCACCTGGTAATCCGCCCGGGAGCGATTCTCGACGCCGGTTTCTTTATAGGTGTTGAGCCAGAAGGCCTTGTCTTCGGTGATTTTCCAGAACAGGCCCGGGCCAATGCCCAGCACCTTTTCCCGGGAGTCGGTCAGGGTGTTGCCGTTGACCTTGTCATCGGAAATCTGCCGGAAGTAGTAGCCGTTGATGCCGACCGAGACCGTCGGGAACACTTCGTACGAGGCGGTGAAGTTGGCCCACGCCGACTGTCCCGACTGGGTGTCGCGCACCGATTGCCCTTCGAAGAACTGCGCCGAACTGCTGGCCGGATCATCGTTCTTGAAGTTGTACAGGTAGTTCAGCCGCCAGCTCACTTCCCAGCGAGGCGCGGGCATCCAGGTCGCTGCCCAGTAGGGGTTCAGGGAGAAGTAATTGGAGCCTGGGTTCAGGTCTTTGTGTTTGTCGTACTTGCCCGTTGGCAGGATGGTATCGAAGGCCATGCGCTGCACGAAGACCGGCCTGCCGCTGGCGTCGACGATCGGATCGAACTGGACCTGGGGCCCGACCGTGACGTCGCCCAGGCCTGTGGCGTTGTCCTTGAGCTTGGCACCGTTGTCACCGAAGTCGCCGTCCAGGGACACGACGGGCACCAGCAGGCTCCAACCCAGGTGCGCCCCGCCTGCGAAGGTGTCGGGTGAGTAGTAGCTCAGCTGGTTGATCATCGTGATGACGTTGATCTTCGGGTCATCGAAGGCGCCGTTCTTCTTGCCACCGTTGGTCCTGATGCTGCTGGCGGTACTGAACTTCAAATAAGTCTGATGAGTCAGCCCGGGTGGCCCGGCAAAGCCGTCGTAGAAACTGGTGCCACCCAGGTTGATACCGCTGGGTTGGCTCACCGAAGGTGGGGGAGGGCCATCGGCTGCAAAAGCGGCCAATGACGCGAAGCTGAGTGCCAGGCACGCTGGCAGGGTTTTGGTCAGGCTCATTGAAGTGGCTCTATTCTTGGAATTGTGAGCGGGGGAATATCCCCTGGCACTTCGACTTTAAGTCCCGGTCGTGGGTGATGCTTGAGCGCAACGGCCAGAGTTGACTGGGAGCGCCAGCAACCGGGAGAAAACCGGTACGAACTTCTCAGCCGTCAGCGCCAACGGCGCGCCAGGCGGCCTCGGCCAACTGCTGCCGGTAGAGTTCAGGGCTGCGTTTGACGCGGCCAGAGAGCCAGGCGCGGCAATAGCTCTCTGCCGAACCGATGATCAGGGACGGGATCAGCTCAAAAGGCAGTTCCTGCAAATCCTGCTGGTGGGCCGGGTCGCTGAACCATTTCTTGAGTTCGGCGTTCCTGGCCAGATTCGCCTCGGCAAGCCGCTCCTTGAAGCTGCTTTGTGCGACCGCAAAGCGTGCCTGGTACTGGAACCGCGCCCAATCGGGTTGGCTGACCACCCAGTCCACGTAGCTGTACACCAAGGCCTGGACCCATTCCTGGGTCGACGTGACGGTGCTGAGGTAGCTATCCCTGAGCCGCGCCTGATCATCCAGGGCGGTCATGTACAACGCCGCGACCAAGCCTTCCTTGTTATCGAAATGGTGATAGATGGCCCCCACGCTCATCTGGCTTTCGGCACGGATGATATCGATGGTGGTCGCTTCGATGCCTTGCTGGTTAAACAGTGCCAGGGCGCATCGGAGGATGTGCCGCTTGGACTCGGCACGACGCCCTGGGTAGCAGCGCTCGAGGAGATCGACAGGTTCCATTTTTCGGCCCAGGCAAAAAGGGGCCATGGTAATTGAAACGAAGGCTCGGGACGAGAGATTGACAGGCTGCGTATTTACAGAATAATGTTCTGTAACAGAGCGATATTCTGTAATCGAGTAATGTTCTGTCCATGACTCCAGCCCACCCGACCAGAGATATCCCATGAGCCAGACTCTCAGCATGTACCAAAGCGTTGGCGCTTCCGCTTTCAGCAATATGGCCTGCCAGATGGCACCGTACTTCGGCACCATCAACCCGGAAATTTCTGTATTGACCCCCGGCCGCGGCGAAGTGAAGGTGCCGTTTCGCAAGGAAATCACCAATCACCTGGCTTCCGTTCACGCGATCGCGCTGTGCAACGCGGCAGAGCTCGCAGGCGGCATGATGACCGAGGTGTCCATCCCCAGCGGCGCTCGCTGGATTCCCAAAGGCATGACCGTCGAATACCTGGCCAAGGCCAAGACTTCCATTCATGCGATTGCTGATGGCAGCGAAATCGACTGGGCGACCTCGGGCGACAAGATTGTCCCGGTCGATATCTTCGACGAGGGTGGCGTGAAGGTCTTCACGGCGCGCATCACCATGAACGTGAAAGTCGGCTAGGTCGCCCGCTCCATCATGCGTCGACCGTTTCTGCCAGATGCGCCATCAGCCACTGGCGGAAGCGGTTGACGCTTTGTCTGTTGGGGGCCCGGCCTTGGGGCTCCAGCAGGCAGAACTGCGCGTCGGTGCGCAGGATGGTTTGCGTCGGCCGCACGAGGCTGCCGGTTTGCAAATGGTTGCTGAGCAGGCCCGACCAGGCCAGGGCGATCCCCTGGCCTGCCAACGCCGACTGGATCAGCATGGAGTAGCTGTTGATATTGATGCGCCGCCGAGGTTCTGGCGCTGGGTAGCCAAGGCGTTGGAACCATTCTTTCCAGCCAATCCAGTCCCGGTGCTGGTCTTCCAGCCACAACCAGGTGCATCCACCCAACTGTTCCAGCGATTCGATCCCCGGGTGTTGCGCCAGATAGGCGGGGCTGCATACCGGGAAAATCTCTTCGTTGAACAACGGCGTGACTTTCATGTTTTTCGGTGGCGTGCTGCAGTAATAAAGCGCCAGGTCACAGTCCAGCCGGGAAAAATCACTGACTTGATCCGTCGCGATGATGCGCAGGTCAATCTCTTCATTCTGGCGTTGGAACTCCGATACCAACGGCAGCAGCCACAATGAGGCCATCGCCGTGCTGGTGACGACAGTGACCTGCTGTGCTCCTTGCCAATGGCGCATTCCCGCAGTGGCCTGGGCGATTTGCTGCAACGTATCGCGGATGCTTTCGTAATACTGGCTGCCCGAGGCGGTGAGGTTGATCTCACGGGTCGTGCGGGTGAACAGCGCGGTGCCCAGATAGTCTTCTAGCAAGCGAATCTGACGGCTGATGGCGCCTTGAGTGACGTTCAGCTCGCGCGCCGCCACGGTGAAGCTCAAGTGGCGGGCGGCGGCCTCGAACGCCACCAGGCTGTTGAGGGGCGGCAAGGGTTGCAGTTTCATCAGGCTGGGTCACTGTCTTATAAGGGTTGAGCGCACGGAGATTGTGCAGACGCCAGTGTGCAGTGACTACCTTATTAGCGATGCAAGGCTAAAGATCAAGGATCAGGTCAGACGTGGGCTTGCTGCAGCACAGCAAACGCAGGCCTTTGTCGATTTCCCGTTGCCGGATACCGCCGTTGTGGTTCATGTCCACCGTACCCTGTAGCAGGGCGGTCTTGCAGGTGCCGCAAACGCCTTGGCTGCAAGAAGAAGGTACGATTGCGCCGGCCTTTTTCGCGGCGCTCAGCACGGTCTGGTTGCCCGGCATGCTGAAGGTCTTGCCCGAGCGCGACAGGGTCACCGTGAACACGTCCTGCTGGTCGAGCGAAGGGGCTTGTTCGATCAGCGGCTCTTCGTTCAGTGCCGCAATGTCGAAGCTTTCCTGATGGTAGTGGCTGAAACCGAACGCCGCTTCCCTGAGCAGCGACTTGACCGCTTCCATATACCCCTGGGGCCCGCAGGTGAAGATTTCCCGTTCCTGGAAGTCCGGTACTTGCTGGCTTAACAACGGTAAATCGAGCCGACCTATCGGTTGCTGCCATTGAGCGGTATCGCCCAGACCTTCGCAAACACTGATGACCCGCAGTCCCGGCATGGCGGCCTGCATGCGCGTCAACTCGGCGTGGAAGATGATGTCTGCGGGGGTGCGAGCGCTGTGTACAAACACGATGTCGAGGTTGCCGGCCATGTCGCAGGCAGCCCGGGTCATCGACATCAAGGGTGTCACGCCCGAGCCGGCGGACAGGTACAACAACTTGCTCGCAGGATGGCCGACCGGGGTGAAACTGCCAGCAGGGCCGGAAGCCTTCAGGTGGTCCCCTGGCTTGAGGTTGTCATGCAGCCAATTGGACACCGTTCCCCCCGGCACGCGCTTGACGGTAATGGAAAACGCAAAGGGCCGGGTGGGGGAGGACGACAGGGTGTAGCAGCGGGCGATGGTCTGCCCGCCAATGACCGGCGAGATCGTGATGAACTGGCCAGGCTCGAAACTCAGAGCGCTGAAGTCCGCACACCGAAAGATGAAGGTCCTGACGTCATGGGTTTCCTGGCGCACCGCACAGCATTGCAGGGTTTTCTGTTCACCGCTGTGCCATTGCGAGCCGAATGTGCCCCAGGTTATCGGGTCGGTAAAACGTTGAACCGCGCTGGTGGTTGCGGGGCGCGTCAGGTTTTCGTAAGTCGTCATGTTCATTCCTCACACGCCATGGGCGGCCAGACGCGCCGCGTACCAGCGAGAGAACTGGTCGACATAGGTTTCGGTAAAGGCCGAGAACGGCCCGGGCGTGTAGGCAGGGTCCTGGGTGCCGCTGTGGGTGATGCCGACGAGGCTGGCGTCCTGCAGGTTTGTCGCAGCCCAGACTTCGGTCAGCTTATCCACTTGGTAGTCGACGCCTTCGATGGCATCGGCATGGACCAGCCACTTGGTGCGCACCAGGGTTTTATCGGGCGCCAGTGGGATGATGTAGGACACCACGGCATGGTCGCTCATGATATGGGTCCACGAGTTGTGCGTCCAAAGATGCACGTCGCCCAGGTCGCGACGGGTGAGGTCGCCAAACAGCCGGGTGCAGGCCACGCGGGTATCGAGGGTCTGGGATTCGCCGTTGCCGGCGATGACCAAGCGTTGGGAGCGAAACTGAGTGACGGTGTCTTCCCCCAAGTATTCGACGGCGTCGCAGATATAACCTTCGCTCTCCCAGTTGTTCTTGGTGTCGGCATTGCGGCGGTGATACTCGTCCAACGCTTGAAGTGAATCCTCCCCCAGCCCATCGGTGCAAAAACCGAAATCTTCGGGCAGGAACGACGCGGTCAATTCAGGATGGGTGGCGGCGCAGTGGTAACACTCGCGGTTGTTTTCTATCACCAACTTCCAATTGCCGTTCTCGATGATTTCCGATTCGTAGGCGATCTTCGAGTGGCTGATGTCGTATTGGGCGAAGCGCGGTGTCATGACCTGGTCAAGGTACAGGATGTCTTCTGGCGGTTCGTCGCCCAGGCAGACGAAAACATGGGTGCCGATGACCCGAGTATGCACGGGGATCAGGCTTTTGCATTTGGGGTCGAAACCCTGGCCCATGTGCGCCGCATGTTTGAGGCTGCCATCCAGGTCGTAGCTCCACTGGTGGTAGGGGCAGACCAGCATGCCCACCGTCGATTTGCCGGCCTGTTTCAAACGCGCCCCGCGGTGACGGCAGACATTGCGAAATGCCTGCACATGCTCGTCATCGTCGCGCACCAGAAGGATGGAAGATTTGCCGATATCGAGAGTAGAGACATCACCGGGTTCGGGTATGTCGCTGGTCACGCCCACCAGAATCCAATGTTTGGTGAAAAAGATATCGACGTCGGTTTCGAAAATATCCTGGCGGCCAAACAAACCGCCAGGCATGCCATGGCCGGGCATGCGGTCGGTCAGAAGTTCTCGATGGGTTTTCACGGCATTAATAGTCATTATGGGTCTCGCTCAAACTCAAAGTTGATCAGGCGGCAGGTACAGTTTGGAAAGGTGGAATAAGACCGTCAACGCGCTTTATTTTCACGCTCGCATAACTTTGCGTTATGCGTAGAGGTGGTATTTAAAGTCTTTTTTATCAGTGGTTTAGATAACTGTCGTCGCGCAGCCAATCGACCAGTGCCTGGGTAATGGGCTCAAGTTTTCGACCGCTGGGAATAACCAGGTAATAAGCGTCTTTTGGCTTGACCATGTACGGCGTGATTCTTATCAGTTCACCGCTATTGAGCCGGTGCGCGATCAGCCGACTCCATCCCAGTGCTATGCCATGGCCTTGAATGGCCGCCTGGATTGCGTCGTTGTAGGAACTGCAGCGAAATGAATAATTAAGCTTGGGGCGCATATCGCCGAGTTCCCGGCACCAACGGTTCCAGGTCATCCAGCCTTCGAGGGTTGAATCCGAGTCAATCAACGCCACGTCCAAAAAATCGGTAATGGATGAAGGTGCCGGGTTGCCAGCGAGCCAGGCAGGCGAACAGACGGGAAACACTTCTTCATCGAACAGGAAAACCGAACTTCCATCTTCCCATTTTCCATCGCCGAAACGGACGGCCAGGTCGACGTCATCCCGGTATGAACCTGGCGAGACCTGCTGCGTCATCAAGCGCAACTTCAACTTCGGTTGAAGGGTGCGCAGTGCGATCAACCGGGGGAGTATTCTCAGGTGAGAAAACGCCTCGGTGCAGGCGATGGTGATCTCCTGTTCACCGATGCCCTCGACGATTTTGTCGAAGACACTGGCCATGCGATGAATGGACTCTGCGACGACCAGATGCAGGACATAGCCTTCGTGAGTCAACTTGATTGCCCGATGAAGCCGATGGAACAGCTTGGTTTCCAGCGTATCTTCCAACAGCCTGATCTGTTTGCTGACGGCGGCCTGAGTCACGCCCAGTTCCTGGGCGGCCAGGGTAAAACTGGCCAGCCGCGCCACGGCCTCGAATTCCAGCAAAGCCGTCATCGACGGTATCAACCGCCGATAGCCCTTGACCTTTTTATCGATATCGCTGGGTTGCATAGGTGTGTTCCAACGCCGTGCCGGGTGAATCAAGCCACCGAAGATTGTCTTGCGGGTTCAGAACGCGCTGGGTGTGACAGGTTATGCCCCAGCAGTGCCCGATACAGTTCACCGTCGCCCAATATGCCCAGGACGGTGCCGGCCTCCTCCTGCACGATCAGGGGGTGACCGGTTTCGTAGCGAATCTGCAAGGCGTCGCGCATGCTGGTCGCCGGCGGCACGCAAGTGGGACGTCGAGCCAGGGTCTCGATTCGCTTGGTCGGATCCCATGGCTGGACGTGTGCGGTCGTGGCACCTTTTCGAACGCTGGTCAGATGCCGCTGCGGGTTGACCACCATCCACAGGTTTTGAGCCGTATCCAGGCAATATTCGTCGCGGGCGAAAACGCACTGTTGCAGCGGGGTCATCAAGCTTTTCGCACACAACACATTCAACGGGTTGGTGTGGGCGACGAAGTTACGCACGTAGTCATCGACCGGGTTCAGCACGATCTCTTCGGGCTTGCTGTACTGAATGATCTTGCCGTCTTTCATGATGGCGATACGCGTGCCCAGTTTCAGGGCTTCATCCAGGTCATGGCTGACGAACACGATGGTCTTGTGCAGCTTGCGCTGCAGATCGAGCAGCTCATCCTGCAAGCCTTGGCGAATCAGTGGGTCGAGGGCCGAGAAGGGTTCGTCCATCAGCAGGATGTCGGCGTCCATTGCCAGGGCGCGGGCCAGGCCGACCCGTTGCTGCATGCCGCCGGACAACTCGTCGGGCTTCTTGTTGCGCCACTGGGTCAGGCCCACCAGCTCAAGCTTTTCATCCACCAGCTTGCGCCGTTCCTTTTCCGGGCGGCCCTGCATTTCCAGGCCGAAGCTGATGTTCTCGCGCACCGTCAGCCAAGGCATCAGGGCGAACTTCTGGAACACCATGGCGATGCGCTGGGTGCGCATCATCTTCAGTTCGGCGGGCGTGCAGGACGCGATGTCGATCTGCCGGCCTTCGTGCTCGACGAACAGCTTGCCGCGGCTGACGGTGTTCAAGCCGTTGATGCAGCGCAGCAGGCTGGACTTGCCGGAGCCGGACAGGCCCATCAGCACGCAAATCTCACCTTTGTTGATCTCCAGGTTGGCCTTTTCCACACCGACGATCAAACCCGTCTTCTGGAGAATCTCCGGACGCGAAAAGCCTTGGTCGAGCAGATCCAGGGCGGGCTTCGGACGGGCGCAGAAAATCACGTCGACGTCTTCGAAACGGATGATGCTCATACGTCACCTCTTTTCAGGGTTTCACGTTGCTTGCAGATGCGGTCGAGGGTGATCGCCAGCAGCACGATCGCCAGGCCCGCTTCAAACCCCATCGAGATATCGGCGGTGTTCAGCGCATTGACCACTGGCTTGCCAAGCCCGTCGGCACCCACCAGGGCGGCGATCACCACCATGGACAGCGACAGCATGATGCATTGGGTGATGCCGGCGGCGATGCTGGGCATGGCATGGGGCAGTTCAATGCGCGCCAGTAATTGGCGGCGCGAACAGCCAAAGGCCTTGCCGGCATCCATCAACTCTTCGGGCACATCACAGATACCCAGGTAGGTCAGGCGAATAGGGGCGGCGATGGCGAATACCACCGTGGATATCAACCCCGGAACGACCCCCAGGCCGAAGAGTGTCAGGGTAGGGATCAGATAGACGAAGGTGGGCACGGTCTGCATCAGGTCGAGGACGGGTCGCAAGGCCGCATAGAACCAGGGGCGATGTGCCGCGACGATGCCCAGCGGTACGCCGATGACCACGCACACGAGCGTGGCGAAGGTCACCTGGGCAAGGGTCTCCATGGTCTCCTGCCAGTAACCGAGATTGAGTATCAGCAGGAACGAAAGGGCCACGAAAAGGGTGAGGCTCACCTTGCGTTGGATGTAATAGGCAAGCAGGGCAAATACTGCGATCAACGCCAAGGGATTGAACCAAAGGAGCGCGTTGGTAAATGCGCTGATGATGTTGGAGAGTGACAGCGATATGGCGTCGAAAAGACCTGCGCCATGTTGAGTCAACCATTCGACGTACCGGGCGATGTGTTCGCCCAGTGGAAGCTTCTCTTGTGTAATCCACATATCACTGATCCGGCTGATGGAAAGAAACAGCACGCAAGCAACTGCCCGGGTGCAGCTCTATGCGCCAGGTTTCCAGGCAACACAAAGCGACTGCGAGAGGCTTTCGCGTGAGCAGTTATCGAAGTTTGGGCAGGGGATGAGTAACAGAAGTGGTGTGTGTCAAAGCCAGTCGCCCCGGCGTTCTTTGGCCGGATGTCGAAGGTCTTTCAGAGGTGTGCACTGCAAGGTTCATAGTGGCGGCTCGTTGTTGTTTTGGTCTGGAGTCCGTTGCCTGTGGGAGATATTTATCCAGGTGCCTTTTGCTGACAAACCATTTTATGTCAGCCTCTCATGAGTTTTTGTCATTAATGATTGGCCGCTTCAAGGGAATCGACGTCGATAAAGTCGATCAAATGTACTCCGGTGTACATTTGGCGGTCATCCGAGTACATTCGCGCTACGCATTGTTTAAAGAAGGTAGGCAGGATGTCCCAGGTAGGGAAGGCACGCGGCAAGGCTCAGGACGCAGGCTGGCGGGGCTCGCCGGAGGGATGGCTGGAAGCGGCCTACGAGGCTCTGAAGGAGTCGGGCATCGATGCGGTTCGGGTCATGCCGCTGGCCAAGCGCCTGGGGTTGTCACGCACCAGCTTCTACTGGTTTTTCGAGGATCGCGAGCAACTGCTGGCGGCTTTGCTGTCTCGTTGGCGGGAGACCAATACGGGGGGCCTGATCCGGCAAAGCGAAAGCTATGCCGAAAGCATCTCCGAGGCGATCCTGAATGTGTTCGAGTGCTGGCTCAACCCGCAATTGTTCGATTCGCAGTTCGAGTTTGCCGTACGCAGTTGGGCGCTTCAGTCCGCTGAAGTGGCCCAGGAGGTCGCTGTCGTGGACGAGCAGCGAATGAACGCCCTGGCGAGCATGTTCAAGCGCTTTGGCTATGACAGCCAGGGGGCTGATGCGCGGGCCCGAACGATCTATCTGACGCAGATTGGCTACATCACCATGAACACGACTGAGTTGATCACCGTGCGCTTCCAGCGCATTCCTCATTACGTGAGCATCTTCACCGGCAAAGTCCCCAAGCAGCGTGAGCTGGATCGGTTCTATGGGAAGTTCGGCTATGCCGAAAAAGAGCCCGGCGTCTTCGTTCCCTTGACGGACACTTTCGAAGGTAACACCGATGATTAATGAGACCGTGGGAATCATTGGTGGAACCGGCTGGCTGGGTGGCGCGATTGCCAAGGCGGTCTTGGCGAAGGGACTGGTGCCGACGGGAAACCTGATAATTTCCAATCGTTCGGGGAGCCACCCATTGGCGCAACAAGGCGCCTGCCTGGTCACGGACAACCAGGACCTGGTGGATCGCAGCGACGTCGTGATCGTCGCCGTTCGCCCCGAGCATTTCGCCAGCCTGAACATCAACGCGGCTGGCAAAACCGTTATTTCCCTGATGGCCGGGATGACCGCACAGACGATTGCCGCACAGACCCAGGCTTCGGCGGTGGTGCGGGCGATGCCCAATGCGGCGGTGGAGATCGGGGAGTCTTTTACGCCTTGGTATTGTTTTGCACAGACAGCGGCAACGACGAAAAGCCTCGTGCAGCGATTGTTCGAATGCGTGGGTACGGCGGCAGAGGTTCAGCAAGAAGACTACATCGATTACCTCTCGGCGCTTTCGGGTACGGGCCCGGCTTTTCCTGCCTTGTTGATGACGGCGTTGGCCAATCAGGCGATGGCTGCCGGCATTCCCCCCGACATCGCACAGCTCGCCGCGAAGAATGTCGTGGTCAACAGCAGTCAACTGCTGGCCAGTCACGATGCTCAACAGATGATCGACGCCTTGGTGGCCTACCGTGGGGTGACGGCTGCTGCCTTGCAAACCATGATTCAGGGGCATTTCGAAGAGCAGATTGGAAGGGCGTTGCAGTCAGGCGCCGCGGTTGCTCGCAAGGGCCTTCAGGCCTGATAAGGCAATGTGTATCCGTTGCTGCGGTAACGGTAACGCCGCTATCGCGAGCAGGCTCGCTCCCACAGGGGAGTGGAGCCAGACACAACTTCTGCGCATGACCCGGAAAAACTGTGGGAGCGGAACCACCTCAGCAGAGGGGCTTGGATGAGCAACGTGTGCTATTCAGCCTTGAAGCAATACACCGCCAGCTTGTTCCCGTCCAGATCCCGAGCATAAGCCGCGTAGGCGTTATCAGCCCAGTTACGAGGGCCTGGCAGGCCTTCGCATACGCCACCGTTTGCCAAAGCGGCAGTATGGAACGCCAGGACCGCAGAGCGATTCGGTGCTTCGAAACTCACGGTAACACCGTTGCCGATGGTCGCCGGACCGCCGTTGGCCGGGTTGAGTACAAAGAACGAAGGCTTGTCGACGCCCCAGATGGAGCCGGCCTCGTCGAGATCGGCAACGCGCTTGAGGCCTATCTCTTTCAAGGTGGCGTCATAAAACGCACGTGCTTTTGCCAGGTTGTTGGTGCCGACGGTGACATGGGTAAAAACGGACATCTTGGTTTCCTTTCTGTGGGGTAATGGGGTTTTCCGACCGACTCTCAGAAGTGAATGACGGTACGAATGCTTTGCCCTGTATGCATCAACTCGAAAGCTTCGTTGATCTCTTCCAGGGGCATGTTGTGGGTGATGAAAGTCTCTAGCGGAATCTCCCCGCGGCCAGCCTTCTCGACGTAGCTGGGCAGCTCCGTGCGGCCCTTCACGCCACCGAAGGCGCTGCCGCGCCATACGCGACCGGTGACGAGCTGGAACGGGCGGGTGCTGATTTCCTGGCCGGCACCGGCGACGCCGATGATGATCGACTCGCCCCAACCCTTGTGGCAGCACTCCAGTGCCGCGCGCATCAGTTGCACGTTGCCGACGCACTCGAACGAGTAATCCACGCCACCGTCGGTGAGTTCGACGATGACGTCCTGGATGGGCCGGTCATAATCCTTGGGGTTGATGAAGTCCGTCGCGCCCAACGACAGGGCGACATCGCGCTTGGCCGGGTTGATATCGATGGCAAGGATGCGTCCGGCGTTGGCCATCTTTGCGCCGATGATCGCGGCCAGGCCGATACCGCCCAGCCCGAAGACCGCAACGCTGGCGCCAGACTCGACCTTGGCAGTGTTGAGTACCGCGCCAATCCCCGTGGTCACCCCGCAGCCAAGCAGGCACACCTGCTCCAGCGGGGCCTCCTTTGAAATCTTCGCCAGGGAAATTTCCGGCAGCACCGTGTACTCGGAAAAGGTCGAGCAGCCCATGTAGTGGAACAGCGGCTGGCCTTCGTAGGAAAAACGCGAGGTGCCATCGGGCATCAGGCCTTTGCCCTGGGTAGCCCTGACGGCCTGGCAGAGGTTGGTCTTGCCAGAGAGGCAGAATTTGCACTGCCGGCATTCGGCGGTATAGAGCGGTATCACGTGGTCGCCGACTTGCAACGAAGTCACGCCTTCGCCAATGGACTCGACGACGCCACCACCTTCATGCCCCAGCACCGTGGGGAAAATACCTTCAGGATCACTGCCCGAAAGGGTGAAGGCGTCGGTGTGGCAAACGCCGGTGGCGATGATGCGAACTCGTACCTCGCCGGCCTTGGGCGGCGCAACATCGATAGTGACCAGTCGCAGTGGTTCATTGGGCGCGAACGCGACCGCAGCCCTGGACTTCAAGGTCTGTGCTGACATGGAAGAGCCTCGTGTTGAATATGAAAAATTGCCCCTGATCCCAGGACCAGGGGCATGACTTCAGATGTCCTTGACCAGCCGCAGCGCGTCGTAGATGGCGGCGTGGGTATTACGTGCCGACACCGCGTCGCCGATCCGGAACAGCTGGAAACGACCCTCGGGGTTGGTCACGATATTTTGGGTTTTCCCGGCGATCAGATCGTGCTGTTCAACCGCACCGTTGTTACTCGAATGCGGGCGCAGTTCGAAGTACAGATCGTCCAGGGGCAGGGTGCCGTGGTTGATCACCACCTGATCGACCACGCGCTGCTTGTGCACCTGGCCATAATCGCTGCCGAAGCTGGCCACCAGCTGACCGTCGCGCTTCTCTACGGAGTCGACGCGATAGGTGACCGTGAAGGTGACGTTCAGGTCTTGCAGGCTGCGCATGTAAGGCACCAGGTTCATCGCCATCACCTCCGGCGCAAACGAGCGGTCCGGCGTGACGATCTCCAGTTTTGCGCCGCTGTTGGCGATGACCTCGGCCGCTTGTAGCGCCGCGTGGTCGCCGGCGTCATCGAAGATCAGCACGTTCTGGCCGGGCTTGACGTCGCCGGAAATGATGTCCCAGGTCGACACCACCAGTTCATTGCCTTGCTTGAGCACCTCGGTGTGGGGCAAGCCGCCGGTGGCGACGATGACCACGTCCGGCTCCTCGGCCATGACGGTCTCGGCTTCGGCCCAGGTGTTGAAATGGAACTTCACCCCCAGCCGTTCGCATTGCGCCATGCGCCAATCGATGATGCTGATCATCTCGCGACGCCGCTCGCTCAGGGCGGTCAGGCGGATCTGCCCACCGGGCTGATCCGCCACTTCGAACACCGTGACGTCGTGCCCGCGTTCCCCTGCCACCCGTGCCGCTTCCAGGCCCGCCGGGCCGGTGCCGATCACCACGACCTTGCGCTTGACCGACGCCTTGGGAATCTCATGGGGCATGGTGGTTTCGCGGCCGGTGGCGGCGTTATGGATGCAATACGCCGCGCCGCCCTGGTAGATGCGGTCCAGGCAATAGTTGGCGCCGACGCAGGGGCGGATTTCTTCTTCACGCTTTTCGATGATCTTGCGCACGATATGCGGGTCGGTCATGTGCGCCCGGGTCATGCCGATCATGTCCACCTTGCCCGAGGCGATGGCGTGGCGTGCCGTGGCCACGTCCGGGATCTTGGCTGCATGGAACGTCGGGAAACCGGTGGCCGAGCGAATCTCGCCGGCAAAATCCAGGTGCGGAGAGTTGCGCATGCCCTGGATTGGAATCACGTCGGTGAGGCCAGCATCGGTATCGATGTGTCCGCGAACGACGTTGAGGAAGTCCACCAGCCCACTGTCCTTGAGCATGTGGGAGATCTGGATGCCGTCCTTGGCGCCGAAGCCGCCGGGCAGGTCCTCGTCGCCGGTGTAGCGAACCCCCAGCAGGAAGTCTTCGCCACAACGCTGGCGGATGCCCCGCAACACATCGAAAGTGAAGCGCAGGCGGTTTTCCAGCGAGCCGCCGTACGGGCCGTCGAGGTCGTTGGTCAACGGCGACCAGAACTGATCCATGAGGTGCCCGTAAGCCTGTAACTCCAAGCCATCAAGGCCGGCGGCCTTCATGCGTTCGGCGGCATCCACGTAATCCTTGATGATCCGGTCGATGTCCCAGTCTTCCATCTTTTTCGGGAAGGCCCGGTGGGACGCTTCACGGCGATGGGACGGCGATACGACCGGGAGCCAGTCAGCCTTGTCCCAGCGCGTGCGCCGCCCCAGGTGGGTCAGTTGGATCATCACCGCCGCGCCGTGTTCGTGGCATTCGTCAGTCAGGTCCTTCATCCATTTGACCACTTCATCCTTGTACGCCAGCACGTTGTTGAACACCGGCGGGCTGTCACGGGAAACGGCAGCGGAACCTGCGGTCATGGTCAACGCCACGCCGGCCTTGGCCCGTTCAACGTGATAGGCGCGGTACAGGTCCTTCGGCATGCCGTCGACAGGATACGCGGGCTCATGGGAGGTAGTCATGATCCGGTTTTTGAGGGTCAGGTGTTTGATCTTATAGGGCTGCAGCAGAGGATCGCTGGACATGGTGTTGCGCTCCGGGAACAGAACATCAGGCTTGGTTTTGACATAACGGTATGTTGAATGTTCATGTGTGTCAACGATTGAGACACAGGTGTACATTTTTCTTGCGCGGTGGGAAAGCCAGGATTAACATCCAGCCGAAACAAGGGGGTGGGCCGGCTCGTGCGGCCGGCCATCCCGCATCGATCCAGAGTGCAAGGGGGCTATGCGAGGAACTATGAAAGTGCTCGTTGCGGTAAAGCGCGCCATCGATCCGAATGTGAAGGTTCGGGTGAAAGCCGACGGTTCAGACGTTGAGCTCAATGGCGTGAAGATGGCCTTGAATCCGTTCTGCGAAATCGCGGTGGAGGAGGCGATTCGCCTCAAGGAGAAGGGGTTGGCATCCGAGGTGGTGGTGGTCTCGGTGGGCACTTCGGCCGCTCAGGAACAACTGCGCACGGCATTGGCGTTGGGTGCGGATCGCGCACTGCTGGTGGAAACCGACGCGGTACTCGAGCCGCTCAACGTCGCCAAGTACCTGAGCAAAGTGATCGATCAGGAAAAGCCGCAACTGATCCTGTTCGGCAAACAGGCGATCGACCAGGAAAACAACCAGGTTGGGCAGATGGTTGCGCAGTTGATCGGCAGCGGCCAGGCCACTTACGCCTCGGCAGTCGATCATGTCGACGGGCAATGGGTCGTCGAGCGCGAGGTCGACGGTGGTAGCCAGGTGGTCGCTCTCGCCATGCCCGCCGTGGTGACCTGTGACTTGCGCCTGAACCAACCGCGTTACGCCTCGTTGCCGAACATCATGAAAGCCAAGAAAAAACCGCTTGAAATCATTGCCGCTGACACCTTGGGTGCGAGCGTGAAGGAGCACGCTCGATTATTAGGGGTTGTCCCGCCGGCGGTGCGCAAAGCGGGGATCAACGTCGGTTCGGTGGCCGAACTGGTGGATAAACTGAAAAACGTCGCGGGGGTGATTTGATGCGCACATTGGTAATCGCCGAGCACTGTGCAGGGCAGCTTACGGCGGGTACGTGGAGTGCCGTGACCGCCGCCCTGGCCCTGGGTGCTGAAACGGATTTACTGGTGCTGGGCGGGACGCACGCCTGCGCAGTGGCGCAACAGGCCGCGCTGACCCAGGGCCTGGATCGGGTGCTGCTCGCCCAGGGCGAGATGTTCGAAAATGCCCTGGCCGAGAATGTCCAACCGCTGGTCACTTCACTGGTGGCCGATGGGTATACGCATGTCGTTGCCGACGCCAGCAGCATGGGCCGCAATGTGCTGCCACGGGTCGCGGCCAGCCTGGATGTCGGCATGCTGTCCGACGTCACCCGGATCGTCTCGGCAGACACTTTCCAGCGACCCATTTATGCCGGTAATGCCATCGCCACGGTTCAATCCCTCGATCCGATCAAGTTGCTCACCGTCCGCGCCTCGGCGTTCGCCCAGGCCTTGGCCCATGATCGTCGTTGCGAAGTGGTGACGGTCCAGGGCGGGCTAAGCGCAAGCAACGTGCGTTTCGTCAGTGAGCAACTGACGGCCAGTGAAAGGCCGGATTTGTCGAGCGCTCGGGTCGTCGTTTCCGGCGGCCGCGGCATGCAGGCCAAGGAACATTTCGCCTTGATCGAGCGCGTGGCCGACAAGCTCGGCGGTGCCGTAGGGGCATCGCGTGCAGCGGTGGATTCGGGTTTTGCCCCTAACGACTTGCAGGTTGGACAGACGGGGAAAATCGTCGCGCCGGAGCTATACATCGCTGCGGGTATCAGTGGCGCCATTCAACATTTGGCGGGCATGAGTGGTTCAAAAGTCATCGTCGCGATCAACCAGGACGCTGAGGCGCCGATTGCCCAAGTGGCGGATTACATGTGGGTGGCGGATTTGTTCGAGGCATTACCGGCGCTTGAAAAAGCGTTGTGAGTGAGCGGATGACTCCATCAAAGATAGATATATAAGCTCCGCCAAAATGGCGGAGGAGGGCCGAACCACCTGAGTATCTAACGGCTTTCGCATAACTAAAACTTATCCACGCATAACATAAAATCCCTTGAGGGTGTAATGGCACTCTGCTTTTATGAGGGAAGTTCTTTCTTCTGCTGCCCTGCCAATAACTATTAATACAGTACGCGGAGATGCACCATGATTACGTTATCCAGTAAAACTTGTATCGGCTGGCTTGCAGGCGCGGCGATGGCCGTCGCTAGCCTGATGGCTCACGCCGAGGAACCCACGCCTATCCGTATTGGATGGGTGAACTGGTCGGATACGGAAATCGCTGTAAAGCTGGCAGATACGGCATTGCGCGACCATTTGAAGCAACCGGTCAAATTGGTGCTCGCCGATATTGGTATTCAGTTCCAGGCCCTGGCCAACGGCAATATCGACCTGATTCCGATGGTCTGGCTGCCGAGCACTCACAAGTCGTTCTATGACAAATACAAAGACAAGCTCGAAGACCTCGGTGTGCTGTATGAAGGTCGGATCGGCATGGCCGTGCCAACGTCCATTCCCACTAGCGAGATCGCCAGTGTCGAAGACCTTAACAAGCCTGAAGTGCGGGAAAAGCTTGGTGGCAAGATCCTGACGTCGGAAGTGGGCAATGGCCAATACAAACTGACGGAAAAGGCCATTCAAGAATACAAGCTCGATGGCTACAAGATGGTCGCCTCTTCGGAGTCCGGGATGTTGAGCGAGCTGGATCGCAACCTCAAGCGTGACAAATGGTCGTTGATCAACGCCTGGAGCCCGCACTGGATGTTCGCCAAGTGGCCGCTGCGCTACCTGGATGATCCGAAGCAGATTTTCGGTGGTGCCGAACAAATTCACGCCGTAGCCCGTAAAGGCTTCAGCGCCGAGCATCCCGATGTCGCGCGGTTCTTCGCCAACTTCAAGATTCCCAAGGCTGACCTGGAGAAGTTGATGGCCAGCGCCCGTGACAGCTCGGCAGACAAGGTCGTTGCAGAGTACTACGCCGCGAACAAGCCCCGCTTCGAGGCCATGTTTGGCAGCCAGACCGCCTCCGCGACGCCGTCCCAGTAATGACCATTGCTACTGAGTAGCTGTGTCGCCGTCCGGTGTCCTTGCTGAAGGGCACCGGGCTCATCGAACGAACATTCAGGCGATACCCTTGAAGACCACAGCCTATCGTCGCTTTACCCTTGATGATGCGGTCGACTGGGTGAAGCATCTCTGCCAATCGAAGGGTTGCTCTCCAGCGGTTGCCAACTCACTGGCCCACGCCACCGTTGCTGCGCAAGCGCGGGGTAACCAGGCCGTGGGGTTTCGCCATCTCGTCGATTACTTGCCGGGTTTTTCATCGGGGCGAATCAATCCACGTGCCGAGCCGCGAATCTCCTGCGCCGGTGCGATTATTCTCAAGTCTGATGCCCGTGGCGGAATTGCCCAGCTTGGCGTGGATCGCTGCTTCGATTCGTTATGCCATGCCGCGCACGCCAATGGCGTGGCCGCGCTGAGCCAGTGCAACAGTTTCACCAGCGGTGAACTGGGTGACTACACGTCGCGGTTTGCCCAGGCCGGGCTGATTGCATTGGCGGTCGCAAACGGGCCGGCGCTGGTTGCGGTTCCTGGCGCCAAGGGCAAGACCTACTCGACCAATCCGCTCTCGTTTGCAGCGCCTTCAGCCGATGGCATTCCCTTGTTGTTCGACCAGGCGAGCAGTGCCGCCGCATTCGTGAACATCGCCCACGCCGCCTCGACGGGTAGCGATATTCCTGAGGGGTGGGCGGTGGATCGCGATGGCAACGGAACACGTGATGCACTGGCGGCGTTGAGCGGTGCGCTGCTGCCTTTTGGTGGTCATCGCGGGGCCAATCTGATGCTGATGGTCGAGGTCCTGGCTGCGGGGCTCACGGGGGCCAATTGGTCGTTGGATTCGCCGGCGTTCAACCAGGGGACCCAGACGCCTGGCTGTGGCCTGTTGATCCTGCTCCTGGCGCCGGCGTTCTTTTCAACGGGATTTGAGCAGCGGCTTTCAAGTCAACTGACCCGCCTGACGCAGATGGGCGTCCACAGGCCGGGATGGGAACGGCAACACGCAACGGTCAATGCGCAGAATGATGGGATCAGTGTTCCCGTTGACCTGCTGGAACAGCTGAGTCACCTGTAAGCCAGTTCGACACATTGCTCGATAAATGGGATCGAAAACGATGATAAACAGCACTGAAGATCCATCGTGGGACCAGGACATTATCCGCAACGGGGACCTGCTCAGGCACTCGCTTCAGAACGTCCTGTCGGGCAGCGCTTGCGATGAGGCGCCAGCACATACCGCGTCTCTGAATACCGCCCAATGGACTCTCAGCAAGACTGCGCAAACTTCAAATGCGCTACCCGTTTTTTTGCAGGGCCATTTATCCGCGGCACTGGACGCTGCGCCGCGGACCGATGACGGCCTGGTAGCGATACTGGTTGCGCTCGGCACGCTCTTGCCCCATGTCACCTGGATAAACCGTCAAGCCCGGGCTGACCAGGACAGCGCTTTCGTGGAGCGGCATCGTCACGGAATGATCGCCGGTCCCGGAGGGCTATTCGAATGTTCCACCTTGACCCTGGGGTTGGCGCTCCTGATGCCCGAGACCTGCTACCCCTATCACCAACACCCGCCTGCCGAGTTCTACCTGGTTCTTTCGCCGGGCGACTGGTACCGGGAGGACGTGGGTTGGTGGAGCCCTGGACCAGGCGGTCTAGTCTTCAACTCCCCGTCATGCGTCCATGCAATGAAGTCGATGGATGTTCCACTTCTGGCACTGTGGGGCCTGATGCATTAGTGCCTCGTTATAAGAGTAGATGAACTCGGGTAGTGATTGAGAGGATGAGACATGGCGGTTACCACGCAAGGTATCAAGTTGGACGAAGACACGCAGGCCAGGCTGAAGTCCGCGGCGGCCAGGTTGGACCGTACCTCCCATTGGTTCATGAAAAAGGCAATTCTGAACTTTATTGAAAAAATTGAAGCCGGAGCCGGCATTGAAGAACTTGTAGCGACCGAACTTCTGGAGAAAGATGCCAGGCGCCACAGCATCGCACGACGGCTTTGCAAGGACTGCAGTATTGATGACTTGAATTGACTTAATGATGGATCAGATCGGAAGATAATTGACAAAGCCTGACTTGAACAAACTATTAAATGCCCTGCCTATAACGTCGAAATATATAGGCAGGGGCTTGTTCATATGATTGATATTTTCTCATGAGTATTGAATGAAAAATGGTTTGTTCGTGTCCGTTCAGTCCTGAACAATGACTTCAGCAAACGGGATCGGGATGAACACGCTTGATTCCAAAAGCTACAGCGTGCTTCAGGATAATTAAAAGAACGGCGTTTTCGTTGAGGATCGACCGATGATTCAGATGACCGATACCCGGCTGGCTAGCAAACAGACCGCATTCGAAGAAATACCTTTTATCGATATCGCACCCTTACTCGATGGGAGCGACCCGCTGACAGTTGCTCGCCAGATTGGCGAGACGTGCGAGAAAGTTGGTTTTTTCTATATTAGGAATCATGGAGTATCTCGCGCCTTGATCGACGCGATGTATGCGCAAACGAAAAACTTCTTCGCCATGCCGTTTAATCAAAAGAATAAACTGAACGTGGTCAATTCAGGTCCCACGCTGCGCGGTTACATACCCATGTACGCGGAAAACGTCGATCCGGAAAATACCCGTGATTTCAAGGAGTGCTTCGACTACGGCGCGCACGATGAGCAAGTGTCTCCTTTTTTCGGGGCAAACCTGATGCCGACCGAGCTTCCGAAATTTTCGGGTGTCTGTGACGCCTACCATAAAGCGATGCTTGAGCTGGCCCGTAAGCTCATCAGCGCCATTGCGCTGAGCCTGGATCTGCCAGCGAACTACTTTGAAAAACTGCAACGCAAACCGATCACCATCCAGCGCTTGTTGCACTACCCCTCGCAGAGTGGCGAGATTTCACAAAAGGAAATCGGGATCGGAGCGCACACGGACTATGGTTTCCTGACGATCCTTTTCCAGGACAAGGTTGGTGGCTTGCAAGTCCGCAATCGTGCGGGTGAATGGGTCAGCGCGCCACCGGTGGAAGATACGTTCATCGTCAACATCGGTGACCTGGTGCAAACCCTGACGAATGATCGCTATACCTCGACTATGCACCGCGTCATCAATACCAGCGGTGTTGAACGGTATTCCATTCCATTCTTCATTGACTTGGACTTCGACGCGACGGTCGAGACCGTGGCGACGTGCATCAGCGTCAGCAACCCGGCCAAATATGCGCCCTACACCTGCGGCCAACACAAATACAGTCGCTTTGTCGCCAGCTACACCCACCTGCAGGAGGCGTTCGAAGCCGTCTGACGGATGAAGGCGCGGTGCAGAACCCGGTCACCGTCTACAGGGAGACGGTGACTGTCCGGGAGGCGTTGGGGTTACCCATAGGTATTTGACGAAGCGCGTTCATCACGCGGTGTCACACCGAAATAGCCACGATAGCTTCTGGTGAAGTGCGCACTTGAACCAAAGCCGCAGAGCGCGCCTATTTTCAGGACGGGTGATGAGGTCTGCTTCAACAACTGTTGTGCCCGGACTAACCGCAGCTTGAGGTAATAGCGCGACGGCGAGATGTCCAGATACTTATGAAACAGCCTCTCCAGTTGTCGACGTGAAATACCGACCTTGAATGCCAACGCGTTGAGCTCCAGGGGGACATCCAGATTGGCCTCCATCAACACGATAGCCGCTTGTAGCCTGGGTTGATTTGCGCCGAGTGTATGCTTGAGCGGTATCCGTTGGTGATCCTGATCATCGCGCATGCGTTCGTACATGAACATATCGCAGATCGCCGCTGCCAACTCACGACCGTGCTCGCGCCTGATCAAGTGCAACATCATGTCCATCGGTGCCGTGCCGCCGGCAGAGGTCAGGTGATTAGTACCGACGGAGAACAGGTGTGAAGTGATGTCCGCTCCAGGAAACGCTTCGCGCATTTGCGCCAGGCATTGCCAATGGACGCTGCACTTATGCCTGTCCAGCAGGCCGGCCTTGCCCAGGGCCCAGCTTCCTGTGCAGATAGCACCCAGTTGCAGGCCCAGGTCGGCTTGGTGCTGCAACCAACGCACATGGTCATGGCTCACGCTGTCCTGCACATTCATCCCGCCACACACGATCACGGTATTCAACGCCGAGGCCTGTTCCATTTTGGCGTCGGGCGTTATGTACAAGCCGGCACTGGCACGCACCGGTTTTGCGTCCTTGCCCAGGGTGAACCATCGATATAGCTCTCTGCCGGAGAGCTGATTTGCCATGCGCAAGGGTTCTATTGCCGATGCCAGGGAGATGAAGGTGAAGTCATCCAGTAGAAGGAATCCGACGGATCGTGGGGCAGGGGGCTGCGAAGTGGACACTGTGTTGCGCTCCTTTTGGATGTTGCGTACCCGTGCAGCTCTCATAGTTCGTGGCGACGTTCCCTCGACGGTGGATAACCAAAAAAAGAGCTGTAGCATTTACTGAAGTGAGGTGTTGAAACAAAGCCGCAGGCGATTGAGACATCGATGATCGTCAGGCTTGAGTTCTGTATCAGGCGCTGGGCGCCTTTAAGTCGTAATTCCAAGTAGTAGCGCTGTGGAGGGACCCCCAATTGCTCCTGGAAAAGACGTTGCACCTGACGTCTTGATAATTGAACGCACTCGGCGAGTTGATCCGGGCTTAACGGCTCCTCCAAGTTACACTCCATCAACGTGATCAGTTCTCGTAGCGGGGCGCTGACCTTGCCATCTTGAACCTGAACTGAAGTACGGAACCTGGACTGGTCGTGATCCAACACGTCAAAAACTGCGTTCGCGACGTTCTGATCAAGCGCTTTATAAAGCCACTTCATCATCATTTGAAAAGCCCCCGCGGGGCTCGCCGCCGTGAGCCGGTCTCGATCAAATACCACGGCGTCCAACGTGACGTTCGTGTTAGGCGAAAACTCGGATAAAGCGATCCGTTGTTCTGCGTGAATGGCACAGCGGTAGCCATCCAGCAATCCGGCTTTGCCCAGATACCAGGCGCCATTCCATAACCCGCCGAGCGCGATGGGCATGCTGGCGAGTTTGTTCAATAGCTTCACCAACGCCTCAGGCACGACTCTAGGCGTGCGTAACCCTCCGCAGACAATCATCAGATCCAGGGCGGCGATTCTGATGTCGGTCAGGGGGGTATCCGGTCTGATGGGGATGGCCAGGTCGCTCATGACTTCGGAGTCGTTGCGACTGAATGTATGCACTTTTATCGACCCAGGCTGGATGAGGTTTGCGGTCACCAGCACGTCCAGGCATTGCGTGAAACACGTCAGGGAGAAGTTCTCAAGCAAGAGAAAACCTATGCTTGATGTTTTATGACCCTCGATTAACTGGTTCATCAATCAAGCTTCATATCTGTAGAAAGCTGTTATCGAAGGGGTAATGCGTCAGCAACTCATAGCCGGTTTCAGTGACCAATAATTGGTTCTCCAGCTTGATGCCATCGCGGCCACCCACTTCACCCACGTACGCTTCGACACACAGGGCCATGCCTGCTTGCAGCTCTCCCTCGTATCCGTAGGATTCCAGGTCCTCCGGGTAGCGGATACTGGGGTACTCGTCGCACAGGCCCACGCCATGAAACAGCACGCCGTACCGCTGGGCGCGGTAGGACTCTGGCAGTCGATGCGCCTTGGCGGTGAGTTCCGTGAAGCGCACGCCTGGCTTGATCAGCTCGCTGTTGTGGGTGATATGGTCATGGGCAATTCGATACAGGCGCTTCTGTTCGGCCGTAGGTTCCAGCCCCCCGCAAATCCAGCTGCGGGACATGTCCACGCACATGCCGTAGGTGCCGATCAGATCCGTGTCGAACGACAACAGGTCGCCGTCGCTCAACACCCGTGGTCCAGACTCCTGGAACCAGGGGTTGGTGCGAGGACCGGAACTGAGGATTCGCGTCTCGATCCATTCGCCGCCGCGGCGGATGTTGCCGGCATGCAGTGCGGCCCAGACATCATTTTCGGTCACGCCGGCGCGCATTGCCTGGTGCATTTCAGCCACTGAGGCTTCGCACGAGGCCACCGCACAGCGCATTGCCTTGATCTCGTCAGGGCCCTTGATCATGCGGGCGAATTCGGTCACTTCCTGGCCGCTGTGCATTTCGATAGCCAAGGCATCCAATGCGCGCACACCAGCGACTTCGATTCGATCCACCGCCAGCCGGCGGTTGGCGCCGGCGTGTAGGCGCAGCAACTCGTCGATTTGCGCGGCGAAATGCCTGGCGTGTCGATCCGTATGCTCGCCGGTCTCGAAAAAGAAAAAAGACGCGCCGCTGCGTAATTCCGTCACCAGCGGCAAGTGAGCAGAAAGGTGATCGCAGCCATGGAAGTCCCACAGAACAACATGCCCACTGGCGGCGACGAAGCATGCCCGTGCGGGGTTATGGGTCGTCCATAATTGCATGTTGGTGGTATCGGTCGCGTAGCGGATATTCAGTGGATCGAATAACAGAATGCCGCCCAGGTCACGGGCGACCAACTGATCCACGAGTCGTTGCAATCGGTACGTACGCAGGGTGGGCAAATGGGGCGGCTCCAGGCCCAAACGCTCCCACTCCGCAAAAGCCAGGAGAGTGGGGCCTATTTCGACACGGTCGTTGTCATTGACCGAGCCATCTTTTTTTAATGCAGTTGCACGCTGCCTGGCCGGGTCGATGCGCCGAGCATTGGCTGGAATCGAAAAAGGTGAGGTTGTCATGGTGGCGTCCAGTTTCAATCTGCTGAAAGGCTCTGCGCGACCAAGCGACTATCGAGCCGGGGGACTTGATAACCCGATCACCGCTTGCGTGAAGCGGTGATCGGTGTGCTGAACGCTGTCAATACAGCACGTGTTCGATCAGGTTACGAAGCATCGATCCAGATGGTTTTCAGCTCGGTGTACTGATCGTGTGCCCAGACGGATTTGTCGCGACCACCAAAGCCAGACTCTTTGTAGCCGCCGAACGGCGTGGAGGCGTCGCCTTCACCGAAACAGTTGACCGTGACCACGCCCGCACGAATCTCCCGCGACAGGCGCAAGGCGTTGCGCAGGCTGCCGGTATAGGCGGATGCCGCCAGGCCGTAGACCGTGTCGTTGGCCAGTTCAATGGCCTCGTCGAGGGTACTGAAGCTGGTGACGCTCAGTACCGGCCCGAAGATCTCCTCGATAAACAGGCGACTATCACGTTCGACTCCGTCGATGATCGTCGGCTGTACGAACACGCCGGACTCGGTCTCTCCACCTTGCATCACATTGAGTTTCTGCTCGGCGGCATAGTCCAGATAAGAACGCACCTTTTCGAAATGCGTTTTGCTGATCATCGCACCGAGGCGATTTTCAGGATCCAGTGGGTCACCCATTTTCCAATCGCGCAGATGCTTGCTGATCAGTTGCAGCAGCTCATCCTTGACGTCTTTATGGACGATCAGCCGTGAGGACGCCGAGCAGTTCTCGCCCATGTTCCAGAAAGCGCCGGCCGTCACATACTGGGCAACCTGATCAAGGTCTTCGCAGTCATTCATCACCACGGCGGGGTTTTTACCGCCCAGTTCCAGCACCACGCGCTTGAGGTTCGACTCGGACGCGTACTTGAGAAACAACCGGCCCGTGTCGGTAGAACCGGTGAAGCTGACCATCGCCACATCCATGTGCCGGCCGATTGCCTCACCCGCTTCCCGGCCACCGCCAGGGGTAATATTGAATACGCCTGCCGGAATACCGGCCTGATGTGCCAGTTCGGCAACGCGCAGCGCGGTCAGGGTGGTTTCCTTGGCCGGTTTGACCACGATGGAACAGCCAGCGGCCAAGGAGGGACCAATCTTCCAGGCCAGCATCAACAATGGGAAGTTCCAAGGCAGAACCAGTCCGACGACGCCGATCGCTTCGCGTACCACCATGGTTACCGCACCGTGGCCGGTCGGCGCGGTGCTGTCGTACACCTTGTCGATCAACTCCGCATGCCAGCGCAGGGTATGGATCGTGTCGGGCACATCGACGTTCTGGCATTCGCTGACAGGCTTGCCACTGTCCAGGCTTTCCAGCACGGCGAGTTCGTGGGCGTTGTCTTCCAGCAATTGGGCGAAACGCAGGAGTACCTGTTTGCGTGCGCCGGGTGACAGCTTATGCCAGCGACCATCCTCGAACGCTTGCTTGGCGGCAGCCACGGCAACGTCGACGTCACGGGTATCGCACGCCGCTATCTCGGCAAGCGTTTCACCCGTGGCAGGGTTCGTCGTGATGAAGGTTTTTCCAGAGAGGGCATCGCGGAACTCGCCGTTGATGAACGCCTGGGTAGGAAACTTCAACTGGGCGGCGATGGCCGCGTACTGTTCTTTGGTCAGTAGATCAGCCATTTCAGGCACCTCCAGTGATCTGCGCAATGTTGCGCTTGAGCTCGGTGATGACGCCTTGCAGCGCCTGCTTTTCATCAGGGTCCAGGCCGTGCAGAGGGGCGCGCAGGCCACCGGTGCGCAAGCCGTTCAGTTCACACCCGTACTTGATGGACTGGACAAACTTTCCGCCTTCCAGAAAGTCCATCAGCGGCATCATCGCCGTCATGATGCGGCGGCCTTTGTCGAAGTTTTTTTCGACAACACAGGCCTCGTACAGCGCGACGTGCTCGCGGGGGATGAAGTTGGAACCGGCACACACCCAACTGCGGGCGCCCCATGCGAAAAATTCCAGGGCTTGATCGTCCCAGCCGCAAGACAGGGCGATGTGCGGGTATTTGCAGGCCAAACGGTGCATCTGAGCCATGTCGCCGGAGCTTTCCTTGATGGCAACGATGTTTTTCACATCGCGGACTTCGTCAAAGAATTCCTCGCCCATGCTCACGCTCATCCGACCTGGATAGTTGTAAAGCATGATGGGGAGAGCGGCGGCGCGGTCCACCGCCTTGACATGCAGTGCGATCTCTTTTTGCGTCGGCAGTGCGTAGGGCGGCGAGCCAACCAACAGCGCGTCGGCCTTGATGGCTTTCGCCGCTTCGGCGTAGGCGACCGAGTCTTCAGTGCGGATGGCGCCGGTACCCACGATCAGCGGTAGACGACCGCGCAGCACGTCCTTGGCCTGGGCGGCCAGGTCGAAACGCTCCTGAGCGGTGTGGGCATAATATTCGCCGGTTGAGCCACCGATAATGATGCCGTGCACCTTGGAGTCGACCAGATACTCCAGGACTTCGGCGAAGGCTGTCTTATCGATACTGCCGTCAGAGGTCAGTGGAGTAACGGCCGGTGTGTAAATGCCTTCAAATTTCATTAATCTCGCTCCAGTTAATGTCACTGCCTATCAAGCGGCGCTGGCTCGATAGAGTCAGCGCAGCCAGTTTTTCAACCAAGGGAGACCACGTGCTGAAGATCGAGCAAGTGGTCTTCAACTTCTTCAAGTTTGTCGGGGCGGGTCAACTTTCTTTACCGGCTCGGTACTGCCCCCAGCGCAAACTTATATTGACGCCTGCTGAAACCAGTGGGGCGGGTGGGTTAGGAGATGGGCCTGGTGATTTCAAGACGAAATCGATGAGTTCAGAGTGTTCCCCAGCCAGCCAATCCGCCAAGAGTTTGCCGGTGGCGGTGCCGCGGGTAACACCTAGCCCATTGCAGCACAGTGCCCCATAGACATTGGGCGACAGCTCGCCGAAATAACCCATATGGTTACGTGAAAGAGCCAGTGCGCCTCCCCAGGTATATTCGAACGTCATCTCAGGCAACATGGGAAAGCGTTGCTCGAAAGATGCCTGATGCCTGGCGACAAAGCGTTTCAGATATTTTGAATCGCTGCGGCCGTCGGGGTTAAAGCTGAAACTGTTACGGATCAAAAGACGGTTGTCCGGTGTACGACGTACCGTGGTACCGAATGGATCCGCAGGAATGACACCCCAATAAGGCCGGCCGCCGAGGCGAGCCTGCTCTTGTTCGGTCATGGGGCGGGTCAGGCTGGCATAGGTGAACACCGGTAGCATTCGCCCTTTCAGGAAGCCGAAACTCATGCCAAAGGCATTATTGGTCAGGATCAGTTTGTCGGCGGTGATTGAACCCGCGGCGTGCTTGAGCACCGTCTTCGTGCCGTACTCCACATGAGTGATCGCGGTGTTTTCATACAGCGTCACATTATTGGGGAGGCTGTCGGCCAAACCTTTGACCAGCGCCGAAGGCTGAAGCAAGGAAGTCCCTGGTGTAAATAACGCCTTGCGGTAGAAATGCGTGCCGATATGTTCGGGCAGTTCGCCAGCCTCGATCATCTGGTAGGGCTGATCCAGTTTATCGAGTCCGCGACGGTAGGCCTCCAGGACGGCGATGCCTCTTGGTTCAACGGCTGCCTGATATTTGCCGCAATGCTTCATTTGGCAATCGATGTTGTGGCGTTCAACCAACTCTTTTAAATAACCCAGGCCACTCAGATTAAGTTTCAGTGTGGTTTTCGCCGTGGCGATATCGCCTATGTAATCCTCCGCGGCGATGTCATGCGGCAAATCGATAGCGAACCCGGCATTGCGACCGGAAGTGCCAAAGCCCACTTCCTGAGCGTCGATCAACAGGATGGAATCGTCGGGGAAATGAGCCGCTAGCTGACGGGCGGCGGCAAGCCCTGTAAAGCCAGCACCGATAATCACCCAGCGTGCGCTGCTATGGCCTTGATGGGCGGGCTTGATCTGGCGCCCCTTGCTCAAGTGGTACCACCCGCAAGATGGATCATCGGCAGGTAACGAAGATACTTTTAACATTTCAAGATCCTGTTCATTCAACCGATCCGACGTCAGTCATGCAAAAAAGGGTGCTTGGTCATTTCACGTGTGCTGAGAATCCAACGGACGTAAATGTTAAGTCTTTGCAGTTTCAATTAACGATGTGATCAGGCGGTATCGAAGTGCGTTTGCATTGCTTGGGGTATCGAATCTATCGGCTTACATCGAACGGAAAACCATTAAAGGACGGGGCAGTCATCGACTTGCCCCACCTTGGTACGGCTATTAATTATTAGCTTGTGTCGCCGCAGCGCGAGCTGTTTGCAACCATGCATCAAATTGCTGCCGATGGGCTGCTACCCACTCCTTGGCGTGACGGCGGATATCTGCGGGTTTTTTCTCGCCCTGTTGCATTTTCAAGTTCTGGGCACTTTCGTCAGCCGTGGTGATTTGCATCACCGAAAGGAACTTCAAGGCCGCCGGATTCTTCTCGGCGAAGTCTTTATTCAACACGGCCTCGACCTTATCTACCGCAAAGCCGAGATTCTTGCCCTTGTACATCGTGTCGACATCATTCTTGCCGTCAGGCAGGTCGGTTTTCGGTACTTCCAGCCATACCACATCCTTGTCTTCTACCAGAACAGTGGCGATCCATTGTGGGACCCAGGTGAAGTAGAGAATCGGTTGCCCTTCCTTGTAACGGGTAATGGTGTCAGCCATCAGTGCGAAATAGGAGCCCTGGTTGACGGTGACTGTTTTATCCAGGTCATAGGCCTTCATGTGGTGGGCGATGATCAGCTCGCAGCCCCATCCAGGATTGCAGCCCGTCAGGTCTGCTTTGCCGTCGCCGTTGGTGTCGAACAGTTTGGCGATTTCCGGTTTCTTCAAGTCAGTGAGGTACTTGATGCCATGGGCTTCAGCGGTCTTCTTGTCGATCAAATAACCTTGGAGCACGCCGGGCATGATGTCGCCCGCCTTGACCATGGTTTTATCGCCCCCGGCCTGCTGGAAGAATTTATCGTGCAGCTTGTCCCACAAGTGCACGGTAAAGTCCGCATCACCGCTACCCAAGGCCATCATCATGACGCCGTACTCGGTCTCCTTGGGCTCCTGCACCTTGTAGCCCAGCTCTCGGAGGCCTTCCATGGCTACTTCGCCACGGAATCGCTCTTCAGCGATAGAGGGGAAGATGGGGGTGACCTTTACACCGTCCCCCGGTTGGTTCGCCGAGGCGTTTGCGCACAGGGACGTAGCCGCAATGGCGAAAGCTGTAGCGCAATTGAAAATGCGACGGGAAAGCTTGAATTCAGACATCTTCGCGTACCTTTTTTGGGTTTTTATCTTCAAGTGCGGCAGATCGAATAAGAGGGTTCAAGCGGTCTTGCTTCGCCCCGCAGGCTGTTTTGCGCCGAACAGGCGTAGCAGAAGGCCTACGGGACCGGTGTGATACCAGCGCAGGCTCGGGTCGGCTCCGGTGCGCGCGCCCATGGCTTGGGTCAAGCGGTCAAGGAAGATGGCAAGCAGCACCAAGCCAGTCCCACCGACCGTGGCCAAGCCCATGTCCAGGCGGCCGATGCCGCGCAGGACCATCTGGCCAAGACCGCCCACCGAGATCATCGAAGCGATCACCACCATCGACAGCGACAGCATCAGGGTCTGATTGAGTCCAGCCATAATGGTTGAGGTCGCCAGTGGCAACTGAACCCGGGTCAGCATCTGCCGCGGTGTGCAGCCAAAAGCGCGGGCGGCTTCTATTTTGTCCTCCGGTACCTGGCGAATGCCCAGATTCGTCAGGCGCACCAGAGGGGGAAGGGCGAAGACAATGGTCACAAGGATGCCCGGCACGTTGCCGATGCCGAACAGCATGACGACAGGCACTAGATAAACGAACGCCGGCAGTGTCTGCATGGCATCGAGTACGGGCCGTAGGACCTTTTCCAGATTGTCACTGCGGGCGCAGAGAATCCCCAGTGGGATACCTAGCAGGGCGCAAAAGAATACCGAAGTCAGTACGAGCGCCAGGGTGGTCATCGACTCGGACCAGACACCGATAAGGCCCAGCAGTGTGAGCGTCACAAAGCACAGCAAGGCCATGCGTTTACCGGCTAGTTGCCATCCCAGCAATGAAGACAGGATGATCCCGATGCTGGGTGGAATGCTCTGCAGAATGTATTCGACGCCGTTAAGTACTTGGTCGATCGGCCAGCGGATGGCGCGAAACACATCGCGAAAGTTGTGCACCAGAAAATTGAGGGTGCTTTCCACCCAGTCACCCAATGGAAGGGTGAGGACTTGAAACGGGTCGAGAAAACTGAACTCGGACATTAGGGCTTACCTCTTCATCTTCACCGCTGCGACGTCATGGAGGCCGCAGGTACTTCAGGTCAGGGACGCGCCAGCGTAGATGGGCGCGGCTGTTTAATGGCGGCTCAGCGTTTGCAGTAACTCGCTCTTTGACAGGGTCCCGGTGAGAGCGCCCGAACGGTCGAGTACAGGGACCGGGTAGGGCAGGTTGGCGGCGATCTCCAGTACTTCGTGCAGGGGGGTATCGGTAAAGACAGGCTGCTGTTTGTGCTGGGTGTAATGCGTGTTGCCACCCGCGCCGCTGGTATCGATATCGACCACCCCAAGTAGTTGTCCAAGTTCATCGATCAAGTAACCAAATGGCAGGCCGGCCTTGAAATGTGGCGCTTGGCCATTCGCTTTACGAACCGATTCCGGATTGAGCCTGGCCACGTCGCCTGCCTTGAGAATCCGGGAACTATCGAATCCTTTGAAGAACGTGCGTACATAGTCATTGGCCGGCTGACTGATCAACTCTTGAGGTGTGCCGATCTGTACCACCTGGCCCCCCTCCATGATCGCGATGCGGTGACCGATGCGAACGGCTTCCTCAATGTCGTGGGAAATGAAGATGATGGTTCGCTTTTGCTCGGCTTGCAGGCGAATGAGTTCTCCCTGCATCTCGCTGCGGATAAGCGGGTCCAGAGCGGAAAAGGCTTCGTCCATCAGCAGGATGGTCGGGTCGTTGGCAAGCGCGCGGGCCAGGCCTACGCGTTGCTGCATGCCGCCGGAAAGTTGATGCGGATAACTGTGCTCCTGTCCAGCAAGACCGACTTGGGCGAGGGCTTCCCTGGCGCGGCTATGCCGTTCCTTTTCACCAATGCCGGAAATTTCCAGCCCAAAGGCGGTGTTTTCCAGAACGCTCATGTGCGGCATCAAGGCAAAGGACTGGAACACCATGCCCATCTCTTTACGGCGGACATCAAGAAGGGCTTTATCAGCCAGGCCCGTAATTTCTCGACCATTCAGATAAATACTGCCTGAAGTGGGCTCGATAAGGCGGTTGAACAATCGCACCATCGTGGACTTCCCAGAACCTGAGAGTCCCATGATCACAAATATTTCACCGCGCTTAACAGCAAAGCTGGCGTCAAAAACACCAATAACTTGACCTGTTTTCTCAAAGACTTCTTTTTTGCTTGCCCCGGCGGCGAGCATTTTCATCGCCGTGTCAGGTTGCGCGCCAAATATCTTAAAAACGTTCTTAACAGAAATGATTTCGTCTGGGCTAGTCATCGCGTCCCTCCTTTGCGTGTAACGCTACAAGCGCGCGAAATCGAATTGAGCTCGAGCGTTGGTAATTTAGGCGGGCAGTAATAAAAGATAGATCTGCGCATGACATGTACCTGTTTTTTATTGTTTGCCCTTGGGGTCGGGCTTTTTTTCAATCTATAAGTATCCCGATTTTAAATCCAACAACATTTACAGGGCTTTATGGATAACCTAACGTTATCGAGACGCGCTAAAACGACCGCCTTCGCGCAATCACGACGCTTTTGTATGGCCTGGGCTAGGCTATTGAGTTACGCTCCGCCGCTTTCGCGGATGATAGGAGTGTGAGGGCTTACCATGCTCAGCAGACACGTTGACCCCGATACATTACTGCTTAGAATGCCTTCCCTTCGGGCTGTCAGGGCATTCGTCGCCGCCGCTAAATATGAAAGCTTCACTCGGGCAGCGGAGGCCCTGTGCGTATCGCAAGCCGCGATCAGTCGGCAGATTCGAGAGCTTGAGGAATCGTTGGGCGCTCAACTGTTCATGCGTGCCGGGCGCACGGTAGAACTAACCGCCGAGGGAAAGATATTTTTTGAGGCGGCGCAACTGTCGTTCGTTAATATCGCACAAGCGGCTGAAAGGATTCGTACCGCTCCGACGCAGAAGCATATCCTGACTGTTTGTTGCTCACCCGCATTCTCTGCATTATGGCTGTCCGAGCATCTTCCAGAGTTTCGGGCGACTAACCCGGATATTGAATTCAATCTGATTACCACTCAGAACTTTGTGAATATGGAACCTGGCATAGAGCCGGACATCATCATCTCAAAGATTCGCAAGGTGGGGGATGGGTATAAGAGTTATCAGTTGTGCCACGATATTATTTATCCTGTTTGCTCTCCAGCGTTTTTGGACGCACATCCCGAACTGAACTCGCTTGAAGGGGTGCGCGATTCTTCGCTACTTAATCTAAGCCCCTATGGACGGTCGGGTGTGGCTGAACATGTGGACTGGGGGGTGTGGCTGGCTTTTCTGAACGTTGATATTGATGAGCGTCCTGCCGACTGTCCGCCTATTTTTCATGCGAATGATTACAACCTGATCATGAACATGGTCTTGACCCATCAAGGCGTTGCGCTGGGCTGGAACCAGCTTGTCGGGGCAATGGTCGAGAGAGGGCAGCTCGTTCGCCCTGTCGAGCATCAGGTGACGCTTCGAAACAGTCTTCATTATGTAGCCTACAATGAAAGGACTGAATACGAAGATGCCTGTCGGCGAGTCCGGGACTGGATTCTTTCTAAGTTTTCCAGATGGAGCATATGAGTTTTTTTTCATTTAAATCTTCTCGGTCGGTACAGCGATTGTAAGTAAAGTCTTGCCTGGAATCGGTGGGTCATAACGCTAAGTTATCAGTTGAACGACGAAAATGTAGTTTTGCCGACAGGATAGGCTGTCGTACCCTTGGTGTTAAATATGGCTAAAACATGCGTATTCAGCGGTTGCGTTGGACAATGCTCCGCGTAGGACCCGTTGGGCCATGACACCGTTTTCTGGGCGTACTTACCATTAACCGTCAGGTTGATGCGTAGAGGATAATAATGAATATCAAAGCATCCGTGATCGACCTGATTCAAAAGCGTAAGGCGCGCCACGCGCTTCCCCGTGAGCTGTATATTGAACCTGAGGTTTTTCGTCAGGATCTTGAGCAGATTTGGCACAAGGATTGGATTTTTGCCGGGCATACCTTTGAGCTTGAAAAGCCCGGGCAATACTTGACGTTGCAGATTGGTGACTATCCAGTTTTAATCATCAGGGATAAAAGTGGTCAGGTCCGTGCTTTTCACAATGCTTGTCGTCATCGTGGCTCTAAAGTTTGTGAGCACGCCCAAGGCAAAGTTGCGAAGCTGGTTTGTCCTTATCATAAATGGACTTTCGAGCTGGACGGCAGTCTTTTGTTTGCCGGTAATATGGGGGCCGATTTCGACAGGTCTCAATACAACCTGAAACCCGTTCATTGTGAAATTGTCCATACGTACATTTATGTATGCGTCGCTGACGAGGCGCCTGAGTTCGAAAGTTTCAGGCATTCTGTAAGTCCTTTCATCGCCCCCCATTTCCTGGATAACTGCAAGGTTGCTTTCGAGTCCAACCTCGTGGAAAAGGGTAACTGGAAACTCGTATTTGAAAACAATCGCGAATGCTTCCATTGTGACGGTACGCATCCCGAATTGATGAATTCTTTTGTCGAGAATCTTTCGGTGGCCGGGGTGGGGGGCGAAGATGATCCTGAATTGACCGCGCACTGGAATCGCTGCGAAATCGCGGGCATGCCCAGCAAGCTTGTCATGGACCCGAATGGCCGTTTTCGTATGACACGCATTCCACTTTCCGCGGGCGCCGTGAGTTACACAATGGATGGTAAACCTGCTGTTACGGGGCGCCTGGATAAAAGCGGCGAGCCGGATATTGGCGCCTTGCTCTACTTTAATTACCCGTCTACCTGGAACCACTTTCTCGGCGATCACGCATTGAGCTTCCGGGTACTCCCGATCGGGCCTGGCGAAACGCTTGTGACGACCAAATGGCTTGTGCCCAGTACCGCCGTTGAAGGTGTTGACTACGAGATTGACCGGCTGACCAAGGTTTGGCTTGCCACCAACGATCAAGACCGTCGTTTGGTGGAAGGTACGCAGGCAGGTGTGACCTCACCGACTTACGAGCCGGGACCCTTCTCGGACATCGCGGAAAATGGCGTATGCCAGTTTGACGATTGGTACTGCGAAACCATGCTGACGCGCCTCCAGGCCCAGATTCCACTTAAATCGGTGGATTGATTTCCTTGCAACGATGGCCGGCGCTTTCGGCGTTGGTCATCGCTACTACGGCGTGCAAACAGCCCGGGAAGGGCGGTTGGTGCGTCCGCTCGAGAAGAATAAGAAAGGGCTCGATTCAATGTCCGCATTCGCTTTTTCCGGTCTCAACCTGGCCGTGACCACGCCGTTCGATGCCCAAGGCAGGATCGACTATCCACGCTTCGAGACGTTGCTCGAGCGCTATCTGACTGCTGGCGTAGAGGGTTTTGTCCTGAGCTCAGGGACAGGCATGCATGTCTACCTGCGCCAGGAAGAGTCCAGGCAACTGGTGGCCTTTGGCACTCAGGTCATCAAGGGGCGCGCTCGCGTCATCGTGCAAACGTCTGCCTTATTGGCGGATGAAGTGGTGCAGCGCACCCGCCATGCCGCCGAATGTGGCGCCGATGGCGTCATGGTATTGCCACCGTTTTTCGAAGGTCCAACCGACGACCAGAGCATCATCGATTTCTACGCCACGGTGTCCGAAGCCGGGTTGCCAATCATCGGCTACAACGTGCCTCAGGCGGTGGGGGTAGAAGTGACTCCTTCGCTGCTTCGCCAGTTGAGCGAGATTCCGAACTTCGTATCGGTCAAAGACAGCAGCGGCGATCTGGCCGCGCAGGCGTCGCTGATCCGCACGGGCCTGCCGACAATGAACGGCGCCGACCCACTGGTGCCGTACGCGCTCTTTGCCGGTGCGGCGGGCCTGATCTGGGGCGGGGCGAACATGGCGCCGCGTTCTTGTGTGGCGGTAGTGAAGGCCGCCATTGAGCAGGATTGGGCACGTGCCCGGGAAATCTGGCGGGCGATCGAGCCGGTGATGTCATTGATCTGGCAGGGTGATTACGTGCAATCGGTTTACGCCGGTGCCGATATCACCGGCTATGGCGCGGGTAACCCTCGCCGACCGTTGGCGCGTCTGCCTGCTGAGAGGATCGCCGTGCTAAAGGCCGCCCTTGAGCCTTTGATCGCTCTCGAAAGCCGACTTACGTTTGCGTGAGTGGCGTGCCGGGCGTGAATGATGTCGTCGTGAAGGGCAGAATCACACTCGAAATGGGGGATATATGAGCAATCAGCTGGAAAGCGCCATGCGTCATTACGAGGTTCCCAGGCCTCAACTTGGAATCATCTTGTGCCTGTTGTCGATGCTGATCTTTGCGAGCCAGGACGGGATCACCAAGGTGCTGGTCAAGGATCTGCCCATCGCGCAACTCGTCATGGTGCGCTATTGGGTATTCCTGGTCTTTGCTGTCGGTTACAGCGTTTACCAAGGTAGCTTGCGAACCGCATGTCGAAGCCAGCATCCCTTTCTGCAGGTCATCCGTGCGCTGATTGGCGTCGGTGAAATCGCTCTGTTTGGAATAGGGCTGCGCTACCTGGGCCTGGCTGAGATGCATGCCCTGTACGCCGTGTTTCCCCTGATGACCCTGGCTTTGGCTGGTGCATTTTTGGGTGAGTACGTTGGAGTTCGCCGATGGATTGCCGCCGCTGTCGGTTTCCTGGGCACGGTGGTCATCCTTCGACCGGGTACCGGTGTTTTTGAACTGGCGGCGCTTATCCCATTGTTGTCGGCCCTGGGGTTCGCTGTTTTCAGCGTGCTGACCCGACGCATCAGCCAAGGTGATTCGTTTGCCACGAACATGCTCTACATGGGGTTCTTTGGCGCGATAGCCATCACCTTGCTAGGTCTTGCGGGCTGGGTGTCTCCAAGCCCGAAGCAATGGGCCCTGATCGGGGTCCTTTCAATCACAGGCGTAGTGGCCCAGCTTTTACTTATCCAAGCGCTCAGGTACGCAACAGCGGCTACGCTCCAGCCTTTCAACTACACGCTTCTGGTGTTTGCCACGTTGATAGGCCTGTTCGTGTTTGGCGAGCTTCCCGACGCATGGACAGTGGTGGGAGCATGCATGGTGATTGCCGGTGGGCTGTATGCGATCAAGGTGAAAGGTTAGGCCTCTTATTCGCTATAGGCATAAGCATAATAGAATATATTCCTTGGTCGTATTAGCCATCGTGCTAGATTGTTCCTACCGGACAACCGGATATGTTCAATCCCATTTTATGGTACGACTATGTCCGGCGCCCGAATCTTCCAAATCAGCCTTGAGGCTCTGTCCTGTGACCGAACCCAAGGAGCGATTTCTCACTCCGGCAATATCCGCCTTAGTTCTGCCTCCATTACCGTTCCATTCGTGACCGGTAAACCGCTCCCGTGTCAGGCCAACAGCGAAGCCTGCAGTGCAATCAGCGAAGGCTTGGCGTTTCTTCTCTACGCCATGTGAATCCTCGCTGTTGGGCACTTCCATACCATTAGTCTAGCCAGCCATCTTCAGGTAATGCCGGTCCTGCGGGCCGCAACTTGATGCGTGAGCGAATGGACGCCTGTTCAAAGCAATATCTACGCGATTTACAACAATGCCAAATTATTTGGATGAAGCTCATCGAGCTGAAATCGTCAAGCTGAGCACGACATTAACCAGTCAAACGGAATGGCCAACCTGGCTTTTGTTGGTCGGATTCTACCTGGCCTGGGCTTTCGTTGTTTTTCATGGGGACGCACTGGGTGAAGTATTCACCATCGTCTTGTTGATTCCGCTGGTCGTGCTCTGGATGTCGATTCAGCATGAGCTTATCCACGGTCATCCAACGCGCTGGCCAGCCATAAATAAAGCCCTGGGATATCTGCCGTTCGCCGTATGGTATCCCTACGATATTTACAGGGACACGCACCTGGCGCATCACAACGACGAGGTGTTGACGGTGCCTGGTCAAGATCCAGAAAGTCGTTATGTCACAAGTGCCTTTTGGTTGCGCTCACCTGGTTATACGAGGGTGTTGCTATGGGTAAATAAGACCTTGGGCGGGCGCTTGATCATCGGCGCTCCGTTGGCAGTCATTTCACTTGTGGGCGCCGAGATAAAGGGGCTGTTTCATACCGGACGGAGCCATTGGCGGATGTGGGCTACGCATCTATCAAGTGTTGCCGTGTTGCTGGGATTGGTTGAGCAATACAGTGCCATCAGCGCGATCCAGTACATCTTATTTGTTTCGCTTCCAGCGTTATCCATTGCAATGATCAGGTCGTTTTACGAGCATCGGCCGTCAGCGCTTCCAGAACACCGCACGGTTATCAATGAATCGTCAGGGCTTTTGAGTTGGCTTTTTCTGAACCTCAACCTTCATCTGGTTCATCACGATCTTCCCGGTCTGCCCTGGTTTTACTTGCCACAGGTGTATAGGGCCCGGCGTGAACAATGGATAGCTCGAAACAATGGCTACGTCATTCATGGCTATTTCCAGTTATTGCATAGACATCTGCTCAGTCCAGTGGATTGTCCGCGCCATCCTGCCGAGCAATAAAAAATGAAAGCTAATCTGGGCGTTGGAAAATGATACGTTTTGAAGCCGTCAAGAAAACTCATAAGGGCAGCCCGCGAATGGCCGTGAGCGATTTGACGCTTCATGTCCGGGAGGGTGAGATCTGCGTGTTTGTCGGGCCAAGCGGTTGCGGCAAGACCACCATTTTGCGAATGATCAATAGGCTCGATACTCAGGACAGTGGCCGCATCTGTGTAAATGGGGTTGCGACCGACGAGCTTGACGTCGTTACGTTACGCCGTGGCATTGGTTTCATGATGCAAAGCTCGGCTTTATTTCCTCACCAGACCGTTGCAGAAAATATCGGCGCTGTACCGCGGCTCTTGGGCTGGGGTAAGTCTAAAATCCGCCAGCGCGTGAGCGAGCTCATTTCCCTGGTCGGACTTCAGCCGGAGTTTCTTGACCGCTACCCGAATCAGCTGTCGGGCGGGCAGCAAAGCCGTGTCGCCCTGGCGAGGGCTTTGGCCTCGGACCCACCGGTTGTATTGATGGACGAACCCTTTGCCGCGCTTGATCCGGTGATACGCGAGCGATTGCAGGATGAACTGGTTGCGCTCCAGCGGCGTTTGCACAAGACCATCATTCTGGTAACGCATGACATGGAGGAGGCGATCAAGGTCGGCGACCGGATTGCAATATTTGAGGGGGAAGGGATGCTTGTTCAGTTCGACACTCCTCACAATATCCTGGCCCATCCTGCTAGCGATTTCGTGAGTGGGTTTATTGGGAAAGACCCTTTATTGAAAAGACTTACGCTGATGAAAGTCGCCGATCTTCCGGCGGAAATTGACGGTGAATCCACTGTACCCGCTCCAGAACTGGCAACCGTTACGATAAATGACTCATTGCATCACGCATTGGTGAAAATCCTCAGTGCCCCAACCGGTGTTGTAGCGCGGGTGGATGAGGCAGGAGGTTACGAAGGTTGCATCTCGATCGAGTCCCTTTATAACGCCTTGAGCGGATCCCGACCTGGAAGCCTGCAATGATGGATGGGGCGTGGATTGTCGATAATTGGCAAGCGATTGTTCAGTTGTTATTGGATCACATTCAGTTGGTCACACTGGGCCTGTGTATAGGCATGCTGGTGGCGGGCGCAATGGTGTTCTTGACACTGTGGAAGCCTGTCTTGGCTCGGCCCATGATTTATGTCAGCGGAATACTGTTCACCATTCCTTCCCTGGCATTGTTTATTTTGATAATGCCTTTTACTGGTTTGTCCAAGACCACATCGGTTATTGGCCTGAGTCTGTATTCCTTGCTGATTATTCTACAAAACACCTTGGCGGGACTTGCCAGCAACCCCCCGGACGTTCTGGAAGAAGCCCGCGCGCTAGGGTATACGCGCATGCAGAGGTTTCTGGGTGTTGAACTTCCACTGGCCTTGCCTTCGTTATTGGCAGGGCTACGAACGACATCAGTTACCTTGGTCGGGTTGGTGACTGTTACTGCGTTAATTGGTCAAGGTGGGTTGGGCCAGCTGTTCATTACCGGGTTGGCGCAAAGTTTCACTACACCTGTAGTGGTCAGCTTGGTCCTGACGGTGATGTTGGCGCTGTGTTTTGATTTTCTGTTTTATTCAATCAATAAATGGCTGGTCCCTTGGGTGCGCTAATGAACATGATCGCAAGTGTCTACCATTGGTTTTCTCTTCCTGAAAATTGGTTGGGAGAAAACGGCATACTGACGCGGCTGGCGGAGCATATTTATTACGTATCTTTAAGTATCACTATTGCTTGTGCGATAGCGTTGCCGCTCGGCGTATTCATGGCTAATTACCGCAAGGGCGCAAACCTGGCGATAGGGGTGTTCAATCTTGGCCGCGCATTGCCTTCTCTCGGCATTGTGATACTGGCAATCATGGTCATTGGCTATGAAACCAGCACGGTCATTATCGCGCTGGTTGTCATGAGCATACCGCCGATATTAACCAACACCTATGTCGGTATCGATCAGGTGGATTCGTCGTTGAAAAGTGCGGCCACCTCCATGGGCATGCGTAGATGGCAAACGTTTATTCAACTTGAACTGCCTTTGGCCTTCCCGCTGATTTTTTCCGGTTTCAGATCGGCCCTGGTGCAACTTATTGCAACGGCAACTATTGCCGCCTATGCGGGATTCGGTGGGTTGGGCAGATTTCTCATCGACGGACTGGGTCGCAACGATACACCGCAAATTATTGGCGGTGCATTGGTGGTGTCGGCCCTTGCGATTGTCAGCGAGTGGCTCTGCTCGACGATAGAAACACTCATGGTTCGAAAATGGCGAACAGCGAATGTTGAACTGAGCGCTACATGATCAGGGCATTTGAAAGTGCCTATTAATTTTGCAGAGGTGCAAGTCCAAATGAAAAACAAACAACGTTCGAAGGCTCGCTCAGTGCAATCGGTTTCATTGTTGCTGGGGTTAGGCTTGCTGGTGGGCAGCACGTTTGCCAGTGCTCAATCCATCACCATAGGCGGGGCCAATTTTTCCGAGCAGACGATTCTCGCAAACATTTATGCGTCAGCCTTGAAAAATGAAGGGATAGAAGTCAAGACCCGGCTCAATCTGGGCAATCGCCAGATCATCGCCAAGGCCTTGGAAAATGGGGATGTCGACGTTGTACCCGAATACATAGGATCACTGCTGAGTTTTTATGATGACAAGACAGCCCTGACCAGCCAAAAGGAGATCGTCAGCGCCTTGCAGCAGAAGTTACCGGCGAACCTGCAGTTGCTTGAGCCTTCCGCGGCGGGCTCTATTACCGCTTGGGCCGTCACTAAAAAGACCGCAGAAAAGTACAACTTGCACACCTTGTCCGACCTGGCGCCTGTCTCAGCTGATTTAACGTTGGGCGGACCACCGGAAGTCGCCACTTCTGCCTTGGGCCTGCCTGGGCTGAAAGCGGTCTACGGCATCAATTTCAAGAGCGTCAAATCCCTGGACATGGGCGGGCCCTTGTCGCGGCTGGCGTTGAATTCAGGCGCTATCGACGTCGCCACCGTCGTCTCCACGCAAGGCATCCTGGCGAAAGAACCCTGGGTTGTGCTCGAGGACGACAAGCATCAACAACCCCTGCAAAACATCACCCCACTGGGGCGCAAGGCACTGCTAACCCCGGAAGTCACCAAGGTGCTCAACGAAGTTTCCGCAAAGCTGACCGATGACGATCTCAAGCAACTCAATCGCCTTGTTGATATCGATCACAAGGATCCGGCAAAAGTCGCGGCGCAGTGGGTCGCCGAAAATACCGTCAAGACGGCCAACTGAACATGAATGCGATGTTGGTGAGGTCGCGGAGTCGTTATGTCCAATAAAAGTATGATCCTGAATCTGTTCTTCTTTAATCCCCAAGGGGACCATCGTTTTTCCTGGCGCCACCCGTTGTCACCGACCCAGGAAATATTGACGCTGGGCTACTACGTAAAACTGGTGCAGGCGGCCGAGGCGGCGAAGTTCGATGCGGTTTTTGTCGCCGATCACGTGGCGGTCTGGGACTCCGTGGCCAGCGGCTTGAGGCACTATGCCAATGCCCGCCTTGAGCCCATTACGCTCTTGTCCGCACTGGCCGCTGTGACCGAGCACATCGGTCTGATGGGCACGGCTTCAACGTCCTATAACGAGCCCTTCAACATCTCGCGGTATTTTGCATCACTGGACTATCTCAGTTCAGGGCGAGCCAGTTGGAATATCGTGACTTCCTGGCTGGAAGAGGAGGCTTCGAATTTCGGATTGTCAGGCGTGGCGAAACACGGCGATCGTTATCTGCGGGCCGATGAATTCATTCGTGTCGTCAAACAGCTTTGGGACTCATGGGAGGACGGGGCGCTTGAATTCGACAAGGGCACCGGCGATTTTGCCGATCCATCGAAAATCCATCCGATCCATCACAAAGGGACGCATTTCAGCGTGCGAGGGCCGCTTAACGTGCCGCGTCCACCTCAAGGGCATCCGGTCTTGGCCCAGGCGGGGTCTTCTGAAGCGGGCAAGGACCTGGCCGCGGCCCACGCGGACGTGCATTTCTGTTTCATCAATACGGTTGAAGAAGGACTGGCGTACAGGGCCGATTTGAATCGCCGGCTCGAGTTGAAGGGCAGGCATTCCAGTGATCTGAAAATCATTACCGGTGTGCTTCCGGTGGTTCTGGAGGATGAGACTGAGGAGGAGCGACGTCGGCAACTGGAGGACAGTCTCATTATCGATGCCGTGGCGATTGACCTGGTCTCCAGCTACACCCGTCTCGACTTGACGGGGCTCTCGCCGGACGGCCCCCTGCCAGCGTTGCCAGATGAGTCTGAGTTTGATGGCATTCGAACTGAGCTGGCCCTGCTCAAGAAGTACGATCCTTCCTTGTCTATCCGCGAAATAGGGCGCCGCTTGGTCAAGAGCTCCAGTACCTGGCTACTGATCGGAACGGCGGAGCATATAGCCGATAAGCTTTCAGCGTTATACGAGTCGAATGCCGTCGATGGCTACAACCTCATGTTCCCGTTTTTGCCGACGGACTTCGAAGCATTCACGCGTGGCGTGGTGCCTTTGCTGCAAGCCAAAGGGGTTTTCCGCAAGGAATATGAACCCGGGACGCTAAGGGACCGCTTGGGCTTGAAAAAACCGGCTAACAGCTTCTTGCTGTGATCAGCGCCAAGCGCCGATAACAGTCCTTTAATTGGATTTCATATGACCAGCGATCTCTCCATGTACCTCGCTCCCGCAAGGGTTTTACAGGCACAGGAAGCCTGGCTTCGACGTGTCCTGGCGATTTTGGGCGAGCACCGCGGGCAAGGCCGGAAGGTTGATCCCATGTCCCATTGGCTTTCCCCCGATCTGTTGTTGTCCCAGACCTGCGGCTATCCTTTGGTCACGACACTGCGGGGAAAGGTGAGGCTGGTGGGGCGTCCGAGCTATGAACTGGCTCATAGCTCAGCCGGCGACCATTGCAGCTTGCTGCTTTGCAGGGCTGATTCGGCCATGGCAGATCTGGCTGACTTCCAAGGCAGCCATGGTCTGATCAACGCCCATGACTCGAATTCCGGAATGAATCTATTGCGGCATACGCTTGCCGGTATCAGTGACCATGGTTTTTTCTCGAAGCTATCGGTCACGGGATCGCACAGGGAAAGCCTTCGAAGACTGAAAGCCTGCGACGGTGATCTCGCCTCCATAGACAGTGTCACCTATGACTACCTAGCGAGAGATAACAGTAGCGAGGTCGAAGACCTGAGGATCCTGACGCGAAGTGTGCGCAGTCCTTGCCTGCCTTACATCACCTCGTTACGTCGGACAGCGGCCGACGCAGATTCAATCAGGGATGCAATGAATGAAGCCCTGAGCCAATTGCCTGAGGTTTCTCGTGACCTGGCGATCAAGGAAGTGCTGCCAGCCAGTGAGGCGGACTATGAATGTCTGCTGGAATATGAACGCCGTGCGCTCGATTGCGGCTTTTCGTTTGTATCGTCCTGAGTGAGCCATCCCTGGCTCGCCCCTCAAGCAATCTAGAACTTGAACCGTCCCACCAAACCCTTGAGCTGCCCGGAAATATCCGTCAAACGCCCCGAACCGGTTTGCGCCGAGTGGGCGTATTCCTCCACCAGCTGTGCATCGGTATGGATCTGCGCGATGTGCCGGTTGATGTCTTCGGCCACCTGGTGCTGTTCCTCTGCCGCCGTGGCGATCTGAGTGTTCTGGTCACGAATCGAATCCACCGAGTTGCGGATCTTGTCGAAACTGTCGCGGGCCTGTTGGATGCGTTCCACGCTGGTTTGCGACACCTGCAGGCTGCTTTGCATCTGCTGGGTGACTTCCTGGGTGCGCCGCGCGAGGTTGCCCAGCAGGCTGTCGATCTCGCCCGTGGAGTCGGCGGTACGCCGTGCCAGGGCGCGGACTTCGTCGGCCACCACGGCGAACCCGCGACCTTGGTCGCCGGCCCGCGCGGCCTCGATGGCGGCGTTGAGGGCCAGCAGGTTGGTCTGCTCGGCGATGGAACGAATGGTGTCGAGGATGGTGTTGATGTTCTTGCTGTCCTGTTCCAGCGCCTGCATGGTCTGGGTCGACTGCTGCAGGTCCTCGCTCAGTTTCAGCACGCTGCCGGTGGCTTCGCCGATGTGATGCTGGCCGTCATGCACGTCGCGATAACCTTCGTCCGCGCTGGAGGCCGCCTGGCTGCACGAGCGGGCAACTTCGTTGGCAGTGGCGACCATTTCATTGAACGCGGTGCTGACCAGCTCCACGGCCTGGCGCTGGCGCCCGGCGGCGTCGTTCATGTTCTGGGCCACGTGGCTGGTATCGGCTGCGGCGGTTTGCAGGTCGGAAGAGGCGCTGCCGATGCGCTGCATCAGTTGCGCGATCATGCCCAGGAACTGGTTGAACCAGCCTGCCAGGGTGGCGGTTTCGTCCTTGCCTTGTACCGAGAGTTTGCGGGTGAGGTCGCCTTCACCTTCAGCGATTTCCTGCAGACCGTTGGCAACCCCGCGGATCGGCCGCACGATTACGCTGGCGAAACTGGCGCCCACCACGGCGAAGACCACGGCCAGCGCGGCGGCGATGGCGGCGATCAGCCAAGTCAGGCTCGAGGCTTCAGCCATTACTTCGTCGCGCTTGATCAGGCCGATGAAGCGCCAGCCCAACCCTTTGGAGCTGACCACGTTGGCCATGTAGGGCACGCCTTCGATCTCGATCTGGGTCACGCCATCGCTGCTTTTGGCCAGCTCGGCATAGTTGGGGCCCAGGTCGGCCAGCGGCTTGAAGTTGTGCTTGGCATCGGCAGGGTCCACCAGGACGTTGCCGTTGGCTTCCACCAGCATCAGGTAGCCGCTCTCGCCCAACTTGATGTTCTTGACCAGTTCGGTCAGCTGCTTGAGCGACACGTCCAGGCCCACCACGCCCACGACGTTGCCGCTGGCGTCGGCGACGGTGTGTACGGTGCCGATCAGCGACACATCGTCCGGCGCCCAGTAATAGGCATCTGTACGCGCCACGGTGCCTGGTTTGGCCAGGGCGGCCTTGTACCAGGGGCGCACGCGTGGGTCGTAGTTGGTCATCTTGGGGTCGTCAGGCCAACTGGCGTAGCCACCGTCGCTCATCCCCACGGAAAGGTAGGCGGTGGTCGGATGGCTTTTGGCGAATCGGTCGAATACTTCCAGAAGCTGTCGATTGATTTCGGGGAGCGGTGTTTGTGCAGCATCGGCCAGGGAGTAATTTTTCAAACCCTTGGCCGCGATGATCCGTGGATCCTTGGCGATGTATTCGACGTTCTGGCTGATGCCATCGAAGAACTGCTTCATGCCGTTGTCGATCTGACGGATTTCACGACCGCTACTGTCCAGGAAGTTGGCTTTCGCGGCGTCGCGCAGGTTCAGCACGACAAGCACCGCCACCAGGATAACCGGGAGGCAGGCGATGGCCGCGAACGCCCATGTCAGCTTCTGTTTGATATTCATGACTTCTCCCGCGGAATTTTTTAAGTGTTGGAACGGCGGAAACAGCAGTGGTTGGCGTTGCGAGTCTCTGGAAGGGAAAAGCGCCCATGCCTACAGCCAATGTATCGACCAAAGTCGTAGGCACTTGAGGCCGTCCGTTTTGGCGCGGGTCGATCAGTAGAGGGCGTCGGTGCGATTGCACCCGGTTTGACTAGCCTGGAAGATAGCGTGGTTTGCTCTGTCTCTTTGCCTTGTGGTTAACGGCACCCACCGGCAGCAAACCCTCATCGTCTTTAAGGTATTAACGAGGCCCTATGCCAAGCGCATTCGAGAGCGTACTCAAAAACAAGAACATGGCTTATCGACCACTCGGAGCGGCACCCGCCAGCCAGTCGCCGATCCGCGTCGCGTTTGTATTGATGGACAACTTCTCGATGATGTCCTTCACCGGTGCGGTGGACGCGCTGGTGACCGCCAACCTGATGAGCGACATGCCCCTCTATGAAGTGCTGACGGTGGGGGTTTCAGGAGGACAGGTGACGAGCGACCTGGGCATTGTCATCTCGACCGACATCGAGCTGGCACAGATGCCGGAAAACCAGGACGTGCTGATCGTTGCCGGCGGCTTTCGGGTGAAGTTGCAAGGCCACCCCTTGCTGCGGCGCAAGCTGCGCGCCAATGCGGCGTCCGGGGCGATACTGGGAGGGCTGTGGAATGGTGTCTTCTTTGTGGCTGATGCCAATCTGCTGGACGGTTTCGAATGCGCTGTCCACCCGGAAAGCCGCGCCATGATGGCGGAGGTGTTTCCCCATGTGAAGGTGTCCAGCCGGGCCTATGTCGTTGATCGGGAGCGGGTCAGTTGCGCAGGTGCCAACAGTTCGCTGCGCATGATGCTCCAGTTGATTCGCCAGACGGGTGGGGCGGCACTGGTGGGCGCCATCGAGGAAATTCTTCGCTGTGATGAGTCGGGCGATGATGCGACGGACTTGCCTCCGGTCTTCGTCGAGACCGACCCGACGCTGCCGGAAAGCCTCAAGCTGGCTTTGGAACTGATGTGGCAAAACGTAGAAGAGCCTCTGACCATCGATGAGCTGGCGGCGTGCGTCAAGATTTCCAAGCGGCAGTTGGAACGACGGTTCTGCAGTTTTCTCGGTGCCACCCCAACACGCTATTACCTGGAGTTGCGCTTGACACGTGCCCGCCAGCTTATCCAGCAAACCAATCGGTCCGTGACTGAAATCGCCGTGGCGACGGGTTTCGTCAGTTCCCCGCACTTCCAGCGTCGTTTCCGGGATTTCTTTGGTGTGCCGCCTGGCAGTTACCGTTCGAAATCGGAACGCAGACAAACCTTGCGATGAAGCCGTCGCAAAATCAGAGATGAACTTTGTGATGGGCAAAGGGGGCCGTGCAACTTTGCGGGAGCAGGCTGCGGTGTTACGGACAAAAAATCAGCTGTTATCGTCTGTCTGAGTTTCGGTGGGCAGGTCTTCGGTTTGCGGGGTGGCTTGCGATGCGGTCAAGGTCGTCTCCTTGCACAACACCTTGCCGACTTCGTCGGCGATCGAGCCGTCGATGATTCGCCCTTGCATCTGGTCGAACTCGGCTTTCTCCAACCCTGCGAGACTGTTGTACATCCCCATATGCCGCACATTGCGGCTGGCGCAGTCGAGTTCCAGTTTCGTGTAGTTGGTGAAGTAGGTGCCCGTTCTCTGCACGGTGGCCTGGATGGCTGAACCACTATCGACAGACGAGACGATGGAGTACACGGCATCCGAATCATCGTAAATGTATTTGATGTTCTGGACATCCGCAGCCGCACTGCACGCAATCGAGATTAAAGCGAGGGATATAAGGGTTTTCATGCTTTCTTCCGTGAATAAGCAAGTCAGGAGTTGATGGCAAAATGAAATTATTGCCTGGGCTCGTGCATCGGGTCAATTTGCTTTGGGTAGGATCATGACCGCCGGTCAGAAACAAAATCCTTTTGGGAACTTTATAGGCCCCCATGCCTCGTGGCAACAGGCGAGCACATTTCAGGCTGAGAGTGAAGCCAGTCCAAGATGCTTCGCCGCTCCATAGATCAAAGCTTGAATTCGCCAAGTTACCCGACTTTTTTTAGAAGTTTTTCGTCTGAATGGCTTCAATGCTTACGAGTTCAGCACTTTCGAATTGCCCCATGGCGTGAAGTCGAGCGTCAGTGCAACAAGAATGGCCCCTGCGGAAATCAGGAAAAGCAAAGCGTGATGTCCGCCACTGGCATTGAACAGTGCTGAATAGGCAAACCCGGCGACCGCCTGGAAGGTCGCGAATGAAACCGTGGCACGACTCCAGGCGAGTTGTTGGCGATGATGGTTGGGTATCAGTTCATGCACCCGGGCCAGGGCCAAGGGCACAATGCCCGGTGGGAAAGAACCAATGACTACCGCCAGTAGCGCCAACGCCATGAAGGTTTGTGAAATCGCCAGCAAGCCGAGGGCAATTGCCTGCACGAGTAGCACCAGTCGAATACTCCTGCGCGCACCCAGGTGATCGGCGAGAAAGCCATAGCTCACCGGCCCGATAATCGCCCCGAGGCCATACATGACCCAGACCAGTGCCCCGACATGTGCCCCGGCCCCGAGGCCGCGGGCCACGTAGTCCACCAAAAAAACCATCGCAGGCACGAGCCCGGCGGCCATGAAGGCGTACTGGGCGAACAATCGGAAGACAGCCGCAGGCATGGGGGCGTCGGGCGCAGCGCTGGCTGCCACATGCGCCGTGTCCTGGGGCCAGCCAAACCAGCTCAGCCCGGTCAGTACCAGTGACAGGGCGCCGAGCCCCAGCCAGGTGGCTTGCAAGCCGAGGCTCAAGAGCGGTGGCACAATCGTTCCCGAACCGGCGATGCCAAGGCCGATGCCAAGGAAAATCGCACCACTGGCCAACCCTTTGCGCGCCGCCGGCACATGGGGCAATACGGTCGCCGCCACCAGTACCATGATGGCGCCGCCGGCGATTCCCGACAGTAGCCGCCAGGCGAAGTACCAGGTGACCGAAAGCGGGAAAGCACAGGCGAAAAACGCGCCGGTCACGGCCAGCATCATCAGCCGCAAGGCGTTCCTGTTGGTCAGTCGGTGGGCCATGGGACGGCCGAGCAGGGCGCCGACCAGGTATCCGACCAGATTCGCTGCCCCCAGGTAGACCACGTCATTGGCCGAAAACCAATGGGCCTCGATCAACGAAGGGATCAGCGGCGTGTAGGCGAAACGCGCCAGGCCGATGCTGACGAGGCTGGCACAGAGGCCGGCGAAGATGGGTAACCAGATGCCCGTGGGCGCGGAGTCGAGCGCAGCGGATGGAGTGGTCATGACAGCGATCCTGTGAAGGGTTTATGGCGCCCAGCATATCGGTTATCGTTGCTGCGTTTATGCAGCGATTTCGCGGCAATGCGATGCAGATTTGCATCACTGGAGAGGTAGATGAATTGGGATGATGCGCGGGTGTTTCTTGCTGTTTGCCGGGCGTCGACCTTGCGTGGTGCCGCGCGGGCATTGGGGGTGGATCAGGCGACTGTGGGGCGGCGCATCACGGCGTTGGAGAAATCCCTGAGTGCCGCGTTGTTCCTGCGCACCCCTGACGGTTACGCATTGACAGCCGTCGGCGAGGCGGCACTCGAGGCGGTGGAGAAGATGGAGCATTCGGCGTTGGAACTGGAGCGCCGGATCCAGGGCCTGGATGATCGCCTGATTGGCAATGTCCGGGTTGCCACTACCGACTCATTGGCCATCGATTTCCTGATTCCCGCCATTGCCCGCTTGCATGGACGGCACCCTGATGTGCGCGTGCAGCTGGATGCTTCCACGCAGATACTCAGCCTGGTCAAGCGGGAGGCGGACATTGCCGTACGCAACACCCGGCCCGACAACCCTGACCTGATCGCCCGGCGGATCGCGCGTTGGCCGGTGGGGCTGTTCGCGTCCCGGGCCTATGTCGATGCCCATGGCCTACCGTCGCCCGGCAGTGAATTCGAAGGCCATGACCTGGTGGTCTACCAGCCCTACTTGCAGGGCAGCAAGGACTTTACCCTGGTCTGCGAGCCGATCAACCGCGGGCGGATCGTGGCAAGCCTGAGTTCGAGCCTGTTGGTGCGCCGTTCGATTGCCGCGGGCATCGGCGTGGGGGAAATCCCGGTGTATATGGGGGAGCGTGACGGGCTGCTGAGGATCTGGCCGGAACGCACGCGCCCGCTGCCTTACGAGGTATGGCTGGTCACCCACGCGGACCTGCGCCATACCGCACGGGTGCGGGCGGTAATCGATGAGATTGTCGAGGTGTTTGCGCTGGAGAATGAGTGAAGCGGTCATGAGGTCCAATGTGGGAGCGAGCCTGCTCGCGATGGCGTAGGGTCATTCAGCGTTGATATTGAATGACAGGCCGCTATCGCGAGCAGGCTCGCTCCCACAGTGGGGGCAGGCATAGACACGGCTGTCATGGCATCTGTGGCAGTTCCTGCGGCCGCAGATCGAACACCAGCACCTCGGCATCCTGGCCGTTACTCAAGGTCAGGACCTGCTCCTCGCGCACGCGCACGCCATCACCTTCCTGTAACGGCACGCCGTTGAGCTCGACAGTGCCTCGGGCGACATGCACGTAGGCATAGCGATCCGGGGCCAGGGTCAGGGTGGCGCTTTGCTCGCCATCGAACAACCCGGCGTAGACCCGTGCATCCTGGCGCACCTGGAGCGAGCCGTCGGCGCCATCCGGGGAGATGATCAATTGCAGGCGACCCTGTTTCTGCTCACGGCTGAAATGCTCCTGTTGATAGCGTGGCGTGGCGCCGCTGACGTTGGGCACGATCCAGATCTGCAGGAAGTGCACCGGCTCGTCCGCACTGTGGTTGAACTCGCTGTGGGCCACGCCGCTGCCGGCGCTCATCAATTGCACGTCACCGGGGCGAATGACCGAGCCCGTGCCCAGGGTATCCTTGTGTTCCAGCGCCCCTTCGAGCACATAGGAAAAGATCTCCATGTCCCGGTGGGGATGCTGGCCGAAGCCCTTGGCCGCGGCGACCCGGTCATCGTTGATGACCAGCAGGTCGGAGAAGCCCTGTTGGTTGAGGTCGCGGTAGCTGGCAAAAGAGAAAGTGTGGAACGAGGTCAGCCAGCCGTGACGGGCGATGCCGCGGTCCGAAGCTTTGCGAAGGGTCAGCATGATGATTTCTCCTGATGTTTATGGGCGACGGCTGGGGCCGTTCGCCGAGTTCAGAAGAAGGTTAATGTTTATCAGGATATTCAATAAGCAGGTGAAAAACGAAAGACTGTCCTGTTTGAGTAGACAATAGAGAATGCCTACCGGCAGATGCTTCGCTTCGACATAATGCTGAGGTTTTTGAGCCACACAAAACCTGTGGGAGCGAGCCTGCTCGCGATGGCGTTGGATCAGCCAAGCACCAGTGCGACTGACCTACCGCTATCGCGAGCAAGCTCGCTCCCACAGGGGGTATTTACAGTTTCTGGATTTTTTTGGCGTCTTTCTCGATGAAAACCGTTGCAATGGTGCTGTTCCCGGATTTTCTGCTGCTCGACATGTCCGGGCCTCTCGAGGTGTTTTCCATCGCCAATCGCTACCTGGCAGCGGAACAGCGTTATCAACTGCTGACCCTGGGGACCGAGCGCGGGCCGTTGCGGGCGTCCAACGGCGTGACGGTGCTGGCCGATATCCATATCGACCAGGCATGGGCGGCCTATGACGTGTTGCTGGTGCCGGGCGGGCCGGGGGCCTATAACGACCAGCATCCGGGATTGCACACCTGGCTGCGGGCCGCGGCGCAGCGGGCTACGCGCTACGGCTCCATCTGCACCGGGGCCTTCGTACTCGGTGAAGCGGGCTTGCTCGACGGTTATCGCGTCACCACCCACTGGCATTACACCGAACGCCTGATCCAACGATTCCCCAAGGCTGTGGTCGAGACCGACAAGATATTCCTGCAGGACAGGCGCCTGATCACCTCTGGCGGCGTTACCGCCGGGATCGACCTGGCCCTGTCCATCGTCGCCCAGGACCATGGCCGCAAGGTGGCGTTGGACGTGGCCAAGGTGTTGCTGGTGGTGATGAAACGCCAGGGCGGACAGGCGCAGTTCAGCCCCTCGGTGGCGGCGGTGTCGACGCAGGAGTCGGCCATTACCCGGGTGCAGAATCATGTGATGGAACATCTGGAAGAACCCTTCACCATCGAGCGCATGGCCGCGTTGGCCGCCATGAGCGCGCGGCATTTCGCCCGGGTCTTCGCCCGTGAAGTGAAGATGACGCCCATGGAGTTCCTGCAGGGCGCGCGCATCGACCGGGCGCGTCAGTTGCTGGAGACCACCGACCTGCCCCTCAAGACCGTGGCGTTTCGCAGTGGGTTTGGCAGTGTCCGGCACATGCGCTTTTTGTTCAGTGAAAAGCTCGGCCTGACCCCGGTGCAATATCGTCAGCAGTTCAGTTGAGCCATCGGTGTCCGTCCAGGGCACCGTGATGTCCGTGGTGCTCCCTGTGCCAGCATTGTCCTGAAGCCTGTGCCTGCCAAGATAACGGCGAACCCTTTGGAAAGGATGCGCGGGAGCCGGGGCAGACGTGTTCGTTGATCCGCACACTGATGCCCGGACCGGTTATCCGGCGCTGGATCGCCCATGAACAGTTTCGTCAAACCCGACAGCGAGCCGGCGCTGAGCTTCGGTCCGTTCGTCTTCCACCGGCAGCAGCGGCTGGTCACCCGTGACGGCCAGCCCATCGCGCTGGGCGGCCGCGCCCTGGATGTTTTGCAGGTGCTGGTGGAGCATGCCGGCCGCTATGTCAGTAAGCAGACACTCATTGCACAGGTGTGGCCTGACAGCGTCGTGGAGGACATCAACCTGCGAGTGCACATCGCGGCGCTGCGGCGGGCCTTCGGTGACGGCCGGGACGGCGCTCGCTATATCCTCAATCATCCTCGGCAAGGCTATTGCCTTGCGTTGCCCCTGGCGGCGCAAGGGGGCGTCGAGTCGCCTTTCAGCTGCCGGGTCGAACGGCACAACCTGCCCGCCCGCCTGAGCCCGGTGGTCGGTCGTGACAAAGTCCTGGGGCGGCTACTGGCGCAAGTACCCCATCAACCCCTGACCACCGTGGTCGGCCCGGGCGGGGTTGGCAAGACGACCGTGGTGTTGCGGGTGGCGGAGCTGCTGCTCGAGCATTTTGACGACGGTGCCTGGTTCGTTGACCTGGTGGCTGCCGGCGATCCCGCGCAAGTGATGGCGCAGGTGGCCGGCGTGCTGGGCCTGGGGCACGGTTCTTTGGTCCGCTGCCTCGAACCCTGTCGGATGTTGCTGGTGCTCGACGGTTGCGAGCAGGTGCTCGATGGCTGTCGGGAACTGGTCCAGGCACTGGCTGCAGCGGCGCCTGGGGTGTCGGTGTTGCTCAGCAGTCGCGAAGCCTTGGACTTGCCGGATGAAAGGCTGGTGTCCCTGCCGGGGCTGGCCGTGGCGTCGCCCCAGGAACCTGAGCACCAGATCGAGGCGTGCCCGGCGGTGCAGTTACTGATCGAGCGGGTGGGCGCCCGGCAGCAGGGGTTCAAGCCGGGTAGTCGCGACTGGCCGATCCTTGCACAGATTTGCCAGCGCCTGGACGGGTTGCCACTGGCGTTGGAACTGGCGGCGGCCCAGGTCGATGCCTTGGGAGTGGCGGGGGTCCTGGAGCAATTGGATTACGGTTTGTCACTCTTGAGTCACGGGCGGCGTACGGCGGTGGCTCGACACCGAAGCCTGGAAGCGGTGCTGGACTCGAGTTTCGAACGTTTGAGCGCTGACGAACGAACCGTATTCCAGCGCCTGGCGGTGTTCGAGGGGCCGTTCACGCTCAAGGCTGCGCTGGCCGTGATCAGTTGCGCTGAACTGAGTGTCGGGCCATTGCCCGGCCTGCTGTCGAGGCTGGCGAGCGTATCACTGTTGATGGTCGAGCCGCGCGCCGAAGGGGTTCGCTTCTATCTGCTCCACACTATTCGCACCTATGCCATGGACAAATTGCGGCGCAGTGGTCAGTGGCCTGTGTTTCATCGGCGTTATGTGTTGCAAGGTGCTTGGGGCGCCCGGCCTTCAAGGCCCCAACCGGCGGGTCAGCTCCTGGAGCAGCGCGCTGGCTTCCAATAAGTCGGGGGTGTCGAAACCTTCGGTGAAGCGTCGATAGACGGGCCCAAGCAGCGCCTGCGCGGCGTGGGCTTGCCCCTGGCGTTGCCACAAGCGCGCCAGGGACGTGGCGCTGCGCAGTTCCCAGGCCAAGGCATTGTGGCGACGGGCCACGGCCAGGGCAGCCAGCAGTTGTGCTTCGGCTGGCTTCACGAGGGACGGCTCGTTCTGCGCCAGCAGGGTTTCAGCGTCGGCCCGCAGGATCTCCGCCGAACACCAACCCGCGGCGCCACTGCGCGCCCGTTCGATTTGCGCCGGGACGACAAAGTCGCTGCGCAGGGTGACGGCGATGTCCTGGATCAGTCCGCTCGTCGAACTCGTTGCCAGGGGTTGGCCATCGAATGCGCAGGCGTAATGGCAAGCCCAGTCATGGAACAGCATCACCGAATGTTTCTTGGCCTGCTGCTTCAACAGCTCGAGCCTTTCCCGGGCGGTCGAATGATCGCCGTTGTAGTGGGCGATCACGCAACCGGTCAGCGCCAGGGTGTAGCAGATCGAAATGCCGTGGTTGATCTGCAAGGCGATCTGTAACGCCAGGTTGGCGGTGCGTCGGGCTTTTTCGGCAAAACCTTGCAGCCAGAGGATGCGTGCCAGTATCGTCAGCGCGGCCACGCTCTGGTCGTATTGCACGCCGAAACCGTGGCTGAAACGGCTGAGGTGGCCGCTCTGGGCCAGGCGCTGGATCACCTGTTCGGCATCGCGCCGCGCCGCGCCCTGGTCGCCGATGAAATGCAACGCCAGCACCCGCAGGCGTTGAGTGCTCAAGGACAGGATCGGGTCGCCCTGCAAGCCCAATCGGTCGAAATCCAGGCTGTGTGCCAGGGCCTGTTGGTAGTTGCCGCAGCTGAGGTCGACGGTCATTTGCCCGGACACGGCCCGCAGCTCACCGGCCAGGTCCTGGCATTGCCGAGCCAACTGCCGGGCGGTGGCAAAGGCTCGGACCGTTGCCGGCGTGCCGCCCTCGGTGTGGTAGTTGAAACTGGCGTGGGCCAGTTCCAGGGCCAGGGTCAAGCGTGGGCAGGGAGCGGGGCTGGCCCGCAATAATTGCAACGCCTTGTTGACGTAGAGGCCATGTTCCTTGAGCAGCGACAGCTCCTGCCAGAGGGGCAGGGTGCGGGCGGTCAAGCGGATCGCCACGGCGTGTGAACCCTGCGGACCCAGGCCTCGGTCGAGTGCCGCACGGATGTCGTCGCGATAGTCGGCGTAGCGGGCGATCCACAATCGGGTGGGCGTGTTGTCCCAATCTTTTTCCGCCTGCCCCATGAGCGCCAGGCAGCGCTCGGCGTGGCGTTCCTGGCTCGCTGCCAGCTCCCCGGCTTCGGTCAGTCGCTCCAAGGCATAGCTGCGGGTGGTGTCCAGCAGGCGATAGCGCACCTCTTCATCGCCGATCTCTACATTGAGCAACGATTTGGCGACCAACTGGCTGATCGACACCAGCACCTGGTCGGGCGCGACATGCTGGCCAATGATCACCGCGGCGGCGGAGGCCAGGTTGAAACTGCCCATGAACACCGCCAGCCGGCGCAAACAGGTTTGCTCGCACGTCGTGAGCAGCGCGAAGCTCCAGTCCAGCGTGGCGCGCAAGGTTTGCTGGCGCGGTGCGGCGTCGGTGTCGTTGTGAAGCAGGGCGACGCTGTCTTGCAATTGCCGGTGCAGTTCCTCCAGGGTGAAACGACCGAGTTGTCCTGCGGCCAGTTCAATGGCCAAGGGAATGCCGTCCAGTCGCTGGCAGATGTCGATCACCAACGGCACCTCGCGGTCGGTCAGTTCGAAGTCGTCACGGCTGGCCATCGCACGTTCGGCAAACAGTTGCAGCGCCGGGTACTCCAGGGCGGGATAACCCTCGATGGGCATTTCCCGGGGCGGGAGCGCCAGGGCGTCCAGGCGCTGTACGTGTTCGCCTTCGGCACGCAGGCCTTCGCGGCTGGTGGCCAGGATGTGCAGGTGGGGAGCGCCACGCAGCAAGGTTTCGCTGAGCTGGGCGATGGCGTCGATCAGGTGCTCGCAGTTGTCGATCACCAGCAGCAGATGCCGCTCCTTGAGCTGGCGGGCGATGGCGTCCAGCGGATCACCGTCCTGCAGTGGCAGGTCCAGCAATGCACGCAGGTTTGGGGCGATCATGGCCGCATCGTTGAGCGACGCCAGGTCCAGCAGATGAGTGCCGTCACGATAGTGGCCGATCAGCCGTTCAGCGACCCGCAGGGCGACGGTGGTCTTGCCGATGCCGCCGGTGCCGACCAGGGTAATGAAGCGTTTTCGCGGCAGTTGGGCCACCAGGTTTTCCACCAGGGCCTGGCGTCCGATCATGCGCGTGTGCTGCAACGGCAGGTTGCGCGCCAACGACGGATGGGGGATATGCGCCAACTGGTCGAGGGGTTCGAATGACAACGGCGCGACAAAGCTATAACCGCGCTGCGCCACGGTGACGATGTAGCGCTGCCCGGCCTGGCCATCCCCGAGAGCCTTGCGCAGTGCCGCGACGTGCACGCGCAGGTTGGTGTCTTCCACCACGCTCCTGGGCCAGACCCGGGCGATCAATTGCTGCTTGCTCACCACCTCGCCGGCGTGTTCGAGCAACACCAGCAGAATCTCCACGGCCCGTCGTCCCAGGCGCAACGGTTGCCCACCCTCCAATACCAGGCGCTGGCGCGGATGGACCCGATAAGGGCCGAAATGCACCGTCTGTTCGACGGGCAAGCTGAGGTATTGGCTCATGGTGCTCTCAATGTTCTGGTCCCGATGCCTGGGCTTTACCCGAGCATATTCCTCAGGTTTGGCTTCAAGCGCAACGGCGCAGGCTCTACTCCCAGCCTTCCAGTCGACGAACCTCGTGGCGAGGGAGCTTGCTCCCGCTGGGTCGCGAAGCGGCCCCAAAAGGCCGCATCTCCCATCAATCTGGCACACCGAGGTGACAATCCTGGGGCTGCTGCGCAGCCCAGCGGGAGCAAGCTCCCTCGCCACAAAAGCTCCCAGTTCCAAAAAAATTAACAACGTTTAACTCACGCAGATGCCTCTCCTGATCGGACCATAAAGCGATCCACCCACCTCAAGGAGTCATGTCATGAGCACCTTCATCACCCGCGACGGCACCGAGATTTACTACAAGGATTGGGGCAGTGGTCAACCGGTGGTCTTCAGCCACGGCTGGCCGTTGAACTCGGACAGTTGGGAGGCGCAGATGATGTTCCTGGCGTCCAACGGCTACCGGGTGATCGCCCATGACCGCCGCGGGCACGGGCGCTCCAGCCAGCCCTGGGACGGCAATGACATGGACACCTACGCCGATGACCTGGCCGAGCTGATCGAACGCCTGGAGCTGAAGAATGCGGTGCTGCTGGGTTTCTCCACCGGCGGTGGTGAAGTGGCGCGCTACATCGGTCGTCATGGCTCCGCCCGTGTCGCCAAACTCGGCCTGATCTCGGCGGTAACGCCGCTGATGCTCAAGACCCCGGCCAACCCTGGCGGCCTGCCCATCGAAGTGTTCGACGGCTTCCGCCAGGCCTCCCTGGCCGACCGTTCTCAGCTATACAAAGATGTGGCCAGCGCGTTTTTCGGTGCCAACCGTCCAGGCGCCAAAGTCTCCCAAGGCATGATCGACTGGTTCTGGATGCAAGGCATGCTCGCCGGCCACAAGAACACCTACGACTGCATCAAGGCGTTCTCGGAGACCGATCTTTCCGAAGACCTGCGCAACATCGACGTGCCGACCCTGGTGGTCCATGGCGATGACGACCAGATGGTCCCCATCGAAACCGCCGGCATTGCCGCCGCCAAGTTGCTCAAGAACTCGCAGCTGTTGGTCTACCCCGGCGCGCCCCACGGCCTGACCGACACCCACAAGGACCGATTGAACGCGGATCTGCTGGCGTTCATCCAGGGTTGACCAAGCCGCAGACCTGTGGGAGCGAGCAGCCTCGCTCCCACAGGATCGGCATTCAACAGGAATAACACCCATGAACCGCAACGATTTACGCCGTCTCGACATGAACCTGCTGGTGATCTTCGAGGCACTGATGTTCGAGAAAAACCTGACCCGCGTCGCCGAAAAGCTGTTCATGGGCCAGCCGGCGGTGAGCGCGGCGCTGGGACGCTTGCGGGATCTGTTCGATGATCCGTTGCTGATCCGCCATGGCCGCGGGATGGAACCGACCCCACGGGCCCTGGCGATCCTGCAAGAACTGCAACCGGCCATGGACACGATTTCCAGCGCGGTCAGCCGGGCCAAGGCGTTCGATCCGTCCACCAGCTGCGATGTGTTTCGCATCGGGCTGTCCGACGATGCCGAGTTCGGCCTGTTTCCTCCGTTGCTGAGCCAACTGCGCGAAGAAGCGCCGGGGATCATCGTGGTGGTGCGCCGGGCCAATTTCCTGCTGATGTCGTCGCTGCTGGCCAGCGGTGAAATCAGCGTCGGGGTCAGCTACACCACCGACCTGCCGGCCAACGCCAAGCGCAAGAAACTGCGGGACATCCCTTGCAAGGTCTTGCGTGGCGACAAGCGCCCGGGGCCACTGACCCTGGACGAATACTGCGCGCGGCCCCACGCCATGGTCTCGTTCTCGGGTGACCTGAGCGGCAACATCGACCTGGACCTGGCCCGCATCGGCCGGGCCCGCAAAGTCGTGCTGGCGGTGCCGCAGTTCAGCGGGTTGCGGGCTTTGCTGGCCGGTACCGAACTGATCGCCACCGTGCCCGACTACGCCGCCTGCGCGTTGGTGGAAGGCTGCGCGTTGCGGGCCGAGGACCCGCCGTTCGAGATCAATGCCGCTGAGTTGTCGATGGTCTGGAGCGGTGTGCATGACAACGACCCGGCCGAGCGCTGGTTGCGCTCGCGTATTGCCAGTCACATGTCCCAACCGTTGCCGGCGGCCGCCTTGGCGGACCCGGTCGGAGCTCACCGATGAATACCTCTGACGAACGTTCCCTGCAGGATCTGGGCTTGTTGTTCCTGCGCCTGAGTGGTGCGCTGTTTTTGCTCTGGGTCCATGGGCTGCCGAAGCTGTTGCATTACAGCGTCGAGCTGACCCGCATCGAAGACCCGTTTCACCTTGGCGCGGCGCCGACCCTGGTCCTGGCGATTTTCGCCGAGGTGCTGTGTCCGCTGCTGATCATGGCCGGTGTGCTGGTGCGCCTGGCGTGCCTGCCGATCCTGTTTCTGCTGGCCGTGGCGCTGCTGGTGGTGCACCCGCAATGGAGCCTGGAAGAAGGGCAGTTCGGCTGGTTGTTGCTGATCGTATTTACCAGCGTATTGATTGCCGGGCCTGGACGCCTGGCGATGAACACGCGTTTTGTTGGAGTGCTTCGCCATGTCTGAATCTCAAACCGTTGAATCCACCGCGAGCCCGGCCAGACCTGGCTTTGATGAAATCGTGACCCTGGTGGTCAAGCACCGGATCAAGGCCGGCCAGGACGCGGCCTACGAGGCCTGGTTGCGTCGCACGGTGCGTGTCGCCGCCCAGTGGCCGGGGCACTTGGGAGTGGATGTGGTGCGCGGCAAGCAGGGCGGGCTGGCGCTGTTCACTTGCGTGCTGCGTTTCTGCTCCACCGAGGCCATGCAACGCTGGCTGGATTCCCCGGAGCGCCGCGAGCTGGTGGAGGAGGCCACGCCGTTGCTGGCTGACGGTGATCAGACCGAAGTCGGGGCGCACAAGGAATTCTGGTTCACCCCGCTGGCCGATGCGGCCACACCGCCGCCGCGCTGGAAGCAGGCCGTGGTGACATTGCTGGTGATTCTGCCGCACACCTTGCTGGTGCCGCTGATCTGGGGGCCGTTGCTGCAACTCAACGCCTTTCTTTCCAACTACGTGGTGGCGACGTTCCTGATCACCCTGACCATCGTGCTCTCGGTGGTGTACGTGTGCATGCCGCTGGCGACCCGTTTGTTCGCACCTTGGCTTGAGGCCTCCAAAGCCCACGAACATTTGGAGCCCGGCCATGGCCAATAAGGACGACCCAACTGATCCGCTGCGCCGCCAATTTCTCGCCGCCGGGTCCTTGCTCAGTGCTGCGGCGGCTTTCTGGCCGCGGCTGTCCCTTGCCTCTACTCATCCAGAAGGAAATCCGATGAACGCCGATCTGATTCTGTTCAATGGCCAGTTCCATACCGTCGACCGTGAAAAGCCCCACGCCAGTGCGGTCGCCATCAGCCAGGGGCGTTTCGTCGCGGTAGGGACCGACGCCGAGGCCATGGCCCTGCGCGGCAGCGGCACCCAGGTCATCGATCTCAAGGGCCGCACCGTCATCCCCGGGCTCAACGACTCGCACCTGCACCTGATCCGCGGTGGCCTGAACTACAACCTCGAACTGCGCTGGGAAGGCGTGCCGTCCCTGGCCGATGCCTTGCGCATGCTCAAGGACCAGGCCGACCGCACACCGACGCCGCAATGGGTGCGCGTGGTGGGCGGCTGGAACGAATTCCAGTTCGCCGAAAAACGCATGCCGACCCTGGAAGAACTCAACCAGGCGGCTCCCGACACCCCGGTGTTCGTCTTGCATCTGTATGACCGCGCCTTGCTCAACCGTGCCGCGCTGCGGGTGGCCGGCTACACCCGTGACACGCCGAACCCGCCAGGCGGTGAGATCGTGCGTGACAGCAAGGGTGAGCCCACCGGCATGCTGGTGGCACGGCCTAACGCGATGATCCTTTATTCGACGCTGGCCAAAGGGCCGAAGCTGCCGCTGGAATATCAGGTCAACTCCACGCGCCAGTTCATGCGTGAACTCAATCGCCTGGGCCTGACCAGTGCCATCGATGCCGGCGGCGGTTTCCAGAACTACCCGGACGACTACGCGGTGATCGAACAATTGGCCCGCGAGCAGCAGTTGACGGTGCGCATCGCCTACAACCTGTTCACTCAGAAGCCCAAGGAAGAACTCAGCGACTTCAAGAACTGGACCGGCAGCGTCAAGTTGCATCAGGGCGACGATTTCCTGCGGCACAACGGCGCCGGGGAAATGCTGGTGTTCTCGGCGGCGGATTTCGAGGACTTCCTCGAGCCGCGTCCGGACCTGCCGCCGGGCATGGAGCAGGACCTGGAGCCGGTGGTCCGGCATCTGGTGGAGCAGCGCTGGCCATTCCGTTTGCACGCCACTTATGACGAATCCATCAGCCGCATGCTCGACGTGTTCGAGAAGGTCAACCGCGACATTCCGTTCAATGGCCTGCCGTGGTTCTTCGACCACGCCGAGACCATCACGCCGAAGAACATCGAGCGCGTGCGGGCGCTGGGCGGTGGTATCGCGATCCAGGATCGCATGGCCTTCCAGGGTGAATACTTCGTCGACCGCTACGGCGCCAAGGCCGCCGAAGCCACTCCGCCGATCAAGCGCATGCTCGCCGAGGGCGTGCCGGTGGGTGCCGGCACCGACGCTACCCGGGTGTCGAGCTATAACCCTTGGACCTCACTGTACTGGATGGTCAGCGGCCGCACCGTCGGCGGCCTCTCGTTGCACGAAGAAGGCCTGCCGCGCCTGACCGCGCTGGAACTGTTCACCCATGGCAGCGCCTGGTTCTCCTCGGAGCAGGGCAAGAAAGGCCAGATCAAGGTTGGCCAACTGGCGGACCTGGCGGCCCTGAGCGCGGACTTCTTCAGCGTCGAGGAAGAAGCCATCAAGTGGATCGAGTCGGTGCTGACCGTGGTGGACGGCAAGGTGGTGTACGCCGCCGGCGACTTCGAAAAACTCGGCCCGGCCAGCGTCCCGGTGCTGCCGGACTGGTCCCCGGTGGTCAAGGTCCCGGGCCATTGGCGCCCGACTTCCCCGTTGCAGGCGCAGGTTCACCAGTGCAGCGGTCCGTGCACGGTGCACGCCCACAGTCATGAACGGGCGCGGCTGTCGAACGTGCCGGTCAGCGATTTCCAAGGTTTCTGGGGCGCGTTTGGCTGCTCCTGTTTTGCCTTCTGACTGACACAACACATCCCTTGTGGGAGCGAGCCTGCTCGCGATGGCGGTGGAACATTCAACATCGCCGTCGCCTGACACTCCGCTATCGCGAGCAGGCTCGCTCCCACAGGTTTCGTAACATCCATCCCAAAGGAGTCATCCCATGAGCAACGTTCCCGCCTACAACCGTCTGAACAAAGACGACGCGGTCGTCCTGCTGGTCGATCACCAGACCGGCCTGATTTCCCTGGTCCAGGACTTCTCGCCGAACGAGTTCAAGAACAACGTATTGGCTTTGGCCGACCTGGCGAAGTTCTTCGAACTGCCGACCATCCTGACCACCAGCTTCGAAAAAGGTCCCAACGGCCCGATCGTGCCGGAACTCAAGGAAATGTTCCCGGACGCGCCGTACATCCCGCGTCCAGGCCAGATCAATGCCTGGGACAACGAAGATTTCGTCAAGGCGATCAAGGCCACCGGCCGCAAGCAACTGATCATCGCCGGCGTGGTGACCGATGTCTGCGTGGCGTTCCCGACCCTATCGGCACTGGCCGAAGGTTTCGATGTATTCGTCGTCACCGACGCCTCGGGCACATTCAACGAAACCGTGCAACAGGCCGCCTGGGTGCGCATGACCGCTGCCGGCGCGCAGATGATGAACTGGTTCTCGGTGGCCTGTGAGCTGCACCGCGACTGGCGCAACGACATCGAAGGCCTGGGCAACCTGTTGTCCCAGCGCATTCCGAACTACCGTAACCTGATGAACAGCTACTCGGCGCTGACGGCCAAGTAAGCATGGCGGTTACTGCTGGACGACGCCCGCCTTGTGCGGGCGTTTTTGTGCCAGCCATCAACGTTTCGGCAAACTGATCTGCCGTCATCGCGAGCAGGCTCGCTCCCACAATGTCATCGAGTGTTCTCGGGCTCCATGTTCACCACGAACCCCTTGTGGGAGCGAGCCTGCTCGCGATGACAGCAGCACATGCGACACCTTCCCAACCTGTCTCATCCCAACCACAATGCCCAACAGTTCACCTTGACTGTCCACCCTGGAATGACAATGAACCCCTTCGAAGAAATGCGCATCTTTGCCCAGGTCATGGAGTCGGGCAGTTTCACCGCTGCGGCGGACAAGCTGGGGCTGTCGAAGCAGTTCGTCAGTCGCAAGCTCATGGAGCTGGAGCAGCGCCTGGGCGTGCGCCTGCTCAATCGCTCGACCCGCCGGCTCGACGTGACGCCCCTGGGCCAGCGCTACTACGAAGCGGCACTGCGCCTGCTCAATGAAGTCGAACAAGTGGAGCAGGGCATCAGCGGCCAAACCAGCGAGCCTCGCGGCACCATCCGCCTCAGCGCGCCGCTGTCCTTCGCCATGGCGCACCTGGGCAGCTTGTTGCCGTTGTTTCTGCAACGCTATCCGGGCGTCAGCGTCGAGGTGGACCTGAGCGACCGCTCGGTGGACCTGTTGGGGGAGGGCTATGACCTGGCGCTGCGCATCGGTGTGCTTGAGGATTCGACGCTGATTGCCCGGCGCATCGCCACCATCGAACGGGTGTATTGCGCCAGCCCGACCTACCTGGCACAACGAGGCACACCCGTGCGGCCCGAAGACCTGCGCAACCACGACTGTTTGCCCTATGGTCACAGCCGCCAGGTGCAGTGGCGTTTCGTGGGCGCTGGCAAACTACTGACCTTGGAGGTCACAGGGCGCATGCGCGCCAATAACGGTGATTTGCTCAGGGACGCGGCCATTGCCGGCATGGGCATCACCTATCTGCCGACGTTCATCCTGGGCGATGCCTTGAAGGATGGGCGACTCGTCCAGGTCTTGAAAGGCTTCGAGACCGAACCGTTGGCGCTGTCGGCGGTATATCCCCAGCACCGACAAAGTGCACGCCCGGTGCAGGCGTTGGTGGAATTCTTGCGTGAACAAATGCAGTAAAGCGCCGCGACGCATTCAGCCGTCCCATGACGGCTGAAGCATCCACGGCGCTTCGATCAGGCGGCGAGGTTGGCGCTACTCAGTTCTTTCTTGTACTGCGCTTTCATGGTTTCCATGTCTGCACCCAGGGCATCGAGTTTTGCCTTGCCCAGCAGTTTTTTCGCGAGGGGGAACATTTCTTTTTCTTCTTCCTCGATGTGGTGCTCAAGCAGTTCCTTGACCACTTTCACTCGACCGGCGAATTCCGGTTGGGTTGGATCGGTGGTTTTCAGATCCGGTAGCACCAGCGAGTCGACGGTACGGTGCTCTTCCTTGGCTTCGTAGTACATCTCGGCCTCGTCCTTGCCCCCTGCCTGCTTGAAAGCCGGGTAAAGAATTTCTTCTTCCAGGCGTGTATGGATGGAAATTTCCATTTCCAGTTTCGCCAACAGGTCAGTGCGTTTTTTCACGGCACGGTCGGTCGACTCGCTCAGTTGAGTCAGGATGGCTTTGACGCGTTCATGGTCGGCTTTCAACAGGTCGATGGCGTTCATAGTAGCTCCAGGCAATTCACGGTTACGGGTTGGCTTCAAGCGCCAACGCCGTGTAAGAGGTAAATTGCATCAGCCGTGCCAGTTGGGCCTTAATAAAAAGTTGTTTAAAAACAATTGGTTGAATTTGTCGCTGGTTTTATGTTCGTGCAAGCTGCAAGAGGCTGGGGAAAACGCCTTGCACTTTGCGCTATGGCTAAACGCTTGCAATCAGTTGCCGGACCCGTGTGGCAATCGCCAGGCAGGAGGTCAGCCCTGGCGATTCAATCCCGAACAGGTTGATCAATCCCGGAACCTGATGTTCGGCTGGGCTGCTGATGAGAAAGTCACGGGCAGGCTCGCCCGGGCCGGAGATTTTCGGACGCAGGCCGCTATAGCTCGGTTGCAGGCTCTGGTCCGGCAGGTCTGGCCAGTAATTGCGGATCGCCGGGTAGAAGGCTTCGGCCCGGGCCGGGTCGACTCGGTAGTCTTCGCGCTCGACCCATTCGACATCGGGGCCGAAACGCGCCTGGCCCGCCAGGTCCAGGGTCATATGGATGCCCAGGCCGGCGGCTTCCGGCGCGGGGTAGACCAGGTGTCGGAACGGCGCCCGTCCGGCCAGGCTGAAGTAGTTGCCCTTGCAGAGGTGGTCGTCGGGCACCGTTTGCGGCGCCAGGCCGTCGATGCGGCGGGCGAGGGCGGGTGCCTGTAGGCCGGCGGCGTTGATCAGTCGGCGGCAGGACAGGCTCATCTGCGCCGTGCCGCCCAATTCCAGCAGAAAGCCATCGGCACTGATCCGTGCGCTCGACAGAGGCGTATGAAACGCGAGAGTCGCCCCGGCCGCTTCGGCGTCACCCTGCAAGGCCAACATCAAGGCGTGGGAATCGACGATACCGGTGGAGGGCGAATACAGCGCGGCGACGCACGCCAGGGCGGGCTCCAGTTCCAGCGCCTGTTGCCGATCGAGCAAGCGCAGGTCGTCCACGCCATTGGCCAGGCCTCGTTCGAACAGGGCGTTGAGCCCGGCCTTCTGCGTCTCGTCCTTGGCAACGATCAACTTGCCGAGGCGGCGGGTCTCGACACCGTGGTGCTCACAATAGTCATACAACCTGTGCCGACCTTCGACGCACAACTGCGCCTTGAGGCTACCCGTTGGGTAATAGATGCCGGCATGAATGACTTCGGAGTTGCGCGAACTGATGCCCATGCCGATGGCTTCACCCGCCTCGATCAGCAGCACCTCGTGACCGGCCCGGGCCATCTCCCGAGCCACGGCAAGCCCGACAACGCCAGCACCCACGACCACGCATTCAAAATCGACTTTCAACCGCATCTCTCCTTCAACACGTGCCTGTTGGCTGGTCTCAAGGATAGCCCTGCTGGAGCATTTGGACGTCATGTCGCCTGGATGGATTCCACGTTGCTCGGTGCGCAGGGCTTTGTTTTCAGCAAAAAAAAGCCCGTATCTTGCGATACGGGCTTTTTCGATTGGCTACAGCGTCCAGGCGATCAGCCCGTCAGGCCTGCCTGCTGGACCAGGGTCAGCAACGGCTGCGGGTACACACCGAGGAAGAACGCCAACACGGCGATGGCCAGCAGCATCACGCCGCCTGCCTTTTGCTCCCAGTGCAACTCGGCATCGTGGCGACGCAGGTTCGGTTCCATCAGGTACAGGGTGACCATGACGCGCAGGTAGTAGAACACGCCGATGGCACTGCCCAGCACCAGGGAGCCGACCAGCCACCATTGGTGAGCCTCGACGCCGGTGGCGATGATATAGAACTTGCCGATGAAGCCGGCGGTCAGCGGGATACCGGCCAGGGACAGCATCATCACGGTCAGCACGGCGGTCAGGTACGGACGGCGCCAGAACAGGCCGCGATATTCGTACAGGGCATCAGCGTCGCGGCCGTTGTACGGCGAGGACATCAGGGTGATCACGCCGAAGGCGCCGAGGCTGGTGATCACGTAGGTGACCAGGTACACGCCGATGGCTTCCACGGCCAGGCCCTTGCTGGCGATCAGAGCGATCAGCAGGTAACCGAAGTGAGCGATGGACGAGTAACCGAGCAGACGCTTGAGGTTGCTTTGGGTCAGTGCCAGCAGGTTACCGAACAGGATCGACGCGATGGCGATGATGGTCAGTACGTTGCTCAGCACACCGCTGCTGGCCACTGGCGAGATCTGGAACAGCCGCACCATCACCGCGAACACCGCCACTTTCGACGCGGTGGCCAGGAACGCCGCCACCGGCGCCGGGGCGCCTTCGTAGACGTCCGGGGTCCAGAGGTGGAACGGTACCAGCGACAGCTTGAACGCCAGGCCGATCAGCATCATGCCCAGGCCCAGTTGTGCGATCGGGCTAGGCAGGCCGGTGGCCGCCAGGGCCTGGCCGATGCCGACGAAGTTCAGGGTGCCGGCTTCGGCGTAGAGCAGGGCCATGCCGAACAACAGGAACGCGGAACCGGCCGCCGACAGCACCATGTACTTGATGCCGGCTTCCAGGGAGCGCTTGTTGAAGAAGGCGTAGGCCACCAGGCCGTAGACCGGTACCGACAGCAGTTCCAGGCCGATGAACAGGCTGGCCAGGTGCTGCGCGCTGACCAGGACCAGGCCACCGGCGGCGGCCATCAGGATCAGCAGGTACAGTTCTTCGCGGTTGCCCGGGTAACCCGAGCCGCCATCGCCGAGGTAGGCGTGGGCGAGGGTGACACAGGCCAGGGTGGCGACCAGGATCAACGCCATGTACAGGCAGGCGAAGCTGTCGATCTGCATCAACGGCGTGACCGCCAGGGGCGCGACTTTCAGGGCCGGCAGAATCGACAGCAGGGCCAGGTTCAGCCCCGCCACCGACAGCAGGAAGGTCTGTGAGTGATTGCGGCGCCAGGCGATTGCCAGCATCACCACGATGATCGTGGCGCTGGTGATCAACAGCGGCGCAAGCGCGATAAAGTGTTGAATCGTGAATTCCATAGCGCTCTTACCGGGCCGAAGCGAGTTGAGAGAAGGCGGTGCCGAGCCACTGCTGCACGCCATGCATGGTGGCGGCAGAGGTGTCGAGGAACGGCTGCGGGGAAACGCCGAGGTAAACCAGCAGCACCGCAAGGCCGAGCACCATGATCAGTTCGCGACCGTCCATGCCGCGCAGCACTTCGTCCGACTTGGACGGGCCGAAGTAGGCGCGGTGGATCATGATCAGCGAGTAGACCGAACCGAACACCAGGCCGGACGTCGCGATGGCGGTGATCCATGGCGCACTGGCGAAGGTGCCGATCAGGATCAGGAACTCGCCGACGAAGTTGCCGGTGCCCGGCAGGCCCAGGGACGCGGCCGCGAAGAACAGGCTGATGGCCGGCAGGTAGGCGATACGCGACCAGATGCCGCCCATCTCACGCATGTCCCGAGTGTGCAGACGCTCGTACAACTGACCGCTGAGGATAAACAGTGCGGCGGCCGACAGGCCGTGAGCCAACATCTGGATCACCGCGCCTTGCAGGGCCAACTGGCTGCCGGAGTAGATCCCGATCAGTACGAAGCCCATGTGCGAAACGCTGGAGAAGGCGATCAGGCGCTTGATGTCGGTCTGGGCGAAGGCCAGGAATGCACCGTAGAAAATCCCGATCAGGCCCAGGGTCATGGCAATCGGTGCGAACTCCGCCGAGGCGTTGGGGAACAACGGCAGGGCAAAGCGCAGCAGGCCATAGGCCGCGGTCTTGAGCAAGATACCCGCCAGGTCCACGGAACCTGCGGTCGGTGCCTGGGCGTGGGCGTCCGGCAGCCAGGAGTGGAACGGCACCACCGGCAGCTTCACCGCGAAGGCGATGAAGAAGCCCAGCATCAGCACGTACTCGGTGGTCTTGGACATCTGCACTTTCAACAGGTCGGCGTAGTTGAAGGTAATCACGCCGGTGTTGTTGAAGTTGACCAGCACCAGGCCAAGGATCGCCACCAACATGATCAGGCCGGACGCCTGGGTGAAGATGAAGAACTTGGTCGCCGCGTAGATCCGGGTTTTCTTGCCGTCCGAAGAACTGTGACCCCAGAGCGCGATGAGGAAGTACATCGGCACCAGCATCATTTCCCAGAAGAAGAAAAACATGAACAGGTCCAGCGCCAGGAACACGCCGACGACACCGCCCAGGATCCACATCAGGTTCAGGTGGAAGAAACCGACGTGGCGCTGGATCTCTTTCCAGGAGCAGAGGACCGAGAGGATACCCAGCAGGCCGGTCAGCAGGATCATCAGCAGCGACAGGCCGTCGAGGGCCAGGTGCACGCTGATGCCGAAGCGCGCGATCCAGGCGTGCTTGAATTCAAGCGCCCAGGTCGGATCGGCGCCAGGGGCCGGAGCGAATGAATAGTCGCCGGTCGCCCACAGCCAGAGGCCGAGCGCGAGTTCCAGGGACATGGTCAGCAGCGCAATCCAGCGCGGGAGCGTGGAGCTGGAGCGCTCCGCGATCCAGCACAGCAGGCCGCCGATGAAGGGGATCAGGATTAGCCAGGGCAGAATCATGACGGGCTCGTTTCCTTTCGCAAGTTCGCAAGGTTCATATCAGACCGCTACCAGCACGATGGCGCCGATAACCAGCACGGCGCCAGCCGCCATGGAAGCCGCATACCAACGCAGTTGACCGGTCTCGGTACGGCTCAGGGCAGTGTGGCCGCCCTTGGCCATGCGCGGGATCAGGCCAATGGTCTGGTCGAGCGGGTCTTTGCGCAGAATGTGGCTGATCGCAAGGTATGGCTTGACGAACAGTTTGTCGTAGATCCAGTCGAAGCCCCAGGCGGCGAACCACCAGGCCGAAAGGAAACGCCCGATGCCGCTGTTGGCGATGGCCGTGACGAAACGACGCTTGCCCAGGAACAGCAGGGCGGCCAGCAGGATACCCGCCAGGGCGATGGCGCCCGAGGCGATTTCCAGGCTGTGCTTGGCTTCGCCGCCGGCATGGCCGACGCTTTGCGGCAGCACATCGGCCAGCGGTGGGGTGATCATGGCGCCGACGAAGGTCGACAGCACGATCAGTACCGACAGTGGCAGCCAGTGGGCAATGCCGTGGCCGGCGTGGGCTTCGGTCTTGGCCTCACCGTGGAACGCGATGAAGATCAGGCGGAAGGTGTACAGCGAGGTCATGAACGCACCCACCAGGCCGGCATAGAGCAGGCCTTGGTTACCGCTGGCGAACGCTTCCCAGAGGATCTCGTCCTTGGAATAGAAACCGGCGGTGACCAGTGGCAGGGCCGCCAGGGCCGCGCCGCCGACGATGAAGCTGGCGTAGGCCAGCGGCAGTTTCTTCCACAGGCCGCCCATCTTGAAGATGTTCTGCTCGTGGTGGCAGGCAACGATCACCGCACCGGAAGCAAGGAACAGCAGCGCCTTGAAGAAGGCGTGGGTCATCAGGTGGAAGATCGCGCCTTCCCAGGCACCGACACCCAGGGCCAGGAACATGTAGCCGATCTGGCTCATGGTCGAGTAGGCGAGGATACGCTTGATGTCGGTCTGTACCAGCGCGGCGAAACCGGCCAATACCAGGGTCACGCCGCCGACGATGCCGACCAGGTGCAGGATGTCCGGCGCCAGGGCGAACAGGCCGTGGGTACGGGCGATCAGGTAGACACCGGCGGTGACCATGGTCGCGGCGTGGATCAGTGCCGAGACCGGGGTAGGGCCGGCCATCGCGTCTGCCAACCAGGTTTGCAGCGGCAGTTGCGCGGATTTACCGACGGCACCGCCCAGCAGCATCAGGGTCGCCAGGACGATCCAGAAGTCACCGACCTTGAAGTGTTCCGGCGCCTTGACCAGCAGTTCCTGGATGTTAAGCGTGCCCAGTTGCTGGAACAGGATGAACAGGCCGATGGCCATGAACACGTCGCCGATCCGGGTCACGATGAACGCCTTGAGTGCGGCATTCCCGTTGTTGCGGTTGCTGTAGTAGAAACCGATCAACAGGTACGAGCACAGGCCCACGCCTTCCCAGCCGAAGTACAGGAACAGCAGGTTATCGCCGAGCACCAGGAACAGCATGCTGGCGATGAACAGGTTGGTGTAGGCGAAGAAGCGCGAATAACCGGCTTCACCGCGCATGTACCAGGAGGCGAACAGGTGGATCAGGAAACCCACGCCGACCACCACGCCGAGCATGGTGAGGGACAGGCCGTCCAGATAGAGGGCGAAGTTCGGCGTGAAGCCTTCCACCGCCATCCAGCGCCACAGCACCTGCACGAACACACCGCCTTCGGGCGGGGCGACGTTGAATTGCCAGATCACGTAGGCCGTGACGATGGCAGACAGGCCGATGGAACCCACGCCAACCAGCGCCGAAAGGTTTTCCGACCAGCGTCCACGAGAGAACGACAGCAGCAGGAAACCGATGAGGGGGAATACGAAAGTCAGAAAGAGTAGGTTCATCCGCGCATCTCGCTGGCAGCGTCGATATCGAGAGTGTGGAAGCGGCGATACAGCTGCAACAGGATCGCCAGGCCGATACTGGCCTCGGCGGCTGCCAGGCTGATCACCAGGATGAACATGATCTGTCCATCCGGCTGCGCCCAGCGAGCGCCCGCGACGATGAAGGCCAGGGCGGAGGCATTCATCATGACCTCCAGGCTCATCAGCACGAACAGAATGTTGCGGCGGACCATCAGGCCGACCAGACCGAGGCAGAACAGGATGCCGGCAACCGCCAGACCATGCTCGAGAGGGATAGCAGGCATGTGATTACTCCTTCGCCTCGTTACGGCCCAAATGGAACGCCGTGACGGCTGCGGCAAGCAGCAGCATCGAGGCGAGTTCGACCACCAGCAGGTACGGACCGAACAGGCTGATGCCCACGGCCTTGGCGCCTACGGTGGTGTGGCCGATGGCCTGGCCGCTCTGGTGAGCGAACAGCACATACAGCAGTTCACCCAGCAGCAGGGCGGACAGGATCACCGGTCCCGCCCAGATGCCGGGCTTGAGCCAGGAGCGTTCCTGCTGGACCGCGGCCGGGCCGAGGTTGAGCATCATCACCACGAACACGAACAGCACCATGATGGCGCCGGCGTAGGCGATCACTTCCAGGGCACCGGCGAACGGCGCGCCGAGGGCGAAGAAGGTCATGGCCACGGCGATCAGCGAAATGATCAGGTAGAGCAGGGCGTGCACGGGGTTGGTGTTGGTGACCACGCGAAGCGTGGACACCACTGCAATACCCGATGCGAAATAGAAAGCGAATTCCATCTTTCTTCCTTAAGGCAGCAAGCTCTTCACGTTGATCGGTTCGGCTTCGTTCTGCGCGGCGCCTTTTGGCTTACCGGCAATGGCCATACCTGCAACACGATAGAAGTTGTAATCAGGGTTTTTACCGGGACCGGAAATCAGCAGATCTTCTTTCTCGTACACCAGGTCCTGACGTTTGAACTCGGCCATTTCGAAATCCGGCGTGAGCTGGATCGCGGTGGTCGGGCAGGCTTCCTCGCAGAGGCCGCAGAAAATGCAGCGCGAGAAGTTGATGCGGAAGAAGTCCGGGTACCAGCGACCGTCTTCGGTTTCAGCTTTCTGCAGCGAGATGCAACCCACCGGGCATGCCACGGCGCACAGGTTGCAGGCTACGCAGCGTTCTTCGCCGTCGGGGTCGCGGGTCAGGACGATACGGCCACGGTAACGCGGCGCCAGGTAGACCGGCTCCTCCGGGTATTGCAGGGTGTCGCGCTTGCGAAAGCCATGGCCGAAGATCATGACCAGGCTTCGCAGTTGGGTACCGGTACCCTTAACGATGTCGCCAATATATTTGAACATGGGTCAAATCCTCACTGAACCGCGGCCGCAGGCGCGTTCATCAAAACGATCGCAGCGGTCACCAGCATGTTGATCAGGGTCAGCGGCAGGCAGAATTTCCAGCTGAAGTCCATCACCTGGTCGTAGCGTGGGCGCGGGATCGAGGCGCGCAGCAGGACGAACAGCATGATGAAGAACGCGGTCTTCAGGGCGAACCAGACGAAGGACAGTTGCGGCAGGATGCCGAACGGACCGTGCCAGCCACCGAAGAACAATGTCACCAGCAATGCCGAGATCAGGATGATGCCGATGTACTCACCGACGAAGAACATGCCCCATTTCATGCCGGCATATTCAATGTGGTAACCGTCGGCCAGTTCCTGTTCCGCTTCCGGTTGGTCGAAGGGGTGACGGTGAGTCACGGCCACGCCAGCGATGAAGAAGGTGCAGAAACCGAAGAACTGCGGAATGATGAACCACAGGTTCTGGGCCTGGTACTCGACGATGTCGCGCATGTTGAACGAACCGGCCTGGATCACGATGCCCATGAGCGCCAGGCCCATGAACACTTCGTAGGACACGGTCTGGGCCGAGGCCCGCAGGCTGCCCAGCAGGGCGAACTTGTTGTTGCTCGACCAGCCGGCGAACAGCACCGCATACACCGACAGGCCGGCCATGGCGAAGAAGAACAGCAGGCCGATGTTCAGGTCCGCCACGCCCCAGGTCGGGGTGATCGGGATGATCGCGAAGGCGATCAGCAAGGCGCTCATGGCCACGACCGGTGCCAGGGTGAAGATCACCTTGTCGGCAAACGGCGGCGTCCAGTCTTCCTTGAAGAACATCTTGATCATGTCGGCGGCGATCTGGAACATGCCGAACGGGCCGACGCGGTTCGGACCGTAGCGGTCCTGCCACCAGCCCAGCAGGCGACGTTCGACGAAGCTCAGCAACGCGCCGCAGACCACCACGGCCAGCAGGATCACGATGGCCTTGAGGACCGTCAGGATCACAGCGATCACTTCAGGGGTGAACCAGCTCATTGCGCTGCCTCCTGCAGACCGTCGACGGTTTTGCCGAATATCGCCGGTGGGATACCCGCCAGGCCAGCTGGCAGGGCCACCAGGCCGGCGCCCAGTTCTTCATTGATGCGCAGCGGCAGGCGCAGGGTCTGGCCGGCCACGTTCAGGCTCAGCAGGGCGCCATCGTTGACACCCAGGCGGTCGGCTTCGGACTTGGCCAGCGATACGTAGGCGGCTGGGATGCGTTCCTGCACCGGCGCGGCCTTGGAAGAGTTCTCTTCGCTGCCGAACAGGTGATGGAACGGCACGACCTGCCAGGTACCCGGTGCCGGGTTGAAGGCGCGCGGCACGCTGGCGAACCAGCTCAGGCCATCGCCCTGACTCTCGATCAGGCGTGTGCCCGGGTCGCCGGCACGCAGGTGACCGCCGACTTCGTCCTGGAACTTGTTCCAGGCTTGCGGCGAGTTCCAGCCCGGCGACCAGGCGAATGGCACCTGGGAGCGCGGCTCGGTCGAACCCGAGTAGCCTTCCATGGAGAACGAGAACGCAGTGTCCTTGTCCTGGGAGGTACGCGGCTCATGCACGCTGATGTTCGCGCGCATGGCGGTGCGACCGCTGTAGCGCAGCGGTTCGCGCGCCAGCTTCAGGCCTTTGATGCGGAACGAGGCCGACGGTGCGGCATCGACGATCCGGGCCAGTTGCGGGTTGCTCTCGGCGCAGGCGGCGGTGGCATGGTCCAGTTGCGTCCAGTCCACCGGCTGGTTCAGCAGGGTCGAGCGCAGGGCATGCAACCAGCGCCAGCCTTCGTGAACCAGGATGCTGGCGTCCAGGTAAGTCGGGTCGAATACCTGGAAGAAGCGCTGGGCGCGGCCTTCCTGGCTGACCAGCGTACCGTCGCCTTCGGCGAAGCTCGCCGCCGGCAGCACCAGGTGGGCGCGGTCGGTGGTGGCGGTTTTCTGATGGTCGGCGACGATCAGCACTTTCGCGGCGTTCAGGGCGGCGTCCACCCGAGCTTTGTCAGTGCGGGTGTACAGGTCGTTTTCCAGTACCACGATGGCGTCGGCGCTGCCGTCGATCACCGCTTGCAGCGCTGCGTCCACCGATTCGCCACCGAGCATGGCCAGGCCGAGGCTGTTGGCTTCCGGCACGATCAGGCTGATGGAACCGTTCTTCTCCCGCAGCTTCAAGGCCTTGGCGATGTTGGCGGCGGCTTCGATCAAGGCCTTGGAACCCAGGGAGGTGCCGGCGATGATCAGTGGGCGCTTGGCCGCCAGCAGGGCGTCGGCGATGCGCTGGGCCAGGGCGGCCGCTTCGCTGTCCAGGCCGTCGACGGCCGGAGCGCTGGTGTCCAGGGCGTGGGCCACGGCGAAACCGATGCGCGCCAGGTCGTCAGGGGCGGCGTGGACGCATTCTTCGGCGACGTCGTCGAGCTTGGTTTCGGCGAGGCTGGCGATGAACAGCGGGTTCAATGCGTGCTGGCCGATGTTCTTCACGGCGGCGTCGAGCCATGGCTGTACGCGCATGGCGTCGGCCATGTCTTCAGCCTTGCCCTTGACCGACTGGCGCAGGGCCAGGGCCATGCGCGCGGCGGTCTGGGTCAGGTCTTCGCCAAGGACGAACACTGCGTCGTGGTCTTCGATGTCGCGCATCGTCGGCACCGGCAGCGGGCTGTCCTTGAGCACTTGCAGGACCAGGCGGATGCGTTCCAGCTCGCCGGCCTCGATGCCACTGTAGAAGTGCTCGGCGCCGACCAGTTCACGCAGGGCGTAGTTGCTTTCCAGGCTGGCCCGTGGCGAGCCGATGCCGACGATGTTGCGTCCGCGCAGCAGTTCGGCGGCCTTGTCCAGCGCTTCGTCCAGGCTCAGTTTGGCGCCGCCCGCCAGCAGTGGCTGGCGTGGACGATCCTTGCGGTTGACGTAGCCATAGCCGAAACGGCCACGGTCGCACAGGAAGTACTGGTTCACCGAACCGTTGAAGCGGTTCTCGATGCGACGCAGTTCACCGTAGCGCTCGCCCGGAGAAATGTTGCAACCGCTGGAGCAGCCATGGCAGATGCTCGGCGAGAATTGCATGTCCCACTTGCGGTTGTAGCGTTCGGAGTGGGTCTTGTCGGTGAATACACCGGTCGGGCAGACCTCGGTGAGGTTGCCGGAGAACTCGCTTTCCAGGGTGCCGTCTTCAACGCGACCGAAGTACACGTTGTCGTGGGCACCGAATACGCCCAGGTCGGTGCCGCCGGCGTAGTCCTTGTAGAAACGCACGCAGCGATAGCAGGCGATGCAGCGGTTCATCTCGTGGGAGATGAACGGGCCGAGGTCCTGGTTCTGGTGGGTGCGCTTGGTGAAGCGATAACGGCGCTCGTTGTGGCCGGTCATCACCGTCATGTCTTGCAGGTGGCAGTGACCGCCTTCTTCACAGACCGGGCAGTCGTGAGGGTGGTTGGTCATCAGCCATTCGACGACGCTGGCGCGAAACACTTTCGCTTCTTCGTCGTCGATGGAGATCCAACTGCCGTCGGTGGCGGGGGTCATGCAGGACATGACGATCCGACCACGCTTGTCGTTTTCGTCGGTGTACTGCTTGACCGCGCATTGGCGACAGGCGCCTACGCTGCCAAGGGCGGGGTGCCAGCAGAAATAAGGGATGTCGAGGCCCAGGGACAGACATGCCTGTAACAGGTTGTCTGCGCCATCGACTTCGAGCTCTTTGCCGTCTACGTGGATAGTGGCCATGGTTCAAAGTTCTTCGTTGGCCCGGTGTCAGCGGGCGTGGCTAATGGAATCTTGTTATTCGTCCGAATCCAAACAGCCTGGGTAAAAGGCGTCATCGGACGAAAGGCGAAGGGCACGGACCCTTCGCCTTTTAAAGCGTCGTTACGCGCCGACCATGGTCGGCGTGACCACCTGGTTGAGATCGCCCGCGCGGGTTGGCGCGATGCCGGCCTCGAATTCAGGGCGGAAGTATTTGATCGCGCTGCCCAACGGCTCCACGGCACCCGGTGCGTGAGCACAGAAGGTCTTGCCTGGGCCGAGGAAACCCACCAGACCCAGCAGGGTCTCGATGTCGCCGGCCTGGCCTTCGCCGTTTTCAATGGCCCGCAGCAGCTTGACGCTCCAGGGCAGGCCATCGCGGCAAGGGGTGCAGAAACCGCACGACTCACGGGAGAAGAACTCTTCCATGTTGCGCAGCAGGGACACCATGTTGACGCTGTCGTCCACCGCCATGGCCAGGCCGGTACCCATGCGGGTGCCCACCTTGGCGATGCCGCCGGCATACATTTGTGCGTCCAGGTGTTCCGGCAACAGGAAACCGGTACCGGCGCCGCCAGGCTGCCAGCACTTGAGCTTGTAGCCGTCGCGCATGCCGCCGGCGTAGTCCTCGAACAACTCGCGACCGGTAACGCCGAATGGCAGTTCCCACAAGCCAGGGTTCTTGACCTTGCCGGAGAAGCCCATGAGCTTGGTGCCCATGTCTTCGCTGCCGTCGCGGGCCAGGGATTTGTACCAGTCCACGCCGTCGGCGATGATCGCTGGCACGTTGCACAGGGTCTCGACGTTGTTCACGCAGGTCGGCTTGCCCCACACGCCGACGGCGGCAGGGAAGGGCGGCTTGGAGCGCGGGTTGGCGCGACGGCCTTCGAGGGAGTTGATCAGCGCGGTTTCTTCACCGCAGATGTAACGCCCGGCGCCGGTGTGGACGAACAGCTCGAAATCAAAACCTGAGCCCAGGATGTTCTTGCCCAGCAGGCCGGCAGCCTTGGCTTCTTCCACGGCACGGTTCAGGTGCTTGGCGGCGGTGGTGTATTCGCCGCGCAGGAAGATATAGCCACGGTAGGTCTTCAGCGCGCGGGCGCTGATCAGCATGCCTTCGATCAGCAGATGGGGCAGTTGCTCCATCAGCATGCGGTCTTTCCAGGTGTTGGGCTCCATTTCATCCGCATTGCACAGCAGGTAGCGGATGGTGATGGATTCGTCCTTGGGCATCAGGCCCCACTTCACGCCAGTGGGGAAGCCCGCGCCGCCACGGCCCTTGAGGCCGGAGTCTTTCACGGTCTGGACGATGTCGTCCGCAGCCATGTCGGCAAACGCCTTGCGCGCGGCGGCGTAGCCGTTCTTGGCCTGGTATTCGTCCAGCCACACCGCTTCGCCGTCGTCACGCAGACGCCAGGTCAGGGGATGGGTTTCGGCCGAGCGCTGGATGCGGTTGGCGGGCCCGAAGGAAGTCAGGGTCATACGTAGCCCTCCAGCAGTTTGGCGACGCCGTCAGGCTGGACGTCACCGAAGGTGTCGTCGTCGATCATCAGCGCTGGCGCCTTGTCGCAGTTGCCCAGGCAGCACACCGGCAGCAGGGTGAAGCGGCCGTCGGCGGTGGTCTGGCCCAGGCCGATGCCCAGCTTGCTCTGGATTTCGCTGACCACGGACTCGTGGCCGCCGATGTAGCAGACCATGCTGTCGCAGACGCGAATGATGTGGCGGCCTACTGGCTGGCGGAAGATCTGGCTATAGAAGGTGGCCACGCCCTCGACGTCGCTGGCCGGGATGCCGAGGATCTCGCCGATGGCGTAGAGCGCGCCATCGGGCACCCAGCCACGTTCCTTCTGGACGATCTTCAGGGCTTCGATCGACGCCGCGCGCGGGTCTTCGTAGTGATGCAGCTCGTGCTCGATGGCCGAGCGCTCGGTTTCGCTCAAGGCGAAACGGTCTGTCTGGATAAGCGTGCTGTTCATGCTTAGCGGTCCACGTCGGCCATAACGAAATCGATACTACCCAGGTACGCGATCAAGTCCGCGACCATGCTGCCTTTGATCACTGAAGGGATCTGCTGCAGGTGTGGGTAGCTTGGGGTGCGAATCCGGGTGCGGTAGCTCATGGTGCCGCCGTCGCTCGTCAGGTAATAACTGTTGATGCCCTTGGTCGCTTCGATCATCTGGAAGGATTCGTTGGCCGGCATGACCGGGCCCCACGAAACCTGCAGGAAGTGCGTGATCAGGGTCTCGATGTGTTGCAGCGTGCGCTCTTTGGGCGGCGGCGTGGTCAGCGGGTGGTCCGCCTTGTACGGGCCTTCCGGCATGTTGCGCAGGCACTGGTCGATGATCTTGATGCTCTGGCGCATTTCCTCGACGCGAACCATGCAGCGATCGTAGGCATCGCCATTGGCCGCCAGCGGTACTTCGAATTCGAAGTTTTCATAGCCGGAGTAAGGACGCGCCTTGCGCAGGTCGAAGTCGCAACCGGTGGACCGCAGGCCGGCACCGGTGACGCCCCATTCCAGGGCTTCCTTGGTGTTGTAGGCAGCGACGCCGATGGTACGACCCTTGAGAATGCTGTTCTGCAGGGCGGCCTTGGTGTATTCGTCCAGGCGCTTGGGCATCCACTCGACGAAGTCCTTGACCAGTTTCTCCCAGCCCCGCGGCAGGTCGTGGGCAACGCCACCGATGCGGTACCAGGCCGGGTGCAGGCGGAAACCGGTGATGGCTTCGATCACCGTGTAGGCTTTCTGGCGGTCGGTGAAGGTGAAGAACACCGGGGTCATGGCGCCGACGTCCTGGATATAGGTACCCAGGAACAGCAGGTGGCTGGTGATGCGGAAGAACTCGGCCATCATGATGCGGATGACGTCGACCTTCTCCGGGACCTTGATCCCGGCCAGTTTTTCCACCGACAGCACGTACGGCAGGTTGTTCATCACGCCGCCGAGGTAGTCGATACGGTCGGTGTACGGGATGAAGCTGTGCCAGGACTGGCGCTCGGCCATTTTTTCGGCACCACGGTGGTGGTAGCCGATGTCAGGCACGCAGTCGACGATCTCTTCGCCGTCCAGTTGCAGGATGATACGGAACGCACCGTGGGCCGAAGGGTGGTTCGGGCCGAGGTTGAGGAACATGTAGTCCTCGTTGGCACCCGAACGCTTCATGCCCCAGTCTTCAGGCTTGAAGCGCGCGGCTTCTTCCTCGAGCTGTTGCTTGGCCAGGGACAGGCTGAACGGGTCGAACTCGGTGGCGCGGGCCGGGAAGTCCTTGCGCAGCGGGTGACCTTCCCAGGTCGGCGGCATCATGATGCGCGACAGATGCGGGTGACCGGGGAAGTCGATCCCGAACATGTCCCACACTTCACGCTCGTACCAGTTGGCGTTCGGCCAGATGCCGGTCACGGTCGGCACGCTGAGGTCGCTCTCGGACAAGGCGACCTTGATCATTACGTCACTATTACGTTCGATCGACAGCAGGTGATAGAACACGGTGAAATCGACGCCGTCGGGCAGCCCTTGACGCTTGGTGCGCAGGCGCTCGTCCACGCCGTGCAGGTCATAGAGCATGACGTACGGCTTGGGCAGGTTGCGCAGGAAGGTCAGGACTTCGACGAGCTTGGCGCGGGCAACCCAAAGCACCGGCATGCCGGTGCGGGTCGGCTGGGCGGTGAACGCCTCGGGGCCAAAACGGTTGTTCAGTTCGACGACCACATCCTGGTCGTCTGCCTTGTAAGGCGGGATGTACAGAGCACTGCCTGTAGTCATGGTTATTTATCGCTTTCGGTCAACGTAAAGAATGAAGCCAGGTTCTCGTTTCTTATGCAGAGCAGAGCTGGATCAGACTTCGTCGGGGCTGCGCAGGTTGGTGACTGCGATACGCTGTTCGCGGCGCTGTTCCTTTTGCGATGGCATCTCGGCGCGATAGACGCCTTGATCGCCAACGACCCAGGACAGCGGGCGACGCTCCTGGCCAATCGACTCCTGCAACAGCATCAAGCCTTGCAGGAACGCTTCAGGGCGAGGGGGGCAGCCAGGCACGTAGACGTCCACGGGCAGGAACTTGTCCACCCCTTGAACAACGGAATAGATGTCGTACATGCCACCGGAGTTGGCGCACGAACCCATGGAGATGACCCACTTGGGTTCGAGCATTTGCTCGTAGAGGCGCTGGATGATCGGCGCCATCTTGATGAAGCAGGTACCGGCGATAACCATGAAATCCGCCTGGCGTGGCGATGCCCGGATAACCTCGGCGCCAAAGCGCGCGATGTCGTGGGGCGCCGTGAAGGCGGTGGTCATTTCCACGTAGCAGCACGAAAGGCCGAAGTTGTACGGCCACAGGGAGTTCTTGCGACCCCAGTTGACCGTGCTGTTCAGCACGTCTTCGAGCTTGCCCATGAAGATGTTTTTGTGGACTTGATCTTCTAACGGATCAGCGACGGTTTCCCGCTCGCCAATCGGATACTGCTCGTTAGGAGCATCGGGGTCGATCCTGGTGAGATTGTATTGCATTGCCAAAGCCTCATTGTTTCAGCTTCGCTTGCCGCTTGCGCCGAGCTTCCGGAGCCCAATCAAGTGCCCCCACCCGGTAAAGGTAGACAAGACCTGCCAACAGAATTGCTATGAAAACGAGAGCTTCGACGAATCCGGTCCAGCCGCTTTCGCGGACGGACACAGACCATGCAAAGAGAAAGAGGGCTTCGATATCGAAGATCACGAACAGCATCGCGACCAGATAGAATTTGGCTGAGAGCCGCAAGCGGGCGCCACCGGTAGGTAGCATGCCGGACTCGAACGGTTCATTTTTGCTGCGGCCCCAGGCTTTTGACCCAAGCAGGCTCGACACGCCGAGCATGAAAGCACACAGGCCAACGACGCCCAGAAGGAAAATGGCAAAGCCCCAGTTGTGGGCCATGAGTCCTGTCGCTTCGGACATGCTGGAAATCCTTAACAGAGAGCAAAGGTCTCTGAGCTTGAATGAAATAACGCAGTGACGATATGTCGCAGCAATCAATCGCGGTGATTTTATGGCTAAACACCGGGCAAGTAAAATTCCTATAGCGAAATTATTTATTGGAATAAGGACATAGCGCGCCCCCAAGACCCTGCAGCCCAGGCCCCATGGGCGTTGGCCGACTATTCATTAATAATATTTCGTGCGGAATGCAACAATGATAATGACTTCCAAATGATAATTGTTATTGTTTGTGGCGGCCTTTCTACGCTGCACTTAGTGCCGTGCCTGAGGGGCTGTCTTACATCGCCGCTACTGCAGTTGTCAGCGTCGGACGTTTTACTCCTTTTCGGACTGCCCAATACTGCGTTCGATCAATTTTTCTATCCGTGCGCCGAAGTTTTGTCGGGGAGGGCCCATGCAGGTCGGATCTGCATGGGGACTGCTCCTGTGGGAGTCAAGCTTGCCCGCGATCCCGGCAACGCGGTCCCGAGGCAGACTGCGTTCGCTCTTCGCGGACAAGCCTGACTCCCACAGTTGCAGGCTTGCTCTTACAGCGTAGGTCGCTTCAAAAAAAACGGGTGAAAAAAACCGGGTGCTCAGATCAATGTTGCTCAGTCGGCCCGCGCCTGTGGCCAGGGGATTTGCGCATTAAGCGACACCGTTTTTGCGAGCGAAAATTGGCACGAGATTGGCTTAAGGTCTTGAACGAGTGATATCAAATGGCTATCTTTGTGGTTCATTCATCTAATCATCTATATCAATGTTGGTTAGATTTCCGCTCCCTTCTTATATAGCCGCGTCAGTTTTCATCGTTCGCGGCTGATACCAAAGGAATGTCATGAACTCTCGGATCGCGAATATGAGCGTTATGCTCAAGCTGGCTTTGGGCTTTGCTGTTGTGCTGCTTTTGACCGCTATTGTCGCCGCGACCGGCTGGTTCAGCCTGGGGAAAATGATCGAGCGCACTGATCGAATGACCAGCATCACCGAGCTCGGCAACCGTCTCGATCACCTGCGCAGGGCGCGCTTGCAGTACCAGTTGGACAGGGGTGATGAACAAAAGGGTGCATTGATCCAGGCGTCGCTGGAGCAGTTCGTCACCCAGCAGAAAATCCTGGCAAAAGAGCTGAAGAAACCTGAAAACCTGAACAAACTTGCGCTGATCGAGCAGGCCAGCACGCAGTATCAAGTGGCACTGAATACGATGCGCGAGGCTTATCGCAATGACGCAGCCATGCGCAAGGAGATGGGCGTCAATGCGGTCAAGGGCGCCGCGCTGATTGCCCAGGTCATCACTGACGTAGAAGCGATGCCTGCCTCGGATGAGCGCTTTGACCTTTATAAGCTCATCCTCAAGGCCAAGGAGGACGTGGCGCTGGTGCGTTATGAAGTGCGTGGCTATACCGGCAACCCCAACAGCGCCACCGAACAAGCCGCCACCCGCCAGCTCGAAAATGCGTTCAAGAGCATCGAAACACTCAAGAGCGCTTTTGGTCCCACCTATACCGACACCATCAAGCAACTGGAAACCGCGTTGATTGCTTACCGCCGTTCGGTGCAGGACTTCACTGCCAGTAATCAGGCCATTGGCAGGGCCGTGCAGGACACCATCGATTTGGGCGAAACCATCACCCGCCTGACCGATGAAATGTATGCCAGCCAACTGGTCTCCCGTGACGAAGACAGCGCCCAGGCCCGCGTCCTGCAACTGAGCTGCACCGCCTTGGCGATGTTGCTGGGGATTTTTGCCGCCCTGATCATCACGCGCCAGATTACGCGGCCGTTGCAGGACACATTGGCTGTGGTCGATCGCATTGCCGCAGGGGACCTCACGCAACACATGATCGTGACTCGTCGTGATGAGCTGGGTGTCTTGCAGCAAGGTATCGAGCGCATGGGTACCACCTTGCGTGACCTGATCGGTGGTATCCGCGATGGCGTCACCCAAATCGCCAGTGCCGCCGAAGAGCTATCGGCTGTCACCGAGCAGACCAGTGCTGGGGTCAATAGCCAGAAAATCGAGACCGATCAGGTGGCGACCGCCATGCACGAAATGTCGGTCACCGTGCATGAAGTCGCGCGTAATGCCGAACAGGCTTGCGCAGCTGCATCAGAGGCCGATGCACAAGCCCGTATTGGCGACCAAGTGGTTGCGCAGGCCATCGTTCAGATCGAGCGCTTGGCCAGTGAGGTCGGGCGCTCGGTCGAAGCCATGAACGAGCTGGAGCAAGAAAGTGGGCGCATCGGCAAGATCATGGACGTGATCAGGGCGGTGGCTGAGCAGACCAACTTGCTGGCCCTTAACGCCGCCATTGAGGCTGCTCGCGCAGGTGACGCGGGGCGCGGTTTTGCCGTGGTCGCCGACGAAGTACGTGGGCTGGCCCAGCGTACCCAGCATTCCACCGAAGAGATTGAAAGCCTGGTAGCGGGTTTGCAGAACGGCACGCGCCAGGTATCGAGTATCATGCAAAACAGCCGTGAACTGACCGACAGCAGCGTGGAGTTGGCCTCCAAGGCCGGCACCTCCCTGGGCAATATCACCCAGGCGGTTTCTGGCATTCAGTCCATGAACCAGCAGATTGCCGCCGCCGCGGTGCAACAAAGCTCGGTGGCCGAGGAAATCAGCCGGAGTGTCCTGAACGTGCGCGATGTATCCGAACAGACCGCCTCGGCCAGCGAAGAAACCGCAGCCTCCAGCATCGAGCTGGCGCGCCTGGGTAACCAGTTGCAGCAGTTGGTCAGTCACTTCAAAGTGTGAAAGCTGGGCTTGACGATCACCGTTGCCGGGGAACAACAGGCGAAAAAAAGCCCCGAACCAGTCGGGGCGTCAGATCGTCGGCTTTGCGGTTAGCTTTTATTCGGTCCGCAAGGGCCGTTTACCGCGTGGATCAGTGGAACTGTTCTTCTTCGGTGGAACCGGTCAGTGCGGTCACCGACGAAGCGCCGCCCTGGATCACGGTGGTCATGTCGTCGAAGTAGCCGGTGCCCACTTCCTGCTGGTGCGCCACGAAGGTGTAGCCCTTGGCGGCGTCAGCGAACTCCTGCTCTTGCAGTTTCACGTAGGCGGTCATGTCGTTGCGGGCGTAGTCGTGCGCCAGATTGAACATGCTGTGCCACATGTTGTGGATGCCGGCCAGGGTGATGAACTGGTGCTTGTAGCCCATGGCGGACAGTTCGCGCTGGAACTTGGCGATGGTCGCGTCGTCCAGGTTTTTCTTCCAGTTGAAGGAAGGCGAGCAGTTGTACGACAGGATCTGGTCCGGGTATTCCTTCTTGATCGCTTCGGCAAAGCGACGGGCTTCGTCCAGGTCTGGCTTGGCGGTTTCGCACCAGATCAGGTCAGCGTATGGCGCGTAGGCCAGGCCGCGGGCGATAGCCTGGTCGAGGCCGGCGCGCACCTTGTAGAAACCTTCCGGGGTACGGGTGCCGGTCACGAACGGTTGGTCGTACGGGTCGCAGTCGGAGGTCAGCAGGTCAGCGGCGTTGGCGTCGGTACGGGCCAGGATGATGGTCGGCACGCCAGCGACGTCGGCAGCCAGGCGAGCAGCGGTCAGCTTCTGCACGGCTTCCTGGGTAGGAACCAGTACCTTGCCGCCCATGTGGCCGCATTTCTTCACCGAAGCCAGTTGGTCTTCGAAGTGAACGCCAGCGGCGCCTGCTTCGATCATGCTCTTCATCAGCTCGTAGGCGTTCAGGACGCCGCCGAAACCGGCTTCGGCGTCAGCCACGATCGGCGCGAAGTAGTCGATGTAGCCTTCGTCGCCCGGGTTCTTGCCGGCTTTCCACTGGATCTGGTCGGCACGACGGAACGAGTTGTTGATGCGCTTGACCACGGTTGGAACCGAATCCACCGGGTACAGCGATTGGTCAGGGTACATCGACTCGGCGGAGTTGTTGTCCGCAGCCACTTGCCAGCCCGACAGGTAGATCGCCTGGATACCGGCCTTGACTTGCTGCACAGCCTGGCCGCCGGTCAGGGCGCCCATGCAGTTGACGAAATCTTTCTCGGGACGGAAGGCTGGCTTGGCGCCCTGGGTGACCAGGTTCCAGAGCTTCTCGGCGCCCATTTTCGCAAAGGTGTGCTCAGGTTGAACCGAGCCACGCAGACGGACGACGTCAGCAGCGGAATAATTGCGCTTCACGCCTTTCCAGCGCGGGTTTTCAGCCCAGTCTTTTTCAAGGGCTGCAATTTGCTGTTCGCGTGTCAGTGCCATGGAGATAAACCTCGTCGCATAGGTCTTGGTGGAAAATTCCTGCTCCTGCCGACCAGGGGTTGGCGTACAAGTCGGTTCAGGCGGGGAGGCGACGGGATGAACGATGGGCTCGAGGGGAAAGTGAGCAGGTAGGGGCGAACTGCGGGCGCATTCGGGCGTCGTGGGCCTTTAATACGAACTCAGAGTGATGCCGGGTTACCTAGTTACGCTTCCGTCCCTCGGGACAACTTCGTTCCAGTCGCAACCTCGTCAAACACACCTTGTGGGCGGTACAGACACGAATCGGCTCGCAGGGTAGTTGCAAGCGTCGACCCGAAGGCCCTTGCCAGGGCCCCTGATTAGCGGGAGCGAGGCCATCATGCCTTCGGTTTTTTGGCTCGTCAAACGTTTTGTAGTGCTTTTTTTGTAGCACTACATCTTTGGTCTAATACGACTCATCAGTCAGTTTTTGGTGCTTCAGTTCAGGGTGTCGACCTTGACCCGCAAAATCATGTCGTCGCGGCCCTGGGTCGAGTAGCTGCGGGTCAGACCCTGTTTGTCGGCCTGATTCTGGCGATTGACCCCGGCCAGGGTGATCCATTCGCCCAGGCGACCGCTGACGGTTGTGTCGGTACTTTGAACGTTCACTACATCGGGACGTTCCTGGCTCATGCGGTCGCGGTTGGTACTGATGCTCAGATGAACGGTCTCACCGGTGACGCTGGCGGTGACATAAAAACCCTGGGTGACGTTGCGGTATTCGGTCTGGCTTTGCATGCGCCCGTAGTTGTCAGTCTGGTTGCTGGTGAACGGCACGCTCTGGCCCACCTGGATCAGCGCTGGCTGGCCTTCGCTGGCCTGCACCTGCTGCACACCGCCTTCACGGCTGACGGTGCTGCGGTTGATGATGCGGGTCTGGCTCGGCGCGGCGCCGTTGACCGAGTAACCCTGGTTGCCCTGCAGGTTGTTTTCGTTGGTGTCGACCGTGATCAGCAGGCGCTTGGGGGCGGTGTCCAACTGGGCGAGGAACTGTCTGAGTTCTTCGATCTTGCCGGGCTCGGCGTTGACGATCAGTTGATTGCCATAGGCGCTGACCTGGCCGTCCTTGCCGATGAAATTCTGCGCCACCGGCAGCAGGTCGGCGCTGGTGCGGTAGTTCAGCGGCACGACTTGCGTGTCGGCCATGACCGACAGGCTGCAACCGAGCAGCAGAGTGGTAAGCAGGGTGCGTAAGGACATGTCCATTTCTCCGCGAGACAAAGGCTTGATATTGCCAGTTTGTCGGCCCGGGATGGGGCAAGTTGAATGGTAGACGGCAAAACGCCCCGGCATCGGAGGATGGCGGGGCGTTTTATGGTGCTGATGATGCTTTTGTGGCGAGGGGATTTATCCCCGTTGGGCTGCGAAGCAGCCCCAACAAGCTAATTGCGTCAACCTGGCACACCACAGTGACTGACTTGAGGGCTGCTGCGCAACCCAGCGGGGCGGTGCGACGTTTCGCTAAATCCCCTCGCCACAGGGATGTGTCAGGCCGAATGGCGAACCATGTCCACATGGGGAATCCCGGCTTCCAGGAATTCCTCACTGACCACCGCGAAACCCAGGCGCTCATAGAACGGCGTGGCATGCACCTGGGCGCTGAGCATCTGTTGCTTGAGCCCGCGTTTCTCGGCTTCGGCGATCACGGCGTGCATCAGCGCGTCACCCACCTTCAGGCCGCGCCAGTCCTTGAGGACCGAGACGCGACCGATATGGCCGTCAGTCAACAGGCGAGCGGTGCCGATGGGGAAGTCGCCTTCAAACGCAAGAAAATGCACCGCGCTCTGGTCATCGGCATCCCATTCCAGCTCAGGCGGAACGGACTGCTCGGCAATGAACACGGTTTCACGAATGCGCCGGATCTCGGCGTTATCCTTTTGCCAGTCTGCGACACGAACGTGAATTTTATTCATCAGCGAACCCCAGGCTGCCTTGCTTGACCAGCTCGCAGACCAGGCCGCGACCGTCTTCATCGGCCAACCACGGGCCGAGGTTCTCGATGTGCAGGGCGTCGGCGGCGCAGATCATTTTCAGCAGTTCGCGCAGCTTGCCCGGCAGGTAACGGCTCTGGCCGCTGGCGAACAGCAGCAGGTCATCATCGACTTCCGACCAGGCCAGGCGCGCACTCGGATTGCGAATGATTACTGCACCTTGTTCCAGGCTGGCCAGCAGGTCGTCTTCTTCCAGCTCCGGGCCCACCACCAGTTCCGGGTAGCGTGGCTCGGTCATGAACTGGCCGAACCAGGTCAGCAGCAGGCGTTCGTCGCTCATGTGTTCGGCCAGCAGGCCCTTGAGGCGGTCGAGGGCGTCGTGCTGGATCTGGTGAGGGTCGCTCACCGGGCGCGCGTCGGCGTCGGTGTAGCGTTCTTCGTCCGGCAGGAACTGGCTGAGGAAGTCGGTGAAATGGGTCAGTACTTCGGCGGCGCTAGGCGCACGGAAACCCACCGAGTAGGTCATGCAGTCGTCCACGGCCACGCCACAGTGAGCCAGGCGCGGCGGCAGGTAGAGCATGTCGCCCGGTTCCAGGATCCATTCGTCGGTGGCTTCGAATTCGGCGAGAATGCGCAGGTCGGCGTGTTGCAGCAGCGGGCTCTCGGAGTCGCACATCTGGCCGATTTTCCAGTTGCGCTGGCCATGGCCTTGCAGCAGGAACACGTCATAGTTATCGAAGTGCGGGCCCACGCTGCCACCCGGGGCGGCGAAGCTGATCATCACATCGTCGATGCGCCAGCTCGGCAGGAAGCGGAAGTTCTCAAGCAGCTCGCTGACTTCCGGTACGAACTGATCGACAGCCTGTACCAGCAGGGTCCACTCGCGCTCTGGCAACTTGCTGAATTCGTCTTCGGCGAACGGGCCGCGACGCAGTTCCCAAGGGCGCTCGCCGTGCTCGATCACCAGGCGCGATTCGACTTCTTCTTCCAGGGCCAGGCCGGCCAGTTCGTCGGCGTCGATGGGGCTTTGGAAGTCAGGAATCGCCTGACGGATCAGCAGCGGTTTTTTCTGCCAGTAGTCGCGCAGGAACTCCCGTGCCGTAATGCCGCCCAGGAGTTGCAGAGAAATATCAGGATTCATGTGTAACCTATTGAAAAAATATACTTTTCAGCCGCGAATAAAAACGCCCGGCGCGGCCGGGCGTCTCAAAGGTAAAGCCGTGGATCAGATGCGCTTGGCTTGTGCCGCTGCGTTGCCGATGTAGCTGGCCGGCGTCAGCTTTTTCAGCTCGGCGCGAGCGTCGGCAGGCATGTCCAGGCCATCGATGAAAGTCTGCAACGCTTCAGGGCTGATGCCCTTGCCACGGGTCAGTTCTTTCAGCTTTTCATACGGGTTTTCGATGTTGTAGCGACGCATCACGGTCTGGATCGGCTCGGCCAGGACTTCCCAGCATGCGTCCAGGTCGGCGGCAATCTTCTGCTCGTTCAGTTCCAGCTTGCTGATGCCCTTGAGGCTGGCTTCGTAGGCAATGACGCTGTGGGCAAAGCCCACGCCCAGATTGCGCAGTACGGTGGAATCGGTCAGGTCGCGCTGCCAGCGGGAGATCGGCAGTTTGCTCGCCAGGTGCTGGAACAGCGCGTTGGCGATGCCCAGGTTGCCTTCGGAGTTTTCGAAGTCGATCGGGTTGACCTTGTGCGGCATGGTCGAGGAACCGATTTCGCCGGCGATGGTGCGCTGCTTGAAGTAACCCAGGGAGATGTAGCCCCAGATGTCACGGTCGAAGTCGATCAGGATGGTGTTGAAACGGGCGATCGCGTCGAACAGCTCGGCGATGTAGTCGTGCGGTTCGATCTGGGTGGTGTACGGGTTGAAGCTCAGGCCCAGCTCGTCTTCGATGAAGGCGCGGGCGTTGGCTTCCCAGTCGATGTCCGGGTAGGCCGACAAGTGGGCGTTGTAGTTGCCCACGGCACCGTTGATCTTGCCCAGCAGCGGCACGGCGGCAACCTGGGCGATCTGGCGCTCCAGGCGGTACACCACGTTCGCCAGTTCCTTGCCCAGGGTGGTCGGCGAAGCCGGTTGACCGTGGGTGCGCGACAGCATCGGCACGTCGGCGAAGCGGATCGCCAGCTCGCGGATGGCCTCGGCGGTCTGACGCATCAGCGGCAACATCACCTCATCACGGCCTTCGCGCAGCATCAGGGCGTGGGACAGGTTGTTGATGTCCTCGCTGGTGCAGGCGAAGTGGATGAACTCGCTGACATTGGCCAGTTCCGGCAGCTTGGCCGCCTGCTCCTTGAGCAGGTATTCGATGGCCTTGACGTCGTGGTTGGTGGTGCGCTCGATCTCTTTGACGCGCTCGGCGTGCTCCAGCACAAAGTTTTCTGCCAGGGCGTTCAGCACCGCGTTGGCTTCGGCGGAAAACGCCGGCACTTCGCTGATGGCAGGATGGGCGGCCAGGCGCTGGAGCCAGCGTACTTCAACCAGGACGCGGGCACGGATCAAGCCGTACTCGCTGAAAATCGGGCGCAAGGCCTGGGTTTTGCCGGCGTAGCGGCCGTCAACAGGGGAAACCGCAGTGAGCGAAGAGAGCTGCATGGGGTGTTCTCGGACAGTCGGGCAACGAAATGGGGCGCGTATCATACATGAAAACAATCGCCGGTCCGTCGCCAACTGACCGGCGTATTACGCGTAACGAACTACAAAAACGGGTTGAGGCGACTTATTCGTTGCGCATCAACGGGTAAAGCTCTTTAAGCAATTTGCGCCGGCTGATCACCAGTTGCCAGCGATGGCCGCCCAACTGCCGCCACAGCCGTGCCGAACGAATCCCGGCCAGCAACAGGGCGCGGATCTTCGAGGCATTGCTCGGTTGCTGCAGGTTGCGCATGTCGCCGTGCACCTGGATGCGCTGGCGCAAGGTGCTCAGGGTGTCCTGGTACAGCGCGCCGCAGGCCGCGACGACGTTTTCGTGGGACGGGCCGAAGTGCTCGACCTGGGACTGGATCTGCGGCAAGCGTTTGCCGATGGTCTCCAGCAGGTCGTCGCGCTTGGCCAGCTGGCGCTCAAGCCCCAGCATCGACAAGGCGTAGCGCAGCGGTTCGCGTTGCAGGGCGCTGGGATCGCGTTCCAGGGCGCCGATCAGGGCGCGATAGCCTTCACGCAGGTTCAAATCGTCGCCGCCGTAGACCTCCAGGGTGTCCTTGGGGTCGCGAACCAGCAGGCTGCCGAGCATGCAGGCCACGCCCGCCTCGGTGGCCTGGCCGGTCTTGGCAATCCTGTCCACCAGCACGGCGGCGAGAAACACCCCACCCAATGCTGTCAGTTGTTCCTGGATGGGGGTCATGCCTTGCTGCTCCAGGGCTCTGCGACTTCGATCACGCCACCGCCCAGGCAGACTTCGCCGTCATAGAACACCACGGACTGGCCGGGCGTGACCGCCCGCTGCGGGTCATCGAAGGTGGCACGGTAGCCCGTGGCGGTTTTCTCCAGGGTGCAAGGCTGGTCGCTCTGGCGATAGCGAACCTTGGCCGTCAGGCGGCGTGGTTCGCTGAGGTCGATGGGGTTGACCCAATAGATGTCGGAGGCGAGCAGGGCGCGGGAAAACAACCACGGATGGTCGTTGCCCTGGCCGACGATCAGCTCGTTGTGTTCCAGGTCCTTGACCAGTACGTACCACGGCTCTTCGCCAGCGTCTTTCAAGCCGCCGATGCCCAGGCCCTGGCGCTGGCCGATGGTGTGGTACATCAGGCCATGGTGACGGCCGATGACTTCGCCTTCGGTGGTCTTGATCTCGCCTGGCTGGGCCGGCAGGTACTGCTTGAGGAAGTCGCTAAAGCGGCGCTCACCGATAAAGCAGATCCCGGTGGAATCCTTCTTCTTGGCGGTGGCGAGCTGGTGTTTTTCGGCGATTGCGCGCACTTCGGGCTTTTCCAGTTCGCCAACCGGGAACAGGGTCTTGGCGATCTGTTCGCCGCCGACGGCATGCAGGAAGTAGCTCTGGTCCTTGTTCGGGTCCAGGCCCTTGAGCAATTCAGTGCGGCCGTCGATGTCGCGGCGACGCACGTAGTGGCCGGTGGCGATCAGGTCGGCGCCGAGCATCATGGCGTAGTCGAGGAACGCCTTGAACTTGATTTCGCGGTTGCACAGGATGTCCGGGTTCGGCGTACGGCCGGCCTTGTACTCGGCCAGGAAGTGCTCGAACACGTTGTCCCAGTACTCGGCGGCGAAGTTGGCGGTGTGCAGCTTGATGCCGATCTTGTCGCACACCGCCTGGGCATCCGCGAGGTCGTCCATGGCGGTGCAGTATTCGGTTCCGTCGTCTTCTTCCCAGTTCTTCATGAACAGGCCTTCCACCTCATAACCCTGCTCGATCAGCAGAAGGGCGGAAACGGAAGAGTCCACGCCGCCGGACATGCCGACAATGACGCGCTGCTTGGATGTGTCAGAAGGAGCTGGATCACGCATAGGAGTTTCAATGAGTGTCTTGAAAAAGGACGCGATTCTATCAGGCCCGGGCGCGCAAGGCTAAAGAGAAGGACGGATCAGCGTCAGACTGTGGCGATGGCCGGCCAGATAATCGTCGATGCAGCGGATGATCAGCTCGCTGCGCCAGTGCCCGCGCTGTTCGAGCAGCTCGTCGCGAGTCAGCCATTTGGCGCCCAGGATGCCGTCGTCCAGTTGATAGCCGGGGCGATGGTTCAAGGCCTTGGCGGCGAAACAGACCCGCTGGTAGGTCACGCCGTTGCTGGGGGCGGTGTACAGGTAGATGCCCACCACGCTGGTGGGTTCGACGTCCCAGCCGGTTTCTTCCAGGGTTTCGCGCACCGCGGCTTCGATCAGCGTTTCGTCCGGGTCCAGGTGACCGGCGGGCTGGTTGAGCACTGCTCGTCCGCCTTTGGATTCTTCGACCATCAGGAAACGGCCGTGGTCTTCGACGATGGTGGCGACGGTGATGTGGGGTTTCCAGTCCATGGGGTTTCCTAGATATCAATGTGCATGGAAATTTCAATTTGAAAACAGGCCATTGTGGGAGCGAGCCTGCTCGCGATAGCGGTGTGCCAGTCAGCATCAGGGTTGAATGTTATACCGCTATCGCGAGCAGGCTCGCTCCCACAGGGGGGATATGTTGTCAGGAGGGAAAGTATGGTGTGTCCGGAAACACAAACCCCGGCACCAGGCCGGGGTTCGTGATGTTCCCTTACAACCTTATACCAGCGCAGCAATTGCCGCGTTGAAGGTGGCGCTCGGGCGCATGGCCTTGCTGGTCAGCTCAGGGTTGGCGAAGTAGTAACCGCCGATATCCACTGGCTTGCCTTGAACGGCATTGAGCTCGGCAACGATTTTTTCTTCGTTGTCGGTCAACGTCTTGGCCAGGGCAGTGAACTGAGCCTTGAGGGCTGCGTCGTCGTCCTGGGCGGCCAGTGCCTGGGCCCAGAACAGGGTCAGGTAGAAGTGGCTGCCACGGTTGTCGATGCCGCCGACCTTGCGCGAAGGCGACTTGTTGCGGTCCAGGAACTCACCGGTAGCCTGGTCGAGGGTCTTGGCCAGCACCAGCGCTTTCGGGTTGTCGTAGGTCACGCCCAGGTGTTCGAGGGAGGCGGCCAGGGCCAGGAACTCGCCCAGGGAATCCCAGCGCAGGAAGTTTTCTTCCAGCAGTTGCTGAACGTGCTTGGGAGCCGAACCGCCGGCGCCGGTTTCGAACAGACCACCGCCGTTCATCAGCGGCACGATGGAGAGCATCTTGGCGCTGGTGCCCAGTTCCATGATCGGGAACAGGTCAGTCAGGTAATCGCGCAGTACGTTGCCGGTCACCGAAATGGTGTCCTTGCCTTCGCGGGTGCGTGCCAGGGTGAACTTCATCGCGTCGACCGGCGACATGATGCGGATGTCCAGGCCGGCGGTGTCGTGGTTCTTCAGGTAGGCCTGGACTTTCTCGATCACCACGCCGTCATGGGCGCGCATCGGGTCCAGCCAGAAGATCGCCGGGGTGCTGCTGGCGCGAGCGCGGTTGACGGCCAGCTTGACCCAATCCTGGATCGGCGCGTCCTTGGTCTGGCACATGCGGAAGATGTCGCCAGCCTCGACGTTCTGCTCCAGCAGGGTGCGACCGGTGCTGTCGGAAACGCGTACCACGCCGTTGGCCTTGATCTGGAAGGTCTTGTCGTGGGAGCCGTACTCTTCGGCTTTCTTGGCCATCAGGCCGACGTTCGGCACGCTGCCCATGGTGGTTGGGTCGAAGGCGCCGTGTTGCTTGCAGTCTTCGATCACCGCCTGGTAGATGGTGGCGTAGCAGCGATCCGGGATCACGGCCTTGGTGTCGTGCAGCTGGCCGTCGGTGCCCCACATCTTGCCGGAGTCACGGATCATGGCCGGCATCGAGGCGTCGACGATGACGTCGCTCGGCACGTGCAGGTTGGTGATGCCTTTGTCGGAGTTGACCATCGCCAGGGATGGACGCGCTGCGTAGACCGCCTGGATGTCGGCTTCGATCTGCGCCTGCTGCTCGGCCGGCAGGGCCTTGATGCGGGCGTACAGGTCGCCGATGCCGTTGTTCAGGTTGAAGCCGATCTGCTCCAGCACTTGGGCGTGCTTGGCCAGGGCGTCTTTATAGAACTCGGCAACGATCTGGCCGAACATGATCGGGTCGGAGACCTTCATCATGGTGGCCTTGAGGTGAACCGACAGCAGGACGCCTTTTTGCTTGGCGTCTTCGATTTCAGCGGCGATGAAGTCGCGCAGGGCGTTCTTGCTCATCACGGCGCAGTCGAGGATCTCACCGGCTTGTACGGTGGTTTTTTCCTTCAGGACAGTGGCAGTGCCGTCCTGGGCGATCAGCTCGATTTTCACGCTGCCGGCAGCGTCGATCAGGGCGGCTTTTTCGCTGCCGTAGAAATCGCCGGTGCTCATGTGGGCCACGTGGGACTTGGAGTCGGCTGCCCAGGCGCCCATTTTGTGCGGGTGCTTGCGTGCGTAGTTCTTGACCGACAACGGGGCGCGGCGGTCGGAGTTGCCTTCGCGCAGGACCGGGTTCACGGCACTGCCCTTGACCTTGTCGTAGCGGGCGCGCGCGTCTTTCTCGGCGTCGCTGGACACGGTTTCCGGGTAGTCCGGCAGCGCGTAGCCCTGGGCCTGCAATTCCTTGATCGCGGCCTGCAGTTGCGGCACCGAGGCGCTGATGTTCGGCAGCTTGATGATGTTGGCTTCAGGCGTAACGGCCAGGTCGCCCAGTTCGGCGAGGTGGTCGGCTACGGCTTTGTCGCCCAGTTGCTCGGGGAAGCTGGCCAGGATGCGCCCTGCGAGGGAGATATCGCGGGTTTCCACGGCGATATCGGCCGAAGCGGTAAAGGCTTCGACGATCGGCAGCAGCGAATAGGTGGCGAGGGCGGGAGCTTCGTCGGTGAAGGTATAGATGATCTTCGAGCGGGTGGGCATATTCGGATTAACTCTCTTCTTTGCTAAAGCATGCGCAGAAACTCGAGGGGCGCCGGGTAAGCGCGTTCGTTCAAAGTCATCCGTGAGCCGAATGTCGAGGTTTCTTCGCGGTGATGTTGGGTGCATCAGTCGAGCGTCAAGCGGTTGGGCCGCGGTAACGGTCCGGCTTTTAAATTGGCGGAAAGTCCTGTGATAGAGCCGTCAGCCGTCGTGACCCTGTGGTCAGCGGCGGCATTATACATAGGTAGCTGGCGATCTGCCGATGGTTCATAGACTTCCGTACACGTCCATTGGTCTAAACGTCGCACTACCCATGGAGCGGACTATGCTCATGTTTGGCGCTTTTCCCTTGGTTTTCAGGGTTGTACATGGCGAACTGCAACGCTTTGCCCCTGATGAGCCTAACGTAGGGTTTGCGCGCCGATTCAAGTGGGGTACGCTCGAACGCAGCCAGATGTTCAATCCAAGCAATGGAGTTCAGCATGGGGTATCAAAAGATTCAGGTTCCAGCCGTCGGTGACAAAATCACCGTCAATGCAGACCATTCTCTTAATGTTCCGGACAACCCGATCATCCCTTTCATCGAAGGCGACGGTATTGGCGTCGACATCAGTCCGGTCATGATCAAGGTGGTGGACGCAGCGGTTCAGAAGGCCTATGGCGGCAAGCGCAAGATTTCCTGGATGGAAGTCTATGCCGGCGAGAAAGCGACCCAGGTCTACGACCAGGACACCTGGTTGCCCCAGGAAACCCTGGATGCGGTCAAGGATTACGTGGTTTCCATCAAGGGCCCGCTGACCACGCCGGTGGGCGGTGGTATCCGTTCGCTGAACGTCGCCCTGCGCCAGCAGCTCGACCTGTATGTGTGCCTGCGCCCGGTGCGCTGGTTCGAAGGCGTGCCCAGCCCGGTCAAGAAACCTGGCGACGTGGACATGACGATCTTCCGTGAGAACTCCGAGGACATCTACGCTGGCATCGAGTGGAAGGCAGGTTCGGCCGAAGCCACCAAGGTCATCAAGTTCCTGAAAGAAGAAATGGGCGTGACCAAGATCCGTTTCGACGAGGACTGCGGCATCGGCGTCAAGCCGGTTTCCAAGCAGGGCACCAAGCGCCTGGCGCGCAAGGCCTTGCAATATGTTGTCGACAATGACCGCGATTCGCTGACCATCGTGCACAAAGGCAACATCATGAAGTTCACCGAAGGTGCCTTCAAGGAATGGGCCTACGAAGTGGCGGCCGAGGAGTTCGGCGCGACCCTGCTCGACGGCGGGCCCTGGATGCAGTTCAAGAACCCCAAGACTGGCAAGAACGTGGTCGTCAAGGACGCCATCGCCGACGCGATGCTCCAGCAGATCCTCCTGCGTCCGGCCGAATATGACGTGATCGCCACCCTGAACCTCAACGGTGACTACCTGTCCGACGCCCTGGCGGCGGAAGTGGGCGGTATCGGTATTGCGCCGGGCGCCAACCTGTCCGACACCGTGGCGATGTTCGAAGCCACCCACGGTACCGCGCCCAAGTATGCCGGCAAGGACCAGGTCAACCCGGGATCGCTGATCCTGTCGGCGGAAATGATGCTGCGCCACATGGGTTGGACCGAAGCGGCCGACCTGATCATCAAGGGCACCAACGGCGCGATTTCGGCCAAGACCGTGACCTATGACTTCGAACGTCTGATGGAGGGTGCCAAGCTGGTGTCGTCCTCGGGCTTCGGTGATGCCCTGATTTCGCACATGTAAGCGAGTCGGCGCTCAGCGCAAATGCCCGGCTCGGGTGATCGAGCCGGGCATTTTCATTTGTCCGGGGTGGCGACTGCCGGTCAATGGGCCTCGGTGATCCTGGCATTGACAGGGGCGGGTGTCTCTTCGGCGGTGACAATCCTGATGTTGACCGCGTGCAAGCCCTTGGGTCCCTGGATGACGTCGAACGTCACAGGCTGTCCGGCCTTCAAGGTCTTATAGCCTTCCATGTTGATAGCCGAGTAATGGGCGAAAAGGTCTTCATTGTCCCTGCCGGCCGCGATAATGAAGCCGTAGCCCTTTGCATTGTTGAACCATTTCACCTTGCCATTCATCTTGACGACCGACATAACCCATTTCCCTCTGCAACGCACTCCATCACTGGAGTATCATCCAGTCCATCCGCAGGCTAATCTTGAAAACAGGATAGATTCCACGGACCTTTTTAACCCACGATGGGCTCTATTGGTTGTAACACCGTTTTGCCGATAGTCAAGGTGGCCGGGTGGTCGTGGTTGAAATCGCCCACAAGCGCCCCCATCACTGTATTCGCCAACTAAACGAACCTTTCTTTCCATGCATGCAGTCAGCCAGATTCGACTAACATTCAATCAGGATCGCCCGGATCTACACGACGACGATTCCGCAGGCATTGCTGTTCAGGAGGCAAAGCCTGCATTACAGGCTCCACCGATGTACAAGGTGGTTTTGTTCAATGATGACTACACACCGATGGATTTCGTCGTCGAAGTGCTCGAGTTGTTTTTTAATCTGAACCGCGAGCTGGCGACCAAGGTCATGCTGGCCGTCCATACAGAGGGACGGGCAGTATGTGGAGTGTTTACCCGCGACATCGCCGAGACGAAGGCCATGCAGGTCAATCAGTACGCCCGGGAAAGCCAGCATCCGCTACTCTGTGAAATCGAGAAGGACGGTTAACGCCGACCACTTGGGTATGAGGTGAAGCTATGTTAAACCGCGAGCTCGAAGTCACCCTCAATCTTGCCTTCAAGGAGGCTCGTTCGAAGCGTCATGAATTCATGACCGTCGAACACCTGCTGCTGGCCCTATTGGATAACGAGGCTGCCGCCACCGTTTTGCGTGCCTGCGGCGCGAACCTCGATAAACTCAAGCATGATCTGCAGGAGTTCATCGACTCCACCACGCCACTGATCCCCGTGCATGACGAGGATCGCGAAACCCAGCCAACCCTGGGCTTCCAACGTGTCCTGCAGCGTGCTGTCTTCCATGTACAGAGCTCGGGCAAGCGTGAAGTCACCGGTGCCAACGTGTTGGTTGCCATCTTCAGCGAGCAGGAAAGCCAGGCAGTGTTCCTGCTCAAGCAGCAGAGCGTTGCGCGTATCGATGTCGTCAACTACATCGCCCATGGCATCTCCAAGGTGCCGGGGCATGGCGATCACTCCGAGGGTGAGCAGGATATGCAGGACGACGAGGGCGGTGAGTCTTCTTCTTCAGGCAACCCATTGGATGCCTATGCCAGCAACCTGAACGAACTGGCACGCCAGGGGCGCATCGATCCACTGGTCGGACGCGAGGCCGAGGTCGAGCGCGTTGCGCAGATCCTGGCCCGGCGCCGCAAGAACAACCCGCTGTTAGTGGGCGAGGCAGGCGTGGGCAAGACCGCGATTGCCGAAGGCCTGGCCAAGCGCATCGTCGACAACCAGGTGCCGGACCTGCTGGCCAACAGCGTCGTGTATTCCCTCGACCTGGGGGCCTTGCTGGCCGGTACCAAGTACCGCGGCGATTTCGAGAAGCGCTTCAAGGCGTTGCTCGGCGAGCTGAAAAAACGTCCGCAAGCGATCCTGTTCATCGATGAAATCCACACCATCATCGGTGCCGGGGCTGCTTCCGGTGGTGTCATGGATGCCTCCAACCTGCTCAAGCCGTTGCTGTCTTCGGGTGATATCCGTTGCATCGGCTCGACCACGTTCCAGGAATTCCGCGGGATCTTCGAGAAGGACCGTGCCTTGGCCCGGCGCTTCCAGAAGGTCGATGTGTCGGAGCCTTCGGTGGAGGACACCATCGGTATCCTGCGCGGCCTGAAAGGGCGCTTCGAGCTGCACCACAACATCGAGTACAGCGATGAAGCCCTGCGCGCCGCGGCGGAACTGGCCTCGCGCTACATCAATGACCGGCACATGCCGGACAAGGCCATCGACGTCATCGACGAGGCGGGTGCCTACCAGCGCCTGCAACCCGTGGAGAAACGCGTCAAGCGCATCGAAGTGCCTCAGGTCGAGGATATCGTGGCGAAAATCGCGCGTATTCCGCCCAAGCATGTCACCAGTTCCGACAAGGAGCTGCTGCGTAACCTGGAGCGTGACCTGAAGCTGACGGTGTTCGGCCAGGATGCGGCCATCGACTCGCTGTCGACCGCTATCAAGCTGTCTCGCGCCGGCCTCAAGTCGCCGGACAAGCCAGTGGGCTCGTTCCTGTTCGCAGGTCCCACCGGTGTCGGCAAGACCGAGGCGGCACGGCAATTGGCCAAGGCGATGGGTATCGAGCTGGTTCGTTTCGACATGTCCGAGTACATGGAGCGCCACACCGTGTCGCGTCTGATTGGTGCGCCTCCAGGTTATGTCGGTTTCGACCAGGGCGGCCTGCTGACCGAAGCGATTACCAAGCAGCCACACTGCGTGCTGTTGCTCGATGAAATCGAGAAGGCGCATCCGGAAGTCTTCAACCTGCTGCTGCAGGTCATGGACCACGGTACGCTGACCGATAACAACGGGCGCAAGGCGGACTTCCGCAACGTGATCATCATCATGACCACGAACGCCGGTGCCGAAACCGCAGCTCGCGCTTCGATCGGTTTCACCCATCAGGACCACTCGTCCGATGCGATGGAAGTGATCAAGAAGAGCTTCACGCCTGAGTTCCGCAACCGCCTGGACACCATTATCCAGTTTGGTCGCCTCAGTCATGAAGTCATCAAGAGCGTGGTGGACAAGTTCCTTACCGAACTTCAGGCGCAGCTCGAAGACAAGCGTGTGTTGCTGGAAGTCACCGATGCGGCTCGCAGTTGGCTGGCCGAAGGTGGTTACGATGTGACGATGGGGGCACGACCAATGGCTCGCCTGATCCAGGACAAGATCAAGCGTCCGCTGGCGGAGGAAATCCTCTTTGGCGAACTGGCCGAACATGGCGGTGTGGTTCACATCGACATCAAGGACGGCGAACTGACCTTCGACTTCGAAACCACGGCCGAAATGGCCTGATCACTACCCGCAACAAAGCAAAAGGCGCCGAAAGGCGCCTTTTTGCTGACTTCAGAAATACGCCGACTTCCTGTGGGAGCGGGCTTGCTCGCGAATGCAGTTGCACATTCAACATCCATGCAAGCTGACCCACCGCCTTCGCGAGCAAGCCCGCTCCCACAGGGATCTGTGTATTTCTGAGAGGTGGGACAAATCGCAGGCAAACAAAAACGCCCGGCATCAGCCGGGCGTTTTGTATTGACTTGTTAGCGAGCGCGGTAAGTGATGCGCCCTTTGCTCAAGTCATAGGGCGTCAGCTCGACGCGCACTTTGTCACCGGTAAGAATACGAATGTAGTTCTTGCGCATCTTGCCGGAGATATGCGCGGTTACGACGTGCCCATTTTCCAACTCCACACGAAACATGGTGTTGGGCAGGGTGTCGACGACAGTGCCTTCCATTTCGAAGCTGTCTTCTTTCGACATGCAGTAAAGCCCTCGGTATCCAGTGAATGGCCCGGTGCAACTGCGCCAGGCAAAAGCGGCGTGCATTGTGCCCGAAAAAGGGGGTTCAAGCCAAGGGGTTCTAGCTTTTAAGCCGAAGGGTTCTAACTCAGGACAACCCAGCGTTGGTTTATCAGCAGTTCAATGGGGCGATATTGGGTCTTGTAGTTCATTTTCTTGCAGTTCTTGATCCAGTAGCCCAGGTATACCGCTTCCAGTCCCAGGCGCCGGGCTTCGTTGATTTGCCAGAGGATGGCAAACCGGCCCAGGCTGCGCCGTTCTTCGTCTGGCTCGTAGAAGGTGTATACCGCCGAAAGGCCATTGGGCAGCAGGTCCGTGACGGCGATGGCTACCAGCCGTCCGTCCAGGCGGAATTCATAGAAACGCGAAAACGGCAGGTCACGCACCAGGAAGGTCGAGAACTGATCGCGACTGGGTGGGTACATGTCGCCATCGGCATGGCGTTGTTCGATGTAGCGCTGGTACAGGTCGAAATATTCCTCGGTGAACTGCGGCTTGACCGGGCGGACCTGAAGGTCGGCGTTGCGCTTGAAAATGCGTTTCTGTTGGCGGTTGGGCAGAAATTGCGCGACAGGGATGCGCGCCGGGACACAGGCGTTGCAGTGTTGGCAATGAGGCCGGTAGAGGTGGTCGCCGCTACGGCGAAAGCCCATTTCCGACAGGTCTGCGTAGACATGCACATCCATGGGCTGGCTAGGGTCGAGGAACAGCGTCGTGGCCTGCTCCTCCGGCAGATAACTGCAAGAGTGGGGCTGAGTGGCATAGAACTTCAAACGCGCCAACTCGGTCATGATCGACCCTCGGGATAAGCTTTGAATTTAATTGTAAGCCAGGAGCGCGAATGTCGCTCAGCAAACCCATGTCGCATGGTTGGGTTGGTCCAGATGCGCCTTTAGATAATCGGCAAATTCATTGCGTGGGATCGACCGTGCGCCGAGGCTGTGCAGGTGCTCGGTGGGCATCTGGCAGTCGATCAGTACGAAACCGGCGGCCTTGAGGTGCTGGACCAGGGTGGCGAAGCCGAATTTCGAGGCATTGTCGGCCCGGCTGAACATGGACTCGCCAAAGAACAGCTGCCCCATGGCCAGGCCATACAGGCCACCCACCAACATCCCCTGGTCCCACACTTCCACCGAATGGGCAAAACCGCGTCGGTGTAGTTCCCGATAAGCGGTTTGCATGGCGTCGGTGATCCAGGTGCCCTCGGCATAGTCCCGAGGCGCGGCGCACGCCTGGATGACCGCCGCGAAATCTCGGTCAAACGTCACTTGATAGCGCTGCTTGCGCAGCAGTTTGTCCAGGCTGCGGGATATGTGCAGTTCGTCGGGAAACAATACCGTACGTGGGTCCGGCGACCACCACAGGATCGGTTGCCCCTCGGAAAACCATGGGAAGCAGCCGTGGCGATAAGCCTGGATCAGCCGGTCGGCGGAGAGATCGCCGCCGGCGGCCAATAACCCGTTGGGGTCGCGCATGGCTTTTGCCAGTGGCGGGAATTCGAAGCTGTTGCGTTGTAACCAGGTCAGCATTGGTATCCGGCTTAAGTAGAAGGGGAGGGCGGCAGGCGGCGGGCCTCGCGCATCAGCGAGGACTCGCCTGGAAGGTTAACCGTCAAACGGCAGGGATGTCATCGAGATACTTCTCGGCATCGAGTGCGGCCATGCAGCCGGCGCCGGCGGAGGTGATTGCCTGGCGATAGACGTGGTCGGCCACATCGCCGGCGGCGAACACGCCTTCGATAGCGGTCGCGGTGGCGTTGCCCTCGCTGCCGCCGCGCACGATCAGGTAACCGTCACGCATCGTCAGCTGGCCCTGGAACAGTTCGGTATTGGGTTTGTGGCCGATGGCTATGAACACGCCAGCCAGGGACAGCGTGCTGGTTTCGCCGGTCTCGCTGTGCCGCAAACGCGCGCCAGTCACGCCGCTGGCGTCGCCCAGGACTTCGTCCAGGTTCTGGTTCCAGTGCAGCTTGATATTGCCGTTGGCGGCTTTTTCGAAGAGTTTGTCCTGCAGGATTTTCTCTGAGCGCAGCTTGTCGCGGCGGTGGATCAGGTGCACTTCCCTGGCGATGTTCGACAGGTACAGGGCCTCCTCGACTGCGGTATTGCCGCCGCCGACCACGGCCACCACCTGGTTGCGGTAGAAAAAGCCATCGCAGGTCGCACACGCGGAAACCCCTTTGCCAGCGAAGGTTTCCTCCGAGGGCAGGCCCAGGTACTGGGCCGAGGCACCGGTGGCAATGATCAGCGCATCACAGGTGTAGGTGCCGCTGTCGCCGATCAATTCGAACGGGCGCTGTTGCAACTTGGCGGTGTGGACATGGTCGTAGACGATCTGCGTGTCGAAGCGCTCGGCGTGCCGTTGCATGCGCTCCATTAGTACCGGGCCCGTCAGGCCTTCGACATCGCCGGGCCAGTTATCGACTTCCACGGTGGTGGTGAGCTGGCCGCCGGCCTGTAGGCCGGTAATGACAACAGGTTTGAGGTTGGCGCGGGCGGCATAGACAGCAGCGCTGTACCCCGCAGGGCCGGACCCGAGAATGATCAGGCGTGAATGCTTCACTTCGCTCATAAAAAACACCTCATAAGCCTTTGTCACAAAAGAGAATGCATGGTCCAATTAGCGCGTGTGCAGCCTGAATCCGGCTATGCTGTCAGGCAATGCCTTGGCGTCGACAAACCCGTACAATGCTTGAGTTTTGAGCGCTGGATGGGCTAAAGATCAAAATCTTCGGCAACACCTGTGGTTTTCTGGATGCACCTCACAGTGGTAAAAGTAGTACCGGTTGTGCACATTCACTTTTTTACCTGCTCGTCATGGGCAGTTTTTTATAGTCATTCAACAGATGGACGCGCCGTAGGCGCAGGAAAAGAAGCGTTTTGAAGAAATCCACCGCAGCACCCAAACCAGTCGTTCCGCTCTGGCGCCAGCAATTGCACTACCGGCTCAAGGAAGGTGCGTTGATCGCCATCGGTGCCCTGTGCCTGTTCCTGATGATGGCCCTGCTGACCTACGGCAAGGACGATCCGGGCTGGAGCCATAACAGCAAGATCGACGACGTGCAGAATTTCGGCGGCCCGGCCGGTTCCTACAGCGCCGACATCCTGTTCATGGTGTTGGGCTATTTCGCCTACATCTTCCCGTTGCTGCTGGCGATCAAGGCCTACCAGATCTTCCGCCAGCGCCACGAACCGTGGCAGTGGAGCGGCTGGCTGTTCTCCTGGCGCCTGATCGGCCTGGTGTTCCTGGTGTTGTCGGGGGCCGCGCTGGCCCATATCCATTTCCATGCGCCCACCGGCTTGCCGGCCGGGGCGGGCGGTGCGCTGGGGGAAAGCCTCGGCGACCTGGCCAGGAACGCCCTGAATATCCAGGGCAGCACGCTGCTGTTCATCGCCCTGTTCCTGTTCGGCCTGACGGTGTTCACCGACTTGTCCTGGTTCAAGGTCATGGACGTCACCGGCAAGATCACCCTCGACCTGATCGAACTGATCCAGGGTGTCGTGAACCGCTGGTGGGCGGCGCGCACCGAGCGCAAGCAACTGGTGGCGCAACTGCGTGAAGTCGACGACCGGGTCCACGATGTGGTGGCCCCGACGACGCCGGACAAGCGCGAGCAGGCCAAGGTCAAGGAGCGCCTGATAGAGCGTGAGCAGGCCTTGAGCAAGCACATGTCCGAGCGCGAGAAACAGGTGCCACCGGTCATTACCATGGCCCCGGCCAAGCCGCCGGAGCAGAGCAAGCGCGTGCAGAAAGAGAAACAGGCGCCGCTGTTCGTCGACAGCGCGGTGGAAGGCACCTTGCCGCCGATCTCGATCCTGGACCCGGCCGAAAAGAAACAGCTCAACTATTCCCCCGAATCCCTGGCGGCTGTCGGCCACTTGCTGGAGATCAAGCTCAAGGAGTTCGGCGTCGAGGTCTCGGTGGATTCGATTCACCCGGGCCCGGTCATCACCCGCTACGAAATCCAGCCGGCCGCCGGCGTGAAGGTCAGCCGCATCGCCAACCTCGCCAAGGACCTGGCGCGTTCCCTGGCCGTGACCAGCGTGCGGGTGGTGGAGGTGATTCCCGGCAAGACCACCGTGGGGATCGAGATCCCCAACGAAGACCGGCAGATCGTGCGCTTCTCCGAGGTACTGTCCACGCCGGAGTACGACAACCACAAGTCGCCGGTCACCCTGGCCCTGGGCCACGACATCGGTGGCAAGCCAGTCATCACTGACCTGGCGAAAATGCCCCACTTGCTGGTGGCCGGTACCACCGGTTCCGGTAAATCGGTGGGTGTGAACGCGATGATCCTGTCGATCCTGTTCAAGTCCGGCCCGGAAGACGCCAAGCTGATCATGATCGACCCGAAAATGCTCGAGCTGTCGATCTACGAGGGCATCCCGCACCTGCTGTGCCCGGTGGTCACCGACATGAAGGACGCCGCCAATGCCTTGCGCTGGAGCGTTGCCGAGATGGAACGCCGCTACAAGCTGATGGCGAAGATGGGCGTGCGCAACCTGTCGGGCTTCAATGCCAAGGTCAAGGAAGCCGAGGAAGCCGGTACGCCGTTGAGCGACCCGCTGTATCACCGCGAGAATATCCACGACGAAGCGCCGCTGCTGCACAAGCTGCCGACCATCGTGGTGGTGGTGGACGAATTCGCCGACATGATGATGATCGTCGGCAAGAAGGTCGAAGAGCTGATCGCCCGTATCGCCCAGAAGGCCCGTGCGGCCGGTATCCACCTGATCCTCGCCACACAGCGACCGTCGGTGGACGTGATCACCGGCCTGATCAAGGCCAACATCCCGACCCGCATGGCATTCCAGGTGTCGAGCAAGATCGATTCGCGGACCATCATCGACCAGGGCGGCGCCGAGCAGTTGCTCGGCCACGGTGACATGCTCTACATGCCGCCGGGCACCAGCCTGCCGATCCGAGTGCACGGCGCGTTCGTCTCCGACGACGAAGTGCACCGCGTGGTGGAGGCCTGGAAGCTGCGCGGCGCACCTGAATACAACGACGACATCCTCAACGGTGTCGAAGAAGCCGGCAGCGGTTTCGAAGGCAGCAGTGGCGGCGGTGACGACGATGCTGAAACCGATGCGCTCTACGACGAAGCGGTGCAGTTCGTCCTGGAGAGCCGTCGGGCCTCGATTTCTGCTGTTCAGCGCAAGCTGAAGATTGGCTACAACCGTGCCGCCCGCATGATCGAAGCCATGGAAATGGCCGGGGTGGTGACGGCCATGAACACCAACGGTTCGCGCGAAGTACTGGCGCCGGGCCCGATGCGCGACTAACGACCCGGGCGGCTTGCTGACACGCCGCCCGACCCCCACGACTTCATGAGGACTCCCATGCGCCTGATTCGCATGTTGCTGTTGCCCGTATTGGCCCTGAGCACCTTGTCGGCCCACGCCGATGAAAAGGACGTGGCCCGCTTGACCCAGTTACTGGAGCGCTCCCAGACCCTGACCGCGCGTTTCTCCCAACTGACCCTCGACGGCAGCGGCACCCAGTTGCAGGAAACCGCTGGCGAAATGGCGTTGCAGCGCCCAGGCCTGTTCTACTGGCACACCGACGCGCCGGCCGAGCAATTGATGGTCTCCGACGGCAAGAAAGTCTCCCTGTGGGACCCGGACCTGGAGCAGGTTACCATCAAGACCCTCGACCAGCGCCTGACCCAGACCCCGGCATTGCTGCTCTCCGGCGACATCTCCAAGATCAGCCAGAGCTTCGACATCAGTGCCAAGGAGGCCGGCGGCGTGATTGACTTCACCCTCAAGCCCAAGACCAAGGACAGCCTGTTCGATAGCTTGCGTTTGTCGTTCCGCAACGGCCTGGTCAACGACATGCAACTGATCGACAGTGTCGGCCAGCGCACCAATATCCTGTTCACCGGGGTCAAGGCCAACGAGCCGATCGCGGCATCCAAGTTCAAGTTCGACATCCCCAAGGGTGCCGATGTGATCCAGGAGTAAACACAAAGCCCCTGTGGGAAATGGTCTGTGGAAATTGGTCTGTGGGAGCAAGGCTTGCCCGCGATACAGACACCTCGGTGTATCTGGTAGACCGAGGCGATGCAATCGCGGGCAAGCCTTGCTCCCACAGATCTGCTTCTGCAGAGAGAATCGGTATCAGGACCCAGTGGAGGTTGTATAAGTAGTGATGGACCTGTTTCGAATCGCCCCGATTGCCCAGCCATTGGCCGCCCGCCTGCGCGCGACCAACCTGGATGAGTACGTCGGCCAGGAGCATGTGCTCGCTCGCGGCAAGCCGCTGCGCGAAGCGCTGGAGCAGGGCGCGCTGCACTCGATGATCTTCTGGGGCCCGCCGGGCGTGGGCAAGACCACCCTGGCGCGGCTGCTGGCGGAAGTCTCGGACGCGCATTTCGAAACGGTTTCGGCGGTGCTGGCCGGGGTCAAGGAAATCCGCCAGGCGGTGGAAGTGGCCAAGCAGCAGGCCGGCCAGTACGGCAAGCGCACCATCCTGTTCGTCGACGAAGTGCACCGCTTCAACAAATCCCAACAGGACGCGTTCCTGCCCTACGTGGAAGACGGCACGCTGATCTTCATCGGTGCGACCACCGAAAACCCTTCGTTCGAACTCAACAACGCCTTACTGTCCCGGGCGCGGGTCTATGTGCTCAAGAGCCTCGACGAAGCGGCGATGCGCAAGCTGGTGCATCGGGCATTGACCGAGGAGCGCGGCCTGGGCAAGCGGCATTTGAGCCTCAGCGACGAAGGGTTCCAGATCCTGTTTTCGGCCGCTGACGGCGATGGCCGGCGCTTGCTCAACCTGCTGGAAAACGCCTCGGACCTGGCTGAGGACGATAGCGAGATTGGCGTCGAGCTGTTGCAAAGCCTGCTGGGCGATACCCGGCGGCGCTTCGACAAGGGCGGCGAAGCGTTCTACGACCAGATTTCGGCGCTGCACAAATCCATCCGCGGCTCCAACCCCGATGCCGCCTTGTACTGGTTTGCGCGAATGATCGACGGCGGCTGCGATCCGCTGTACCTGGCGCGGCGCGTGGTGCGCATGGCCAGCGAAGACATCGGCAACGCCGACCCTCGCGCCCTGAGCCTGTGCCTGGCAGCCTGGGATGTGCAGGAGCGCCTGGGCAGCCCGGAAGGCGAGCTTGCCGTGGCCCAGGCGATCACCTACCTGGCCTGCGCGCCGAAAAGCAACGCCGTGTACATGGGCTTCAAGGCGGCGATGCGCAGCGCTACCGAGCATGGCTCCCTTGAAGTGCCGCTGCACCTGCGCAATGCGCCGACCAAGCTCATGAAGCAGTTGGGCTATGGCGAGGAATACCGTTACGCCCACGATGAGCCGGACGCTTATGCCGCCGGCGAAGATTATTTCCCCGATGAACTCGAACCCCAGCGCTTCTATCAGCCGGTGCCCCGTGGCCTGGAACTGAAGATCGGCGAGAAGCTCAACCACTTGGTGCAATTGGACCGCTTGAGTCCACGGCAGCGGAGAAAACCTTGATCCCCCTGATTCTTGCAGTTTCCGCAGGTGGCGTTGCCGGTACGTTGGTGCGCTTCGCGACCGGCAACTGGATCAATGCAAATTGGCCGCGGCACTTCTATACCGCGACGCTGGCCGTTAATATCGTGGGCTGTCTGCTGATCGGTGTTCTATACGGTCTGTTTTTGATGCGCCCGGAAGTGCCCATCGAGGTACGTGCGGGCCTGATCGTCGGCTTTCTTGGCGGCCTGACGACCTTTTCATCCTTTTCACTGGATACGGTGCGCTTGCTGGAAAGCGGGCAGGTGCCGCTGGCCCTGGGCTATGCGGCCATCAGCGTATTCGGCGGGCTGCTCGCCACATGGGCCGGCCTGTCCCTGACCAAACTTTGATAACGAGAGACCGACATGCTCGATTCCAAACTGTTACGTAGCAACCTTCAGGACGTAGCGGATCGCCTGGCTTCCCGTGGCTATGCCCTGGACGTCGCGCGCATCGAAGCGCTGGAAGAACAGCGCAAGACCGTCCAGACCCGCACCGAAGCCCTGCAGGCTGAACGTAACGCGCGCTCCAAGTCCATCGGCCAGGCCAAGCAGCGCGGCGAAGACATCGCGCCGTTGATGGCCGATGTCGAGCGCATGGCGGGCGAGTTGAGTGCCGGCAAGGTCGAGCTGGACGCGATCCAGACCGAGCTGGATTCGATCCTGCTGGGCATCCCGAACCTGCCGCACGAATCGGTACCGGTCGGTGAAGACGAAGAGGGCAACGTCGAAGTACGTCGCTGGGGCACGCCAAAGGTCTTCGATTTCCCGGTGCAGGACCATGTGGCTCTGGGCGAGAAGTTCGGCTGGCTCGATTTCGAAACCGCCGCCAAGCTTTCCGGCGCGCGTTTTGCCCTGTTGCGCGGGCCGATTGCCCGTCTGCATCGGGCCCTGGCGCAGTTCATGATCAACCTGCACGTCACCGAACACGGTTACGAAGAAGCCTACACGCCGTACCTGGTCCAGGCCCCAGCCTTGCAGGGCACCGGCCAGTTGCCGAAGTTCGAGGAAGACCTGTTCAAGATCAGCCGCGACGGCGAGGCCGACCTGTACCTGATCCCGACCGCCGAAGTGTCGCTGACCAACATCGTCGCTGGCGAGATCGTCGACGCCAAGCAACTGCCGATCAAGTTCGTCGCCCACACGCCGTGCTTCCGCAGTGAAGCCGGGGCGTCGGGTCGCGACACCCGGGGCATGATCCGCCAGCACCAGTTCGACAAAGTCGAGATGGTCCAGATCGTCGAGCCTTCGAAGTCCATGGAGGCGCTGGAAAGCCTGACCGCCAATGCCGAGAAGGTCCTGCAACTGCTGGAACTGCCGTATCGCATCCTGGCGCTGTGTACCGGCGACATGGGCTTCAGCGCGGTCAAGACTTTCGATCTGGAGGTCTGGATCCCGAGCCAGGACAAGTACCGCGAGATTTCCTCGTGCTCCAACTGTGGCGACTTCCAGGCCCGCCGTATGCAGGCGCGTTTCCGCAACCCGGAAACCGGCAAGCCGGAACTGGTCCACACCCTCAATGGCTCCGGCCTGGCGGTGGGCCGGACCCTGGTGGCGGTGCTGGAAAACTACCAGCAGGCCGACGGTTCGATCCGTGTGCCCGAGGTGTTGAAACCGTACATGGGCGGCATCGAGGTCATCGGTTAAATGGACTATTTGCCACTGTTCCACAACCTGCGCGGCAGCCGCGTGCTGGTGGTTGGCGGCGGCGAGATTGCCTTGCGCAAGTCTCGCCTGCTGGCCGATGCCGGCGCGTTGTTGCGGGTGGTCGCACCCGATATCGAACCGCAGTTGCGGGAACTGGTCGGTGGCAGCGGCGGTGAATGCATCCTGCGTGGCTACGTGGAAGTGGACCTGGACGGCTGCGGTCTGATCATCGCTGCCACCGACGACGAATCGCTCAACGCCCAGGTGTCGGCTGATGCCCACAAGCGTTGCGTGCCGGTCAACGTGGTGGACGCGCCAGCCTTGTGCAGTGTGATTTTTCCGGCCATCGTCGACCGTTCGCCCCTGGTGATCGCGGTGTCCAGCGGCGGCGACGCGCCAGTGCTGGCGCGGTTGATCCGGGCCAAGCTGGAAACCTGGATTCCATCGACCTACGGGCAACTGGCCGGGCTGGCGGCGCGTTTTCGCAGCCAGGTCAAAGGCTTGTTTCCCGATGTGCAGCAACGTCGGGCGTTCTGGGAAGAAGTGTTCCAAGGCCCTATCGCCGACCGTCAACTGGCCGGGCAGGGTGCCGAAGCCGAGCGCCTGCTGCAGGAAAAGATCGACGGCCAGGCGCCGAACGCGCCGGGCGAAGTCTATCTGGTGGGGGCTGGGCCGGGTGATCCTGACCTGCTGACCTTCCGTGCCTTGCGCTTGATGCAGCAGGCCGACGTGGTGCTGTATGACCGCTTGGTGGCGCCGGCAATCCTGGAACTGTGTCGGCGCGACGCCGAGCGCATCTACGTTGGCAAGCGCCGCTCCGAACACGCCGTGCCCCAGGACCAGATCAACCAGCAATTGGTGGACTTGGCCCGACAAGGTAAGCGAGTGGTGCGGTTGAAGGGCGGTGATCCGTTCATCTTCGGCCGTGGCGGCGAGGAGATCGAAGAGCTGGCGGCCCACGGCATCCCGTTCCAGGTTGTCCCGGGCATCACCGCCGCCAGTGGTTGTGCGGCCTACGCCGGGATCCCCCTGACCCATCGTGACTACGCCCAGTCGGTGCGGTTCATCACCGGCCATCTCAAGGACGGTACCAGCGACTTGCCATGGGCCGACCTGGTGTCCCCGGCCCAGACGCTGGTGTTCTACATGGGGTTGGTGGGATTGCCGGTGATCTGCAACGAGCTGATCAAGCATGGTCGCGCGGCGGACACACCGGCGGCGTTGATCCAGCAAGGCACGACATCCAATCAGCGAGTCTTCACCGGCACCCTGGCGGATTTGCCACGGCTGGTGGCCGAGCATGAAGTGCATGCGCCGACGCTGGTGATCGTTGGGGAAGTGGTACAACTGCGCGAGAAACTGGCTTGGTTTGAAGGGGCTCAGGGGCAGGTTTAGGAAGACCGCGTTGTCTCCAATCGCGAGCAGGCTCGCTCCCACAGTGGACCGTGTACAACCGCAGATTCATGGTTGAACGACGATCAAGTGTGGGAGCGAGCCTGCTCGCGATGGGCCTTCAGAGGCAATCAAGACCCCAGATCACTTCCCAGAACCAAGCCAAATCCCTTCCCCACTCAACCTTTCCCGATCATGGCCAACCCTGAAGTCCTGCTTCGGCCCCTTGGGCACGATCCCATTGGGATTGATGGTCTTGTGGCTGCCATAGTAATGGCCCTGGATATGGGTGAAATCCACGGTCTCGGCAATGCCCGGCCACTGATACAGCTCCCGCAGCCAGTTCGACAGGTTCGGATAATCGGCGATGCGCCGCAGGTTGCACTTGAAGTGGCCGAAATACACCGCGTCGAAACGGATTATCGTGGTGAACAGTCGGATATCAGCCTCCGTCAGATATTCACCGGCCAGGTAGCGTTGGGTCGCCAGCAAGGCTTCCAACCGGTCCAGTTCGGCGAATAAACCGTCGAATGCCTCTTCGTAGGCCGCTTGGGTGGTGGCGAACCCGGCGCGATACACGCCGTTGTTCACCGCCGGGTAGATGCGCTCGTTCAGCGCATCGATGTCACTGCGTAGCGGTTCGGGGTAAAGATCCAGGTTGTTGCCGGTCAGCCCATCGAAGGCGCTGTTGAACATGCGGATGATTTCCGCCGACTCATTGTTGACGATGCGCTGTTGGCGTTTGTCCCACAGCACCGGCACGGTGACGCGACCGGTGTAGTCCTCGGTATCGGTGGTGTAGCGCTGGTGCAGGAAGCTCAGGTTATCGAGTTTGTCGCCCGTGGAGCCGTGGGCCTTGTCGAAGGTCCAGCCGTTTTCCAGCATCAGGTAACTGACCACCGAGACGTCGATCAGGTCTTCCAGGCCCTTGAGCTTGCGAAAGATCAGCGTGCGATGGGCCCAGGGGCAGGCCAGGGACACGTACAAATGGTAGCGCCCGGCCTCGGCGGCAAACCCGGCTTCGCCGCTGGGGCCGGCGCTGCCGTCGGTGGTCACCCAGTGACGGCGTTGCGCCTGTTCGCGCTGGAACGTGCCGTCCTTGCTTTCATACCACTGATCCTGCCAGCGGCCCTCGACTAACAAACCCATCTCGATCTCCTCGGCCAATAAACATTGGAGGGCAGTCTATGCCGATGGGTTCGAACTAAAAGCGCAAAGGTTGGGCGTTGATGATCGACTAAATCGATCGATCCCGGGCATCCCAATATTGCCGGGCCCGTTCGAAAGCCTCTTCGCGCGCCAGGCCCAGGCCGCGCAAGGCCAGGGCCATGGTGGCGATCAAGGCGAGTTGCGGGTAGCTGTCTTCAACGTCGCCGCGCCAGACGGCCTTCAGGTGCTCGGGGTCGAGGCTTTCCGGCTTGACGTGGCGTTGTTCGGACAGTCGCGGCCATTCTTCATCCCAACTGGTGCCACCGGTGGTGCCGTACAAGTGACTGTCAGCGTCCGGGTTGATCTCGATCTCGCCGCCGTCGCCCTTGATCACGATGGCGGTATCACCCAGCAAACCGCTGGCATCGCGATGCACCGCCTGATAGCCCGGATGGAAGATGCTTTGCAGCCCGCAACGGGCGCCCAACGGGTTGAGAATCCGTGCCAGGGAGTGGATCGGCGAGCGCAAGCCCAAGGTGTTGCGCAGGTCGATCATCCGCTGCATTTGCGGCGCCCAGTCCACCAGTGGCATGAAGGCCAGGCCGCCGTTGTCCAGCGCGCTACCGACCTGCTGCCAATCCCGGCACAGCGGGATCTGCAGCAAGCCGAGCAATTGTTCGGTGTAGAGCCGACCTGCGGTGTGAGCACCGCCGCCGTGCATGAAAATCCGCACGCCGTTCTGCCCAAGGCACTTGGCCGCCAGCAGGTACCACGGCAAATGGCGCTTCTTGCCGGCATAGGTCGGCCAGTCGAGGTCCACCGTCAACGCCGGGACCACCAGGCGTTCGCGCAGGGCTTCGGTGAAGCCGGCCATTTCCTCAGCGCTTTCTTCCTTGTGCCGCAACAGCATCAGGAAGGCGCCAAGCTGGGTGTCCTCGACCTTTTCGTCGAGCACCATGCCCATGGACTCGCGGGCTTCTTCGCGGGTCAGGTTGCGGGCACCGCGCTTGCCTTTGCCAAGGATGCGTACGAACTGGGCGAACGGGTGTTCGGCCGGGGTCTCAAGGGACAGCGATGGAAAGTCGGTCATAAGCAATTCGTCGGTTTGGGCAGGCCCGCCAGCTTGGCGGCGAGTTTGGCGGGAGTGCCTTTGAACAATCGGTTCAGGTGCAGGCTGTTGCCTTTGTCCGCGCCCAGTTTCAGTGCCGTGTACTTGATCAGCGGCCGGGTCGCGGGGGAAAGCTGGAATTCGTCGTAGAAACCGCGCAGCAGTTCGAGGATCTCCCAGTGTTCGGGGCCGAGCTCAATGTCTTCGGCGGTTGCCAGGGCCGTGGCCACCTCGGCCGACCAGTCATCAAGGTCGGCCAGGTAGCCGTCCTTGTCCAGCGCGATGGTGCGCTCGCCCACCTTCAGCGTCTTCATAGCCAGGTGTTGACCTTGTCGTGCTCGATCGATAGCTCGACGAAACCTGAATAGTTGATGGCTTCGGCCCAGTCTGGTGTGTCCAGGGCACGGGCCTGGAGGTCTTCGGCGAGCACGAACAGGTTCACGCCAGCGGCTTGCAGCACTTCAAACGGTGGGCTGCCCGGTTGCAACGCATACGTCGCGTCGCCACACAGCAACAGCGCATCCTGATTGCCCAGTAGCCGCAGGCAACTGGCAAGGCGGTTATCGCCGAAGGGCGAATGAGACAACACATGCAAAGTCGACATCAGAGGGTGATCACCTGGTCGTAGCGGTCGATGAGCGCGGCGATGTCCGGCGCAGTCAGTACTTTTACCTCGCCCAGTGCCAGGGCATCGGTGGCGATGCCGCGTTCGGCGGCGCTGGCGGCGCAGAGGAACAGGTCTTCGACGCCGAACATCGGCAATGCCTGCAAGTTGGCGCTCAGATCCTTTTGCTGGACCGCCTTGGCGTTTTGGCCTGACGTGAGCTGGAACACGCCGTCATCGAGAAACAGCAGGCCGATGGGCAGGTCGAACGCACCACCGGCCAGGACGATGTCCAGCGCTTCACGGGCGCCGGGGCCGGACCATGGGGCCTGGCGGCTGATGAGCAATAACGACTTGGCCATTCACGCGCCTCCAAAGCAGATCAGACGGTCGGCGTCCTGGATCGCATCGTGCAACTGACCCAGCCCGGACAAGGCCCAGGGTGCTTCGACGCTGACCGCAGAACGCTGGTAGCGCTGGGCTTCCTCGTCGTTCAACACACCACGGCGCAACGCCGCCGCGATGCAGACCACGCCATCGAGCCGATTGTCGCTGACGAACGCGCGCCACTGCTGGGGCAGGTCCTGTTCGTCCTGGGGGGTGACGACGCTGCTGGCGGCGTTATAAACGCCGTCCTGATAGAAAAACAACCGCACGATTTCATGCCCACTTGCCAGCGCAGCCTGGGCAAACAACAGGGCTCGGCGCGAGGAGGGCGCATGGGCGGCGGAAAACAGCGCAATGGCGAACTTCATGACAGACCCGATCAGCAAAACTGCGGCCATGATAAAGCTTTATGGGCGCAGGGGCGATTGCCAAGGGTGTTCACCAGGGCATGGGGTGAACACTGTGTGGCGAGGGGATTTATCCCCGTCGGGCTGCGAAGCAGCCCCTGGGTTTGCCAACGCGGTGCATCAGACAGACTGCGGTGACTGGAAGAGGGGCTGCTTCGCAGCCCAGCGGGGATAAATCCCCTCGCCACAGGGATGTGTTCAGCCTTGGGTTTTGAGGCCATGCAGTTCGCAATACTCCGCCCACTCCATCCCCGCCATTTCCGCCACTTCCTTATGTACCTCCAGGCGCTGGGCCTGGTAGTCCTCGGGGGAGGCGGCGGTCAGTTGCAGGGTCAGTTCCCAGGCGAACAGGCCCAGGCGTTCGGCCTCGGCTTCGAAGGCTTCATGCAGCCGCTCAGCGCGGTACTGCGCAGCGGTCTCGCCCTTGGCCTGGGCCAGCAGCGGGTTGAGGTGGTCCAACTCGATGCGCAGTTCGGGACGCTCGTCGAGAAACTTTTCCAAGGCCTGTTCGTGTTGCTGTTCGGTTGCCGCCATGATCACTCCTTAGGGGATGAAGACTGCTTTTTGCTGGCCTTGGCCGCAGCCGCGAGACATTCGAGGGCGAACTGTTCGGTGTAGGTCATCTGGATCGGCGTGGTTTCGCCCTTGACGGTGCGTTCGCCGTCGAGAATGTAGCGAATCCGCTTGTCGGTGACGCCGATTCGCTTGGCGATCCAGGAAGGAGTCTGGCCGATCTGGCTGATGAGTTTGTCGGCGTATTCGGCGGTGGGTTTGTAGAACTCGGCGTTGGGGGTCATGGAGTGTTCCGCGATGGCTGGTGGCAATGGCGCGACAGGTTGCGCGAATCGCAGGCCGATGTCCCGTGTAAATTTCAGTAAAGCAGCACGAAGGCGGGGGCCGCAGTGCTACAGTCCGTTTTTTTCTTGATGAGTGAACGCAATGCGAATGTTGACGGTGGCCCTGGCCGCAACCTTGCTGGCCGGCTGCGCGGGTTCGGCGATGAACGAGGCCCGGACCCAGGCCCCATACAAGATCATGACCTCGGACAAACCCGAACAGGTCGTGGCCCAGTGCGTGCAGTTCTCCTGGCAGGACGAAACGGTGTTCGGTGTCGATGCTGGTGCCTACCTGCAACCGGGCAAGCAGGGGGGCTCGACGGTCTACACCCGCTCCGCCGAAGCGTTTGTCGATTTGCAAACCGGTGCTGACGGTACGACGTTGAACTATTACGCCAAGCATGACGACTTCGTGGCCAAGCGCCGGTTGGCGGCGTTGGCGACTTGTCTTTAAGCAGGCAGATCGAGGTGCCTGCCATCGCGAGCAGGCTCGCCTCCACAAGGTCGGGTTTCAGTCGGCGGGAGCCAGGCGCTTCTGGAGGAAGAAGTGCTGGTGGCCCGGCGGGTAGTCGTCGATCTGGCCGACTGTCGTAAAGCCGTGCGTGCGGTAGAACTCCGGCGCCTGGAAGTCGAAGGTCTCCAGCCAGATGCCCACGCAGTTTTTCTCCCGGGCCAACTCTTCGGCCATTTGCATCAGGGTCGAGCCCGTGCCCTGGCCCCGGGCCTGTTCCGGCACCACCAGCAACTCGATATACAGCCAGCGGAAAAACACTCGGCCGTAGAGCCCCCCGACAATTTCGTCGTGTTCGTCCCGCACCAGCCAAGCGACCAGCTCAGGCACCGTCCCGCCAGTCTTGGCCGTGTTATAGGCCCGTAGCGGAGCGAGAATGGCCTGACGTTCTTCGTCGGTGGGCGTGTCCGTGCGTTCGATTCGCAGCGTCATCGGTGATGTCCCTATTCAATAAAAAATCAACGCACGAGCCTATCTCAAAGGGGATGTCGCCGTAACCCAGCCGACGGCTGACAAGCGCATTCCACAAACCGGGCCATACTGCCTAATGCTTTTGAAGCGATCCCTATCCTTAAAACAAGAAGAGACCGACTCATGAAGTTCGAATCCTTAGCCCGGACCCTCATCGCTACGTCATTGACCCTCGGTTGTTTATCGACGTTTGCTGCCTCCCAGGCACCGGTGGCCGCCGAGAACGGCATGGTGGTCACCGCTCAGCACCTGGCGACCCATGTGGGTGTCGACGTGCTCAAGAATGGCGGCAATGCCGTGGATGCGGCGGTGGCGGTGGGATACGCCCTGGCGGTGGTGTATCCGGCGGCGGGTAACCTCGGCGGCGGTGGGTTCATGACGCTCCAATTGGCCGACGGCCGCAAGACCTTCCTGGATTTCCGCGAAAAAGCCCCCCTGGCCGCCACCGCCAACATGTACCTGGACAAGGACGGCAACGTCGTTCCTGACCTCAGCACCCGTGGGCACCTGGCCGTGGGCGTGCCCGGCACTGTCTCCGGCATGGAGCTGGCGTTGAAAAAGTATGGCAGCAAGCCTCGGGCGGAACTGATCGCCCCGGCCATCAAGTTCGCCGAGGAAGGCTTCACCCTGGAGCAGGGCGATGTCGATCTGCTGGAAACCGCCACCGATGTGTTCAAGAAGGACATGCGCGACTTCGGTGCGATTTTCCTGCATAACGGCGAACCGATGCAGGTCGGCCAGAAGCTGGTGCAGAAAGACCTCGCCAAGACCCTGCGGGAAATCTCCGCCAAGGGCGCCGATGGTTTCTATAAAGGTTGGGTGGCCGATGCCCTGGTCACGTCCAGCCAGGCCAACAAAGGCATCATCACCCAGGCCGACCTGGACAAGTACAAGACCCGCGAGCTGGCCCCGGTGGAATGCGACTATCGCGGCTACCACATCATCTCGGCGCCGCCGCCCAGTTCCGGCGGGGTGGTGCTGTGCCAGATCATGAACATCCTCGATGGTTATCCGATGAAGGACCTGGGCTTCCATTCGGCCCAGGGCATGCACTATCAGATCGAAGCCATGCGTCACGCCTACGTGGACCGCAACAGCTACCTGGGTGACCCGGACTTCGTGAAGAACCCCATCGATCATCTACTGGATAAAAACTACGCCGCCAAGCTGCGGGCGGCGATCGAGCCACAAAAGGCCGGCGACTCCCAGAAGATCAAGCCCGGCGTGGCGCCCCATGAGGGCAGCAACACCACCCATTACTCCATCGTCGACAAGTGGGGCAACGCCGTTTCGGTCACCTACACCCTTAACGATTGGTTCGGTGCCGGCGTCATGGCGAGCAAGACCGGGGTGATTCTCAATGATGAGATGGACGACTTCACCGCGAAGGTCGGCGTGCCCAACATGTATGGCCTGGTGCAGGGCGAGGCCAACGCCATCGCGCCGGGCAAGGCGCCGCTGTCATCCATGAGCCCGACCATTGTCACCAAGGACGGCAAGACGGTCATGGTGGTGGGCACCCCGGGCGGTAGCCGGATCATTACCGCGACGTTGCTGACCATCCTCAACGTGATCGACTACGGCATGAACCTCCAGGAGGCTGTCGATGCGCCGCGTTTTCACCAGCAATGGATGCCGGAGCAAACCAACCTCGAAACCTTCGCCGCCAGCCCCGATACCCAGAAACTGCTGGAAAGCTGGGGGCACAAGTTTGCCGGCCCGCAGGACCCCAACCACATTGCCGCGATTCTGGTCGGCGCGCCGTCATTGGGTGGTAAGCCAGTCGGCAAGAACCGTTTCTATGGCGCCAACGACCCCCGTCGCAACACCGGCTTATCGCTGGGCTATTGATAGCGGTTGGGATCGAGCAGCGTTTTCAAGAGGAAAGCCATGAACACCGCATTGCTGATCATCGACGTCCAGAACGCACTGTGCCGCGGCGAAGAGGAATGCTTCGACATCCAGCGCGTCATCCGGACCATCAACGACCTCGCCGCCAAGACCAGGGCCCTCGGCTTGACGGTGATCCTGGTCCAGCACGAAGAGTTGGAAGGCTCGTTGACATATGGCTCTGCCGCCTGGCAACTGGCCGACGACCTGTTGACCGCGGCCGATGACCTGCGGGTGCGCAAGACCACGCCGGACGCCTTCTACCAGACCGATCTACTGTCGCTGCTGCAAGCCCGCAGCATTGATCGCCTGGTGATCTGCGGGCTGCAAACCGACTATTGCATCAACGCCACCGTGCGCCAGGCCCATGCCTTGGGGTTCGACGTGGTCCTGGCCGCCGACGCCCACTCCACGGTGGCCAACGGCAGCATGTCCGCCGAGCAGATAATCGCCAACCACAACAACCGGCTGGGGCGGCTGAGCAGTGCGGTGTCGCGGATCGACGTGGTGCCGGCTGCTGAAGTCCGCCTCTGATCCGAAAGACAAGGTTGTCTGACCCCTGTGGCGAGGGGATTTATCCCCGTTGTGTGGGAGCAAAGCTTGCTCGCGATGCATGCGCTTCGGTTCCCAGGGAGACCGCGTTATCTTCATCGCGAGCAAGCTTTGCTCCCACAGGTGGGGATCCCCTTCGCCACAGATTCGCTGTTTGCAAGTTTGGGCGATTCTGGCTCCTCAAGGCGCGCCTAACACCATCGTCCAGTACACCCCCGCATCGCTGCGCGAGTCGCTGGCGGAAGCTGCGCCCATCTGGGTGAACATCGGGTTCATCAGGTTGGCGCAGTGCCCCGGGCTGGCGAGCCAGTCGTGCAGGGCCTGGCTCGGTGAGCGTTGGCCGGCGGCGATGTTCTCGCCCAATTTACGTCCGCGAAAGCCGGCGCTCTTGGCCCGATCGGAGGTGGAGCGACCGTCCGGATCGCGGTGGGCAAAAAAATTCTCGCGGGCCATCGACCGGCTGTGGCCTTGGGCGGCGGCTCCCAGCGCGGCGTTCCAGCTCAGCGGCCGAGCCGCCGCGAAGCGCTGGCTCCCGCACATCCGCGGCCTGGCCCTGGCGGCGTTGACTTGAGCCAGCAGTGTCTTGTCCGCCGAACCTGCATCGTCCATCCGCGTACCGCCCATGGGCTGCGCCAGCACCACGCGCCATTCATCACCGACCCGATTGACGCCGATGTCAGCGTACTGGTTGTCCAGCAGCGCTGCGCAATGTTCGTCTGCCAGCATGTCAAAGGCTTCTTCGGCGTCCCGTGCATCGGTCAGGCGGATGCTACGCACGGACCGGGCTTGATAGCCGGCGTCTTTCAAGGTTTCCCGCAGGCCTCCACGAAAACCGATCGGCAAGCCCAGGCTCGATCGCAGCACCAGCGGCTGGGTGGCACGTACCGTGCGCCATTCACAACGGCGCGACTGGCCACGGAAGTCGTTGATGGCGTCCACCAGTTGCCTTTCGCCGCGGGCATGGGCGGGACTGGTGAGTAAAGGAAACAGGGTCAACAAGCACAGCGAAACGAAACGGCAAGAGCGAACAGGATGGCGCATGGGACGAACGGCTCAAGAGGGGGAGTTGCCATAGCGCCAGGCTTGGCGCCGATCAGCTGGAAAACGCGTCGCAGCAGGTTGGCGAGGTTTTCACGGCTGGGGTAGGACTGTGGGTTTGGGAACAAGTTTCAGGAGGCCGGAGACTCTCTGCGAGGTGGCACAACACCCTTGCGGCGAGGGGATAAATCCCTTGCCACAAAGGCATTCGGTCAGTTCAATTCGTCGCTTCAGCCACAGCCACCTTGTCCCGCTCAACCTTGCGATAGGTCAGCAACACGATGCCGGTCACCACAATCGCGCCACCCATCACCTGGCCCGGATTGAGCATCTGGTCCAGCACCAGCCAGCCGATCAGCAACGTTGCCAGCGGTTCGATGTTCATCACCGGGGCGTTGCGCGGCATGTCCAGGCGCGGCACGGATATGAACAGCACAATGAATCCGGTGCCGTAGAGCACCACCAGGGTCGCCAGGGCGAACCAGCCGGTACTGCTGGCCGGCAGGTCGAAACCGCCGGGGAGGGCGCCGGTCAGGCCGGCGAGGTTGACGCTGCTGAAGACGATGAAAATCGTCAGCAGGCTGCGTACCGAGCCACGCACCTGGGATAGCTTGTGATCGGTGATCCATAGCGCGCAGGCAAACACGCAGGCGGCGCAGAAGGCCAGGCCCACCCCAAGTAGCCATTGCGGGCCGACGTCCTGCCCGGACGATAACCGTGCCGGCACTTCCAGCACGAACACCAGGCCCACCAGGATCATGCCCATCAACGCGGCGGTGCGCGCCGTCGGGCGGGGCCCTCCCAGCGCCCAGGTCAGCAGGGCCAGCAGGATCGGAAACACGTTGCCGACCAACAATGCCAACGCCACGGGCACCCGTGCCACGGCGGAGTACAGGCACAGGCTCTGGGCGCCGATCAACAGCCCCAGGGTCAATTGCCAGCGCCACGCACCGGACGGCAGGCGCAGGCTCTGTCGCTGCCAGAGCACCAGCGCCGCCAACACCAGCAGTGTTCCGCCCGAGCGCAACAGGATTGCCAGCAGCACGCCGGCCCCGTCATCAAACGCGGCGCGCGCGGCGACATGGTTGCCGGCGAAGGCACAGCCCATGCACAGCAGGACGAGTACCGCGAGGTGGCGGGGTAATGGCGTGGGGAGGTCAGGTGCGGCGATGGGGCGATTCATGGCAGGTGTCTCGAAGGCGGCCGCCAGGGCAACAGGCCCCGGATCAGCTATTTTTAGTTATAGGTTGTCGTACAACATCAGGGTTTTTACCTCATAGGGTGGCAAGAGACAAGGTTCGTAGCCTGTTCAACGGCTACAACGGCGTGGCGACCTTGCAAGACCGCGCACATTGTCTGGCGCTTTGCTGTACAACGAACCTGGCCGCTGTGTGGTTTACAGCATTACCCTTCTTGCGGAACCACTCATGCGCCTGGCTGATTTCATTCTCGACAATATCGAGCCGATTCTTCAGGCGTGGGAAGACTTCGCCAAAACCATCACCCCCGCGTCCATTGGCATGGATTCCGTGGCCCTGCGCGACCATGCCGAGCAGATGTTGCGTACCATCGCCGCCGACTTGCGCACCTCGCAAACGCGCAAGGAACAGATTGCCAAGTCCCACGGGGAGGCGCCGGTGGCTGATGCCGAAACCGCCGCCGAAACCCATGCGGTTATCCGCCAGTCCTCGGGTTTCACCGTGGAGCAAATGGTTTCCGAATACCGGGCCCTGCGCACCAGCGTGCTCATGCTCTGGATGCCGCACACCCAGCTGGATCACAAACAGGTCATGGATGATCTGATTCGCTTCAACGAGGCCGTGGATCAGGCCTTGGCCGAGTCCGTCGTCAGTTACTCGGGGGCGGTGGATGCGTCGCGCAATATCTTTCTCGGCATTCTCGGGCATGACTTGCGCAGCCCCTTGGGCGCGATCCTGCTGAGCTCCGAAGTGCTACTGCGGGCCGGGGACCTGCCCGCCAAAGCTACCAAGATCACGTCGCGCATCTACACCAGCGTCAAGCGAGCCAACAAAATCGTCGGTGATCTGCTGGATTTCACCCGTACGCAACTGGGCTCGGGCATTCCGGTGCAACGCTTCAACGGCGATCTGGTGGCGGCCTGCGAAGGCATGGTGGAGGAGGCGCGGGCCTATCACCCGGAAAACAGAATCCTTTTTGAAACCAGCGGTCCCCTGGAAGGGCTGTTTGACCAGGCACGCATGGAACAGGTGTTCTCCAACCTGATCGGCAATGCCGTCCAACATGGCGCCGAGGGCACGCCGATTACCGTTTCGTTGAGCGCTGAAGAGGATATGGCAGTGATTGCGATCAACAACCAGGGCAAGCCTATCGAGAAAGGTGCCATTGCCAGTATTTTCAACCCGATGATCCGGCATCTGCGCAGCGGTGAGATGCAGTACGGTTCCACGGCCGGGCTCGGACTGGGCCTGCACATCGCCTCGGCGATCGTATCGGCCCATAAGGGCACCATTGAGGTCCATTCGAAGGCGCGAGTCGGCACGACCTTTACCGTTCGCATACCGCTGCATCCGGACTGACAGATTGTTCGGATGAACGGGTGCGTATGCTTGTACGATGTCTTATCACGTAGTAAAACTGTCGTCCCGTCCAATAATAATTAACGGAGACGCACGATGGATGCTTCGCAATCTGCAATTGCAACCGATCAGGGCCGCCGGGTATTCCTGAAAAGATCCCTGGTGGTCTCGGCGGCCGCCGCGACCCTCGGTAACTTGCCGGGGCTGGCTCAGGCCGAGCCTCTGAGCCAGCGTTACCCGGACCCGCTGATCAATATCCTTGACCCCAGCTTCATGGACTTGCGCATTTTCAACGCCAGTGTGGAAAAACTCGCCACCGGCCTGCGTTGGGCGGAAGGGCCGGTGTGGGTGGGCGATGGTCGTTACCTGCTGGTCAGCGACATTCCCAACAACCGCATCGTGCGCTGGGACGAAGTCACCGGTGGCCTGTCGGTGTACCGCGAGAACTCCAATTTCTCCAACGGCATGTGCCGCGATCGCCAGGGACGTTTGTTGGTGTGCGAGGGCTCCACCACCTCTAGCGAAGGTCGGCGCATCACCCGTACCGAGCACAACGGCACCATTACCGTGTTGGCAGACAGTTTCGAGGGCAAGCCGCTCAATTCGCCCAATGACATCGTGTGCAAGCGCGATGGCTCGGTCTGGTTCACCGACCCACCGTTCCAGACCGGCAACAATTACGAAGGACACAAAGTCACGCCTGCCCAGCCCCACGCGGTGTACCGCATCGACGGTGAAACCGGCAAGGTCAGCCGGGTGATCGACGACTTGGCGGGGCCGAACGGATTGTGTTTCTCCCCGGACGAGAAAATCCTCTATGTGGTCGAAGGCCGGGCCAAACCCAATCGCTTGATCTGGGCGATCACCGTCAAGGACGACGGCACGCTGGGGGAGCGGCGCAAGCACATCGAAGGCCTGGATTACGCGGCTATCGATGGCATCAAATGCGATGAGAGCGGCAATCTCTGGTGTGGCTGGGGTGGCAACGGCGATCCCAAGGCCGACCTGGAAAAACTCGATGGCGTGCGGGTATTCAACCCCGAGGGCAAGGCCATCGGGCACATTTCCCTGCCGGAGCGCTGCCCCAATGTCTGCTTTGGCGGGCGGGAAGGCAATCGGCTGTTCATGGCCGGCAGCCACTCGCTGTATTCGCTGTTCGTGAATACCCGGGGGGCGACGTTTGCCTGATGTAGCAACGGATCTTCAGGTTGTCGACCATTGTGGCGAGGGGATTTATCCCCGTTGGGCTGCGAAGCAGCCCTAAGCTCAGTCAACCTTATGAGCCTGACACACCAAGATGTCAGGTTTTAGGGCCGCTTCGCGGCCCAACGGGGATAAATCCCCTCGCCACAGGTTCCTTGTTAGGCCAGGGATGCCGTACTGCCACGCACCGTCAACTCAAACGGCAACACCACATGCCGTTCGGCAAGCGGCTTCTTCTCGATCAGCGCGATCAGCATCTCTACCGCTTTTTGGCCAAAGATTTCGGCAGGTTGCGAAATGGTGGTCAGTGGCGGGTCGCAATAGGCAGCGAACGGGATGTCGTCAAAACCCACCAGTGAAATATCTTCGGGCACCCGCAGGCCCATTTGCTTGATGCGCCTGAGCGCGCCGATGGCCATCTCGTCGTTCTCACAAAACAGCGCACTGGGGCGGTCGGCCAGTTCCAGCATCGCGCCGGCGCCATCGTCACCGGCCTTCAAGGTGAAGTCGCCATGGCAGATCAGGTTGGGGTCGATGGCAATACCGGCCTGGCGCAGGGCGTCCTGATAGCCGGATACGCGGTCCAGGGTCAGGGGACTGCTGCGTGGCCCCTTGATGATGCCGATGCGCCGATGGCCGAGGCCGATCAGATGCTCGGTCATGGCCTGGGCGGCGGCCCGGTTGTCGAGGCTGATGGTGGGGTAGGGGGCGCCTTTGACTACTTCGCAGGCGTTGACCAGCGGCAGGGATTCAGCGCCAGGGGGCAGCGATTCAAAAGGGTTGCTGGCGCGCAACTGAATCACTCCGTCGGCCTGGTGGGAGTAGACCAGCGCAGCGAACTCCCGTTCGATGGCTTCCCGGCCCTGGGTGTCGCACAGCAGCAACCGATAGCCCGCCGCCTGCGCGGCCTGCTGCGCGCCGCTGATGACCCGGGCGAAAAACGTGTTGGCGATGGTCGGCACCAGGATCACCAGGTTGCCGGTGCGGCGGGAACGGAACTGCACCGCCATCAGGTTCGGCCGATAGCCGGCCTGTTCCACCGCGGCGTTGACCTTGTCCCGCGTTTCGGGGAGCACCCGCTCGGGTGATTTCAGCGTTCTGGACACCGTGGCCACTGATACACCGGCCAGCCGGGCCACTTCACGAATGTTGGACAAAATCACCTCAAGGGGCAGGGGCTACGGTTGGGGAGCTTACCGCAGGTTGAGCGCCTCACAAATGTTCAGGTGCGGACAGATCGGGTTTGACACACCAGGAAACTGAGCCTAGATTTTCGCCATGATGTAACCGGTTACATCATCATGCTGACAAGAAGAGAATCGCGATGAATCCTGCAGTACGAAAAATAAGAATGGGCTTCGTCGGCGGTGGCGAGGGCGCTTTCATCGGTCAGGCCCATCGTCAGGCGGCGGGGCTGGACGGCGGTTTTGAACTGGTGTGCGGCGCGTTCAGCCGCGACCCTCACAACACTCGGCAGACCGGCGCGGCCCTGGGCCTGGCCGCGTCCCGTTGTTATCACGATTGGCAGCATATGCTCGACACCGAAGCGCTCCTGCCGCTGGATCAGCGCATGGAACTGCTGGTGATCGTCACACCCAATCATCTCCATGCACCCATTGCCAGCCAGGCATTGGAAGCGGGTTTCCATGTGTTCAGCGAGAAACCCGCCGCCCTGGACCTCAAAGAGTTGCTGGCCCTCAGGGAGGTGCTGCAAGGCAGCCGTTGCCTCTACGGCCTGGCCCACACCTACCTGGGCTATCCCATGGTTTGGCAGGCGCGGGAGATGGTGCGTTCGGGCGTGATCGGCCAGGTGCGCAAGGTGCTGGTCGAGTATCCCCAAGGCTGGCTCAGCCAGGATGTCGCCGCCCAGGGCAACAAACAGGCCGAGTGGCGCGACGACCCCTTGCAGTCCGGTTTGGGCGGTTGCATCGGTGACATTGGTACCCATGCGTTTTCCCTGGCCGAGTTCGTCGCGGACCAGCCTATCCAACAGCTATGCGCCGCGTTAGGCACGCATATACCGGGCCGGCAGTTGGATGACGACGTGGCGATGCTGTTCAAGATGGCGGACGGCGCCAGCGGCGTATTGCTCGCAAGCCAGGTCTGCACCGGTGAAGAGAACCCGCTGAAAATTCGCATCTACGGTGACAAGGGTGCCTTGGAATGGCGCCAGGAAGAACCGGCGAGCCTGATCCATCGCGCCTTTGACCAACCCCTGCGCATCCTGCGTAGCGGTGTCGGCCAGCCGTGGCTGTGCGAGGCGGCCCAGCGTCGCATGCGCCTGCCGGCCGGACATCCCGAGGGCTATCTGGAGGCCATGGCCAACCTCTACGGCGATTTCGCCCAAGCCATTCGCAACCATGTCGAAGGCCCCGACATCCCCGGCGTGCCCGGCATCGAGACCGGCCTGCGTGGCATGGCGTTCATCGAGGCCGCCATCCTCAACCACCGTGGCGACGCCAAGTGGACCACCGTACAAACCGGAGCTTCCCTGTTGTGAAAACCCTCGACAAGACCCCGAGTGGCCTGCGTGGCCCAGGTATTTTCCTGGCGCAATTCATGGCCGCCGAAGCCCCGTTCGACACCCTGGCCAACATCGCCCAGTGGGCGGCGTCGCAAGGCTACAAGGCCATTCAATTGCCGACGTCGGGCACGCAATACATCGACTTGGCCCGGGCCGCCGAGAGCCAGGATTATTGCGATCAGCTCAAGGCGACCTGTGCCCAGGCTGGCGTAGAGATCAGCGAGTTATCGACGCACCTGCAAGGCCAATTGGTGGCGGTGCACCCGGCGTTCGACACGCTGTTCGACGACTTCGCCCCAGCACATCTGCGCGGCCAGCCCCAGGCCCGGACCGAATGGGCGATCGAGCAACTCAAGCTGGCCGCCCGCGCCAGCCAGCGCCTGGGCCTCAAGGCCCACGCGACGTTTTCCGGTGCGTTCCTGTGGCCGTATCTCTACCCCTGGCCGCAGCGCCCGGCGGGCCTGGTGGAACAAGGTTTCGCCGAACTGGCCCGGCGCTGGCTGCCGATTCTCGACTGTTTCGACGCGGCCGGCGTGGACCTGTGCTACGAAATCCACCCCGGCGAAGACTTGCACGACGGGGCCTCGTTCGAGCGCTTCCTCGACGCGGTCGATCATCATCCACGGGCAGCGATTCTCTACGACCCGAGCCATCTGCTGCTGCAACAGATGGACTACCTGGGCTTCATCGACCGTTACCACGAACGCATCCGCATGTTCCACGTCAAGGACGCCGAATTTCGCCCCGATGCCCGTGCCGGGGTGTACGGCGGTTACCAGGGCTGGGTCGATCGCCCCGGGCGGTTCCGCTCGTTGGGCGATGGCCAGATCGATTTCAAATCGATCTTCAGCAAGCTGACTCAATACGATTTCAGCGGTTGGGCGGTCCTGGAATGGGAGTGTTGCCTGAAGGATTCGCAGCAGGGCGCCGCAGAAGGGGCGGCGTTCATCCAGCGGCACATGATCAGCAAGACTGGCAAGGCGTTCGACGATTTCGCCAGCGTCACCGCGGATGAGGACTCCAACCGGCGGCTGTTGGGTTTGTTGAGGTAACCGGGCCAACCCCAAACCCTGTAGCGAGGAAACTCATTGTGGGAGCAAGGCTTGCCCGCGATGAACGAATACGCGGTTCAACTGTGAGACGGTGGCGCGGCTATCGCGGGCAAGCCTTGCTCCCACAATGGGGAGTAAATCCCTTTGTAACAAAAGCGGTGCGCTTTTTCATTTTTCACAAGAACAACAATAAAACGGTGATGGTCATGACCACGATGAACGCACGCTTGAGCGTGATGATGTTCCTGCAATTCTTTATCTGGGGTGGCTGGTTCGTCACCCTCGGCACCTTCCTCTCCAGCACCCTGGGCGCCAGCGGCGGGCAGATCGGCATGGCGTTTTCCACTCAGTCGTGGGGAGCGATTGTCGCGCCGTTCGTGATCGGCCTGATCGCCGATCGCTACTTCAACGCCGAACGGATCCTGGCGGTGTTGCACCTGCTTGGCGCGGTGTTGCTGTATCAGCTGTATTCGGCGGCGGATTTCAGCGTGTTCTACCCGTACGTGCTGGTGTACATGGTGATCTACATGCCGACGCTGGCCCTGGTCAATTCCGTGGCATTCCGGCAGATGCGCGACCCGGCGCTGGAGTTCTCCCGCATCCGGGTGTGGGGCACCATTGGCTGGATCGTCGCGGGTGTGGTGATCAGCTTCGTGTTCGCCTGGGATTCGCGCGAAGCGATCTCGGCAGGCGGCCTGCGCAATACCTTCCTGATGGCGGCCATCGCGTCCCTGGTCCTGGGGCTCTACAGCTTCACGCTGCCGGCCACGGCTCCGCTCAAGGAACAGGCGAGCACGGGGGGCATCAAGCAATTGTTGGGGCTGGACGCGTTGGGGCTGTTGAAGGATCGCAGCTACCTGGTGTTCTTCATCGCCTCGATCCTGATCTGCATTCCCTTGGCGTTCTATTACCAGAACGCCAACCCATTCCTGGCCGAAACCGGCATGACCAACCCGACGGCGAAGATGGCCATCGGGCAGGTATCGGAAGTGTTGTTCATGCTGCTGTTGCCGCTGTTCATCCAGCGCTTCGGCATCAAGCTGGCGCTGTTGGTGGGTATGTTGGCGTGGGCGTTGCGCTACGTGTTGTTCGCCTACGGCAATAACGGCGACCTGGCGTTCATGCTGTTCACCGGCATTGCCCTGCACGGTATCTGCTACGACTTCTTTTTTGTCTCGGGGCAGATCTACACCGATGCCAAGGCGCCGGAGCGTTTTCGCAGCTCGGCCCAGGGCCTGATTACCCTGGCGACCTATGGTGTGGGGATGTTGATTGGCTTTTGGGTGGCGGGGCAGGTGACCGATCGCTTTGTCGTGGCTGGCGGGCATGACTGGCAGAGCATCTGGCTGTTCCCGGCCGGGTTCGCGTTGCTGGTGCTCGTCTGTTTCCTGTTTACCTTCCGCGGCCAGCAGGCGCTCGCTACGCCGTCAAAGGCCTGAGACAGGGCTGGGCGTCAGTCATTTGTGGCTGACGTCCAGTCTGGTGTAGGTCACTTTCCCGCCTTCGTTGGAATAACCTTTGTTATCCAGCGTGTAGACGCCGGCCTTGAAATAGAAATCGTAGCCGTACCAGGACGAGTCCAGCTTCACCTGTTTGCCAACGTTGTTGATCAGCACCGAGAGCTTGCCTTGCTTGTCCATTTGCAGCGAGTAGGAGAAGGCTTTGTTCAGCGGTACGTTTGGCACGGTGTAGATCGCCGGGCTCTTCTTGTCCTTGGGTTTGACCCGGTACTCCACGTCGATATTGCCGGTGCCCTTGGCGTAGCGGTACACCAGCTTCAACAACGGCGTGGGGGCGTCTTTGGCGTGGATCTGCGCCACGACCACGCGGCCTTCGGAAGGCACCTGGTTTACGGCCAGGGTGCCCTTGAGGGTATTGATGCCGCTGTTGTAGCGCCAATTGCGCAGTTTTCCGTCTTTGCTGGTTTCCCGCAGTTCGGAGCGCGGGTATTCGCTTTTGCCGGTATGGGAGCCCGTGACCGGCGCCCAGAAGACGATCCGCTGGCCGTTATTGTCGAAATACTTGTTTTTCAGGGCCGGCATGGCTTTGGTCGCCACGACCTGCGCGGGTGTTTGCACGGGCAGGGTGATGTTCCAGACAGTCAGGTCAATCATGATCAAATGCTCCAACAGAACCGGCCATTACTCATCAGCCGGAATGGGCAAGATTACCTTCTGTGGCACAGTGTCCATGTTATCGACGAGGGCCCGTTTGGCTGCAGGGGCAACTGACGAATGGCTCTGCGCTGAGCCTCCCAGGTAGTTCTGCTAATTGCGCGGGATAATGTCAATTTGATGCTGATCGGTTAGAGTACGCGCCGCCCGAGAGACGGATCCCGGGCGTTTTCTCATGGAGTATTCAATGAACCACATCAGTAAAGTTGTCGCCTGCGCACTGTTCGGCCTGGCCCTGGCGGGTTGCACCGGCACCCCGATGAAGACCCAGCAGTACGATGCCAGCCAATACACCGTTGTCGGCCACAGTGAAGCCAAGGCCACCGGCCTGCTGCTGTTCGGCGTGATCCCGATCCAGCAGAACAACCGTTTCGTGCGCGCCCAGACCGCGGCGATCAAGGCCAAGGGCGGCGACGCCATGATCAACACCCAAGTCCAGGAAAACTGGTTCTGGGCCTGGGTCCTGACCGGCTACACCACCTCGGTGTCCGGTGATGTGGTCAAGCTGAAAAGCGTTCAGTAACACTGCTGTTCTTGAACATTCCCACGCTCCCGCGTGGGAATGATCGATATCTCCGTTAACGTCCTCCCACCACCATATGCGTGAACGGCGCCACATACGCCTGCAACGTCACCAGCCCGCCCACCAGAATCGCCAGCACCACCGAGTGGAAAAACACGTAGCGCAGGATTTCCCCTTCATGGCCGTACCAACGGGTAGCGGTGGAGGCGACCACGATCGACTGGGCATCGACCATCTTGCCCATGACCCCGCCGGAACTGTTGGCCGCGGCCATCAGCACCGGGCTGATGCCCAACTGCTCGGATGTGACCCGTTGCAAGCCGCCAAACAACACGTTGGACGCGGTGTCCGAGCCGGTCAGCGCGACGCCGAGCCAGCCCAGCAAGGTGCCGAACATGGGGTAGAAAATGCCCGTGGCGGCGAAGGCCAGGCCCATGGTCGCGTCCAGGCCCGAATACCGCGTGAGGAACCCCAGGGCCAACATTGCCACGATGGTGATCAGCGAGTAGCGCACCACCCAGAGCGTTCGCAAGTAGTGGTGCAGCAGTTGCGGGATGGAGTAGCCCATCAGCAAGCCACCGAGAATCGCCGCCAGGAAGATACCGCTGCCGGTGGCGGTGAACCAGTTGAACTTGTAGACCGCTTCCTCGGTTTTAGGCTGGGGCACCACCGGCGGGACTTTTTCGATCTGCTGGTGGATGGTGCCGAAGGTCACCAGGGGCGAGAAGATCGGATTCGCCTCGCGCATCGGCTTGCCTTGGGGGTCGAGCTTGGCTGATTGGGTCTGCGGGTCCAGCGCCGGGCGAGTATCGAACAGGTTCTTGAAACCCTGCGTGCCCCAGGCGAACACGAATACCGTGAGGATGATCCACGGCATCCAGGCCCGGAGCACGGCGGGGCGGGTGTCGCTGGAAAATGCGGCGCTGGCGGTGGGTTGTTCATCCTCGCTGGCGTCGATCTTCGAGTTGTCGACTCGCCCGGACAGCGCGGCGGAGGTGTGCACCGTGGCCGGTTTCCAAACCTTGAGGAAGCCGGTGAGGCAGGCCATGGAAATCAGCGCGGCGATGACGTCCACCAGCATCGGACCGTGGTAGTTGGATACCAGGAATTGCGGGATGGCGAAGCTGACGCCGGCCACCAGGATCGCCGGCCAGATTTCCAGCATCTTGCGCCACCCGGCAAACGCCCAGATCAACCAGAACGGCACCAGCACGGAGAAAAACGGCAACTGCCGACCGACCATCATCGACAGCTCCATTTCATCCAACCCGGTGACCTTGGCCAGGGTGATGATTGGCGTGCCCAGGGCACCGAAGGCCACGGGCGCGGTGTTGGCGATCAGTGCCAGGCCTGAGGCGGCCAGGGGCGAAAAGCCCAGCCCGATGAGGATCGCCCCGGTCACCGCCACCGGCGTCCCGAAGCCCGCCGCACCCTCGAAGAACGCACCAAAGCAAAAGGCGATCAGCAGCAATTGCAGGCGTCGGTCGTCGGTAATGCGTGCGAGGGAATCTTGCAGGACCTTGAATGAGCCGTTCTCGGTGGTCAGGCGGTGCAGGAAAATGATGTTGAGGACAATCCAGCCAATGGGCAGCAGCCCGTTGGCCGCGCCATAAAGTGCCGCAGACCCGGCCATGCCGACGGGCATGCCGAAGGCGAAGATCGCGATCAGCAAGGCCGAGGCCAGGGCCAGCAACGCCGCCAGGTGCGCCTTGACATGAAAGAACGCCAGGGAGGCCAGCATCACCACCACCGGAACCGCCGCCAGGAGCGTGGACAGCACCGCATTACCGAAGGGATCGTAGACTTGTTGCCAGACCATGTTCCACCTCTGCTTTTTATTGTTGGAAGTGCAGGCCCCAGGGGGGATTGGCAGAGAAGTATAGGCGGGGATTGGGGGAGGGGACTGCCAGGCAACCCCTGTGGCGAGGGGATTTATCCCCGCTGGACGCGCAGCAGTCCCAATGTCTGTCAACTCGGTGTGTCAGGTTGATCCCTACCTGCCTTTTTGGGGCTGCTGCGCAGCCCAGCGGGGATAAATCCCCTCGCCACAAAGTTGATGCGCCCGGCTAGCGTGCTTCGACGTTGTCCAGCGCGCGGTTCGCTAGCAGTCCGCTCAGTTCAATCAATTGCTGGATGCCCAGGGCGATGTGGCGCCTGGGACCTTCCAGGTCGAAGGCCAGGTCACTGACCATGGCGTTGGCCGAGGCCAGGTTTTCGCTGAGGTTGGCGAGCAGGGTTTCGGTGTCGACGCCGTTGGCGACGGTGAACAGTGGGCCTGGATCGGCCTCGGGTTTGCCGGGTTTGGGCTTGAGGTAGTGGTCGAGGATGCGGTCGGCGGCTTTGTCGAACGCTTTTGAGTGGGGATCGGTGTCTGGTGGGTTGGGTGTTGGTTTGAACATAGATGAAACTCCAGATAAGAAATAGGAGCCATCACTCTCGCTACCAAACGAAGGGTGGCGGCCATACGAAGGTTGGTAGACCGGTTACCTGGCAACCCGGCGCGTCCGAGAACGCCCTGCGCATGACCACCATAAAACAGAGGACGTAGAAGTCCCTTGCATCAGGATGTATGTGCGCCAGGAAAACCGGGCTACCAAACCCGATCGCTGATTCGTCAGCGACCCGGAAACGATAGAGCCCACCCCCCTAGACGCACAAGCCGGCGGATTCTGGCGCAGTTGTAGGGAATGGCGCAAGACAACGTAGCCCGAACCCGAACGATCCTACATCGGGATAAACAAGGTCCCCTGCTGGACTGGGAGCCTGGGTTAACAAAACACCCGTGGCGAGGGAGCTTGCTCCCGCTGGGTGGCGAAGCCGCCCCAAAAAAATCTGCGTTGAAACAAAAAACCGGGGCCTGCTGCGCAGTCCAGCGGGAGCAAGCTCCCTCGCCACAAAAGCGCTTACTCAGGCCAACAGAGCAATGTGCCTGTTCAGCCCTTCGCCGCCATCGCCGTCACTTCCACTTTCATCCCCTCGACCGCCAGCGCGGCCACGCCCACCGCTGCACGAACCGGCCAAGGCTTGGCGAAGAAGCGTTTGTAAACCTCGTTGAAAGCGGCGCGATCCGCCATGTCGGTCAGATAGATGGTCAGGTGCAGGACTCGGTCCATGGAACTGCCGGCGCGCTCCAAGGCGGTCTTGAGGGCTTGCAGTGTGCATTCGCTCTGCAGCGCGATATCGCCCAGTTCCAGGCTGCCATCGGCGTGGGTGGGGATTTGCGTGGAAACCAGCAGGCCGCCGAAGCCGGCGACGTCGGAGGAAATGGAATCCGCATCCGGATCTGGAACGAACGTGATGTCTGGGTTGCTCATGCAAAGCCTCATGCTGGAAAAGAAAAAGGAGCGCCGCAGTTTACCGTCCATTGTTGCGCCGTTCCTGCATTCCTTTATCCGTGCGCTTGCCGCCCGCTGTTCCCAGCATTAAAGCCTCTGGGCCGGACGTTGGGCTGTCACTGCCGGTTCAAGGGGTGGTTGCGCGCCGTTCAGGCGTGCGGCCAGTCGCTGTGCCTGCTCCCATCCCAGCTCGGGCGCCAGCCAGTCGAGTGCATCTTCGGCACTGAAAGCCAGTACCCGCTGCTGTTGACTGGCGATGTCGCCATACGTCACCAGGGCCAGGCCGTCACAGCCAAACGGGGTCTCGCTGGCCTGGGCCAGGGCGGCCAGGAAGATCGGGGTCGATTGCCGGTCGGTCGTGTAGGTGAGCTGTTGCGCCTGAGAGGGTGAGGCGGGGGGCTGCGACTCATACCAGCCCTCCACGGCGACCAGTACGCGGCCTTCGTGCTTGATGGGATCGAAGACTTTGGAACGCATGACCAGATGCAAGGGCAGATGCGTGAGCGGCGGCATCGTTCCCACCGACCAGATCGGCGACCAGCCCCAGCGAACCTTGATGCACTCCAAGTGCCCACCGCGCCGGCGAATGGCGCTGACCTGCATGCCTGGCTTGATCGGGGCATGCCGCTCCTGAGGCTGGGGCGGCGTTGTCACGCACAGCTCCAAGGGCGTCACGAGGGTAGCGAAACGGTTGCCGGGCGTATCTCGCTGGGCGAAATACGCCAGGGAGTCTTTTGAAGAAACGTGTTGAACAAGACCGTCACACATAACGAAAACTCCCGGCAGTGAAACGCAAAGAAGCCTTGATCTACCCGCTGTTCAAGGCATGACGTCGAAGCGCATCAGGTGGCTTTCAGCGGTGTCATGTAGGTCCGAACCGTGGCGAAACGCTTGGTTCGAAAATCCTCGCGGCGGGGAGACGAGCGGGCCATTGGGGATGAATGCACGACCGCCATCGCGAGCGGGCTCGCTCTCACAATGGATTTGTGGTGGGGCGGGATTTTCAGCTACACAGCCGAACTCTTGTGGGAGCGAGCCTGCTCGCGATAGCGGAGTGTCAGCTTGCGCAGAGGTTGGCTGTGCCGACGCCATCGCGAGCGGGCTCGCTCCCACAATGGATTGTGGTGGGGCGGGATTTTCAGCTACACAGCCGAACCCTTGTGGGAGCGAGCTTGCTCGCGATAGCGGTGTATCAGCTGGCGGGGAGGTTGGCCGTGCTGACGCTTTCGCGAGCAAGCCCGCTCCCACAATGGATTTGTGGCGGTGCGGGATTTTCAACTACACCGCCGCACCCTTGTGGGAGCGAGCCTGCTCGCGATAGCGGTGTATCAGCTTGCGGGGCGGTTGGCCGTGCCGACGTCCTCGCGGACAGACTCGCTCCCATACCGTTGTGCATTGATGAAGTCCACGAAAGCCCTCAACGGCGAGGGCAGGTAGCGACGGCCGGGGTAGTAGAGGAATGGCCCGGTGAAGCGCTGCCACCAGGGTTCGAGTACCGGTTCGAGGGCGCCGCTGTCCAGGTAGGGCCGTAGCCAGTCCTCGAACAGGTAGACGATCCCTAACCCGTCCACTGCAGCTTGCACCGACAGGTCCACTGCGCCGCCGATCCTGACAATCAACGGACCGCTCGGGTCGACGCTGATGGTTTCGCCGTCACGTTCATACTCCCAGAGCGGCATCGCGCCACTGGGAAATTTGCCCCGCAGGCAGGCGTGCTTGAGCAGATCCCGAGGGTGTTCGGGGCGCCCCCTGGCGTCGAGGTACGCCGGGGATGCGGCGGTTGCGAAGCGCTGAAACCGTGGGCCGATGGGGAGGGCGATCATGTCCTGCTCCAGACGCTCGTCGTAGCGAATACCGGCGTCACAACCGGCGGCGAGCATGTCGACGAAGCTCTCTTCGGCGATCACCTCCAGGCGGATGTCGGGATAGCTTTGCAAAAACGGCGTGATGAGCGCCGGCAACACCAGGCGGGCGGCGCTGACCGGCACGTTCAGCCGGAGGGTGCCGGAAGGACGGTCGCGAAAATCGTTGACCACGTCCATCGCCGCCTCGACTTCGCCCAGGGCCGGGACGATGCGTTCCATCAACCGCGCACCGGCCTCGGTCGGCACCACGCTGCGGGTGGTGCGGTTGAGCAAGCGCACGCCGAGCCGGCTTTCCATCCGGCGTACGGCATCGCTGAGGCTCGAGGCAGACTTGCCGCTCATCCGCGCGCCTTCACGAAAGCCCCCTGCATTGACCACGGCCACGAAGGCCAGCAAGTCTTGAATATCCGTCGCCATTGTTCTCTCCGCCGTACAGCCCGTGCTGATTGCACCTGATTATCAATGAAGTGGTCAACGCCTATAGTCGGCCCACTTACATTGATCCGAGGGGCACGAGATGAACATTGCAGGCAAGGCAGGCACCTTTTTACTGGGTGATCGCACGATCAATCGCATGGGCTATGGCGCGATGCAGTTGGCGGGGCCCCAGGTCTTCGGGCCGCCGAAAGATCCGGCGGCCGCCATCGCCGTGCTGCGCGAAGCAGTGGCGAACGGGGTCAACCACATCGACACCGCGGATTTCTACGGGCCCCATGTCACCAACCGGTTGATCCGCGAAGCGCTGCACCCTTACGCCAAGGATCTGGTCATCGTGACCAAGGTCGGTGCCGTTCGCGGTGCCGATGCGTCCTGGAACCCGGCCCACAGCCCCGCCGAGCTGACCCGGGCGGTCCACGACAACCTGCGCAACCTGGGCGTGGAGGTCCTGGACGTAGTCAACCTGCGGGTGTGGGGCGACCTGCATTCGCCCTCGGAGGCTTCCATCGAGGAATCGTTCACGACACTGGCCGAGTTGCAGCGCCAGGGGCTCATCCGCCACCTGGGCCTGAGCAATGTCACGGCCGCGCAGGTCAAGCAGGCCCAGGGCATTGCCAAGGTGGTCTGCGTGCAGAACCACTACAACCTGACCCATCGCGACGACGAACAACTCATCGCTGACCTCGGTCGGCAGGGCATCGCCTACGTGCCGTTCTTCCCGCTGGGCGGCTTCACACCGCTGCAATCGGAAACCCTTTCCAGCGTGGCGGCGCGCTTGCAGGCGTCACCGCTGTGTGTGGCCCTGGCGTGGTTGCTGAAACGTGCGCCGAACATCCTGCTGATTCCCGGCACATCGTCCCTGGCGCACCTGCGGGAAAACCTCACGGCCAGTGAGCTGAAGATCCCTGCGCCGCTGCTCGCCGAGCTGGACGCACTGGTCTAGGCCGCCTGGAAAATCAATGTCTCGCCATCTTCCGGTATCAACAACCGGCCTCCGACACCGGCCCTCGCGGCGGCTTCGGCGAGGGCCTTGCGGGTCGTCGGGCAGTGGCTGATCGCTTCCAGGTGATTGGCCACTACGGTCCCGTGGGACAGGCGGGTGAATTCCAGCGTCTCGTCGATGCCCATGATGATGTCGCCGCCCACATCGAAGCGTGCCCCGCCTGCCGGGACCACGCTGACCTGCGGCTGGTGGCGCAGGATGAATTCGCACACGGTGGGGGTGAGTACGGTGTCGCCGCTGAGGTAGACGCTTGGCTCCCCGGGCAGCTCGATCAGGTAGCCGACGCCGTGCTCCATCAACTTGCCCACCAGGCCCAGCCCATGGGTGCAGCGGACGGAGCGGATGGTGCCGCCCAGGAATGAGTGGGGTTGGTCATGTGCCTGGGCAAGCGCCTGGACATTCAAGCCCCGCTTGGCGAGGTACGGGGCGTCATGGGGTGTGCAGATGACCGGGATCTGTTTTTCCCTCAGCCATCGCTTGGCCGCGCCGTCCAGATGGTCGAAATGGCCTTTCTGGCAGTGGGTGATCAGGCAATGGGTGACAGCCTCAAGGTCCTTCGCTGTGCAAGCCGGAAGCTCCACCAGCGGATTGCGCTGCGTGGCACCGAACAGTCGAAGCGGCGGCAGCGTGCCCTTGGCAGCCAGCATCGGGTCGACGAGCACGCGATACGGGCCGAATTGAAGAATGATCGTGGCGTTACGGATCTGCTGGATGTTCATGAGACGTTCCTGTTGAGCGAGCGCTTCATGGTGCCGCTCCGGTTCCGTGTGCATAATGGCTGGATCTGACATCTTTGATTCGTTTCAAGCCATGACCAGAAAAATCCGAATCGGTCTGCTTCTGTTTCCCGGCTGCATGCCCGCCGGCCTGTTTGCCTTCGCCGATCTGCTGCATGCCGCCAACCGCAGAAGAGGGCTGACGTTGTTCGAGGCACGTTACATCGCGTTGCAAGCCGGGCCGGTGGTGTGTGCCCATGGCGTGGCCCTGCACGCGGAAGCGGCCCTGGGCAGCATCGCGCTGGATGCTGTCCTGGTTCCCGGCTTCTGGGCCGAATCGGCCGAGCAGGTGAATGCGCTGCTGGTTGATCAAACGGCTCTCGTGAGCGCGCTGTCCAAGCTTGCCCGAACGCTGCGGCTCTGGTCCTATTGCACCGGCGTCTGCCTGCTGGCCGCCAGTGGTCGCCTGGACGGGCAGGGCGCGACGGTGACCTGGTGGCTGGCGCAAGCGATGCAGCAGCAGTATCGAAAAGTCCTTTGGCAAAGCGAGCAAAACTGCGTGTTCAACGAACGCACGGCGACCGCGTCCGGAGTGAACGGCTACCTGCCCATCGCCGAAAAACTCATCGAACGCAGCGTCAGCAGCGACGTGCTGCGGGACATTACCCGGCTCATGGTGCTGCCGCGCCCGGCCATTGCCCATGGAGCGTTCCAAGGCAGTGCGCTGATCGAGCAACCCAGCGGATGGCTGCGGCAGTTGCATGGCTTGATCGAACAGATGCCGGCCGAGCGGATCACCGTTCAGGCACTGGCAAGCGAGCTGGCGGTGTCCGAGCGTACCTTGGCACGCAAGGTCAGCCGTGAAACGGGCCAGGCGGTCGCGACCTATGCCCGGCGCATCAAGTTGAACCAGGTCAGCGAACGCCTGACGTTGACGGCGCAGTCCCTTGCCAGCATCGGCGCCGAGCTGGGTTTCAGCAGCAGTTCCAACTTGCAGCGCATGTTCAAGGCGCTGACCGGGCTGACGCCGGTGCAATACCGGCGCAAGTTCGGGCGTGTATGACGCCGGTCAACTCGGCGTCTTGTCGGTTTCGTTGCGATGATGTTCCGGCCAACTGTCGACGGGGTGGGCACGGTCTTCGTTGAACATCTCCGTGAGTAGCGCATTGGCGCGGCGGTAGGCGTCATGGCGGAACTTGAGGTCGTCTTCCGGCTGGGCGACGATTTCCTCCAGCATCTTGAGGTTCAGCCGCCGGAACTGATCCGCCCGTTCGCGCGCTTCGTAAGCCCCGACGCCCATGCGCTCCAGGGCACTGCGACCCAATGACAGCGCGCTCTCGAAAGTTTCCCGTTCGGCCGCTTCCACGCCCATCTGCCGCAGGGTAATGAGGTGTCCCATGTCCCGCGCCCGCACGATCAACTGCAATGCGGGGAAGTGCTCCTGGGCCAGCCGGGTCAGCGTCAGGTTGTCTTCCTGATTGTCGATCGCATTGATCAGCACCACCGCTTGAGCCGCGCCGGCGGCGTGCAACAGATCGAGGCGCGTGGCATCGCCATAAAAGACTTTCACGCCGAACTTGCGCAGCGTCTCGATGTTGTCAGGGTCGTGATCCAGGACCACCACCTCGACGCCGCAGGACATCAGCAGGCGTCCGGCGATCTGCCCGAAGCGGCCGAACCCGGCGATGATCACCCGTGGGTTCTGCTGGTCGACGAGGTCGGATTCGCGCTGGTTTTTCCGGGTGACGGACTCGAAGCGATCCAGCAGCAGAATCAGCAAGGGCGTCAGGCACATGGACAAGGCCACCGCCAGGGTCAGGCTCTTGCCCCATTGATCGGTCAGGATGCCGGCCACGGTCGCCGCGCCAAACACGACGAAGGCGAACTCGCTGCCCTGGCCCAGCAACACCGCCTGCCAGGAGCGCTGGCCGGCGGGGACGTTGAGGAACCGGCCCGCCAGCTTGATCACCAGCAGCTTGATCAGGATGAAACCCAGGGTCAGGGTGATCACTTTGAGCGGTGCGTTGACCAGGGTACCGAAATCGATCGACATGCCGACGCCGATGAAGAACAGACCCAACAGCAGGCCCTTGAACGGCTCGATGTCACTCTCCAGCGCATGGCGGTATTCGGAGCTGGCCAGCAGCACCCCGGCAAGGAACGCGCCCATGGCCATCGACAACCCAGCTTCCTCCAGCAGGAAGCCGAAGCCGAACACCAGGAATAGCGCGACGGCACTGAAAATCTCCCGCAGGCCTGAGCGGGCGGCGAAGCGCAGCAGCGGTCGCGTCACGTAGCGACCCAACAGCACGACGATGGCGATGGCAGCGACGATTTTGCCAATCGATAGCAACAGCGCGGTGCCCGAAGGGGTGTCGCCGTGGGCCGACAACAGCGGAATCATCGCCACCAGCGGAATCGCAGCGATGTCCTGGAACAGCAGCACGGCAAAGCTGCTGCGCCCGACGGCGGTGGCGGTCAGGTTGCGTTCGCTCATGGCCTGCATGGCGATGGCCGTGGAGGACAGGCTCAGGGTCAGGCCGACCAGCAGCGCCGCCGTCCAGTTCAGGCCCAGGGCCGTACAGAACAAGCCAATGGCAGCGCCACAGGCGAGCATCTGCAGGGCACCGCCACCAAACACCATCCGGCGCAAGGCCCAGAGCCGTTTGGGGTCGAGTTCAAGACCGATAATGAACAGCATCAGGACCACGCCGATTTCAGCGAACTCCAGGATCGCCTTGACGTCGGTAATCAGCTTCAGCCCCCACGGGCCGATGATGCACCCGGCCAGTAGATAACCCAGCACCGGGCCCAGGCCAAATCGAACGGCAATCGGGACGATCAGCGTCGCCGAGGCCAGGTAGATGAGCATTTCAATCAGGCTGTGAGTCTCCATTTCAATCTTCCTTCCAGGCGGCCAGGCGAGCGCCATAGTGTTCGATTTGTGCATGTTGGGCGTCAGGGTCGGCGGCATAGGCGCCATGCACGACCACCGGTTCCAACCAGCGCATGCCGCAGTAAATGGCCGTGGCGTGGAGGGGTTGGGCCAACGCGGTAAAACCTGGGTAGTCGCCGATCGCAAAATGCGCTTGATCGCCACCGGTGGTGACGGCCCACAGCAGGCGCTTGTCTTTGAGGGCGACGGCGCCTTTGCCGTAGGCCCAGCCGTGGGTGAAGACTTTATCGATCCACAGTTTCAGCAGGGGCGGGGTGCTGTACCAATACATCGGGTGCTGGAGCACCACAAGATCGGCTTGTTCCACCGCATGCTGTTCCGCCTCGACGTCGATATCGAAATTGGGATAGAGCTCGTAGAGCGAACGTATGACCACGTCCGGGTTGTTCGACACTCGCTTGAGCATCAACTGGTTGACCCGCGATTTGTCGGGGTAGGGGTGCGCATAAATGATAAGAATCATCGGTGAATTCCTTGGTTTGGCTCCGCCGATCCTTGTCTGTCGTGAACGCGAGCGATGGTATTGAGTCGAGCGATGTAAACAAAAGCGCCTTCCCGGGGCAGCGTCGAGGCTGGAAAGGCCGGACATCCTACCGAGGAAGGCGCTGATTGTTTAGAGCGGATCGATACATCGGGGGGGGCTTCAGTCAAGCGGTAGCGAGACCCTGGCCTCCAACCCGCCATTCCGACGGTTGCTCAAGGTCAGTGTCCCGCCATGCTCCAGCACCGTCGCCCGGGCCGCCGACAGGCCCAGCCCGACGCCGCCGGTGTGCTTGTTGCGAGAGCCTTCGATGCGAAAGAACGGCGCGAAGACCTGCTCAAGGTATTGGGAGTCGATGCCGGGCCCGCGGTCCAGGATGCGAATGTCCACACGGTGGGCGTCGGCTTCGAGGCGAACCGTCGGCTCGCCGCCATATTTGATCGCGTTGTCGATCAGGTTGACCAATGCACGCTTGATGCCGATGGGCCGGCCGACATAAACCAGGCGCTGGGTGCCTTCGAATCCAACCTCGGTGCCGGCGTCCTTGAGGTCATCGACGATGGTGTGCAGCAGCTCGGCCAGGTCGAACGCGGTGGCATGTTCAAGCCGGGCATCGTCGCGGAAGAACTCAAGGGCTGAATTGATCATCGCCTGCATTTCATCGACGTCCCTGAACAGCCGGGATTGCTGCTCGGCATCCTCGATGAACTCACCACGCAGGCGCATGCGGGTCAAGGGCGTACGCAGGTCGTGGGAGATGGCGGCGAGCATCTGGGTGCGGTCCTCGATGAAGTGCTTTAGCTGGGCCTGCATGGCATTGAAGGCGAGGATCGCCTGGCGGATTTCATGGGGACCGACGACGGGAATAGGCGGTGCCTTGTGATCCACGCCGAAGCGCCTGGCGCCTTCGGCAAAGCGTTGCAAGGGCGCTGCCAGGTGTCGCGTGGCGATCAGCGCGACGATAATCGTCGACACCAGGATCAGCGCCAGCATGATCAGGTTGCGCTTCCATTCCTCCAGCCCCCAACTGCGCGCAGGCAGGGAAAACATGACCCACGAGTGGTCGGTCAATTCGATCATCGCGGCGTAGCGTGCGCCGGGCTGGCCGGCGGGCCAGTCGCTCGGCTCATAGCCCTCGATCCTCGCGTCGGGCCGGCCCAACTGTTGGCGCAAGCGCAGTGCGCCATCGCTGTATTCGGGGTCGTCGATCACTGGCAGCTTGGCTTCTTCATGGCGTTGGAGCCATTGTGTGTTGAAGATCGGGTCACTGGCTGTCCTGGCAATCGTGGGCCGCTGCTCGGGCGTTGCCGAGTCGATGATGCGGGTGATGGCGGCGATCTTTTCAATCAGACCGGTTTCCATCAGGGGAGGGCGGGCCCAGGCATCAGTCAGTTGACTGAACAGCGCGTTCAGGGCCAGCAACGTGAGCATGGCAACCAGGGTGGTCAGGGCGATCCAGCGCGCCAGCGTATCCCATGGCCGTCGAGTGCATTTCATCGCTTCACCACATGGGGGCTGAACAGGTAGCCGCTGTTGCGCACGGTGCGGATCATCGACGCACCGGTGAGGTCGGTCTCCAACTTGCGTCGCAAGCGGCTGACCTGGACATCGATGCTGCGGTCGAACGCCTCGAAGGTTTCGCCGCGCGCCAGGTCCAGCAACTGCTGGCGGGTCAGCACCCGACGCGGGTGTTCGACAAAGACCAGCAGCAGTTCGAATTCTCCGGCGGACAGCGGGATCATGACCTTGTCCGGCGAGCGCAGTTCGCGCCGGGTGACGTCCAGCTGCCAGTTTTCGAACTCCAGGATGGGCCGGGATGAGTCGCTCAACGTCTCCCTGGCTTCTCCGGTGCGCCGGAGCACGGCACGTACCCGGGCCAATAGCTCCCGGGCGTCGAAGGGCTTGGTCAGGTAATCGTCCGCCCCCAGCTCCAGACCGACGACGCGGTCACTCAATTCGCCCATGGCGGTGAGCATGATGATGGCGACCCTGTGCTCGGTTCGCAGTCGTTGGCAGAGCACCAGACCGTTGTCGCCCGGCAGCATGACGTCGAGGATGATGAGGTCCGGCACCCGACGCTCCACCGCCTGCCACAAGGCGTTGCCGTCGGCGGCCACATCCACGCTATAGCCATGTTGTTCGAGGAACTTGCGCAAGAGGGCGAGGACTTCGAGGTCATCGTCCACCAGTAATAAATGGCTCACGGTGGGCACGCAGAGTAATGAATACAGGAGGGGATACTAGGGTCAATCCGGGGCCTGCGTCATATATTTCAATCCGGCAATAAAGTTGCCGGCGGGCAATGTTCTGGAAATCTGCGGGCAAAAAAACAGCGGCAGGATGGCCTTTGATGTCGGTCAGTTAAAAAGTAGTCGGTCCTATACAGAACCTGTGGCGAGGGGATTTATCCCCTCGCCACAAGAGCTGTGTCCGGCATCGGTTCTTTAGTTGACCGGTATCGCCTCCATTCCTCGCCGAGATAACCCTGTATGCCGATCACCAAACCCGCCCCATTGTTTGTTCGATCCACCGTTGTAGTTGTTTTGACGGCACTCGCCAGCGGTTGCTCCAGCACGCCGGCTGCAAAACCAGGCTCGTGTGAAAGCGCGAATTACACCGTTCACGATCCTGCGGAACCGGTCAACCGCGGCATCTTCGCGTTCAACCGAACCGTGGATGACTATGCGCTGGCCCCGGTTGCCCGTGGTTATCGCAAACTGCCGGAGACGTTCCAGGCCGGCGTCCACAACTTCGTGGCGAACTTCGGCGAGCCCAAGGTGTTCATCAACGACCTGCTGCAAGGCAACGCCCAACGCTCGGTCAACACACTGGGCCGTTTCGTCATCAACACCACGGCGGGTATCGTCGGGTTGATCGACGTGTCGGGCAAGCTGGGCATCGAGCGCCACAAGGCCGATTTCGGCCAGACCTTCGGCGTCTGGAACGTCGCGCCCGGGCCGATCGTGGAGCTGCCGTTGCTGGGCAGCGCCAACCTGAGGGACGCCACGGGCGAAGTGCTGAGTTTCGCCGTCGACCCGTTCGGCGACAACAGCAGCACTGTCGAGACCCTGGGCACGATCAACACCGTCGGCGGCGTTGTCGATGGCCGCGCCGAGGCATTGCCTCTGACAGACCAGTTGCAGGCCGAACCGGATTACTACGTGGCACTTCGCGATGCAACGGCGCAGCGGCGTGCCGATTTTGTCGCACAGGGCAAGTTGGGGGCGGTCGTGCAGGATAACCCGCAATGCGAGAATGGAGCTGCCGCTGATGAGTAGCCAGGTGTTGGTGCTGCATCGACGGATGCGCTCGCCCGATGCGGATCTACTGCATTGCCGTGAGGTTGAACTGCAGTTGGCCGAGGATGGCCGCCATGTGCTGCTCAATCGTTACGTCGAGTTGTATCGCCATGAACATGTCAGTTGGTGCGCGATCCAGCAGCATCGGGTGCCGTTGGCGAGGATGGTGCGCTGGATGGTTGATAACGGCGAGCCGGTGGGGGCTTAGTAGCAATTTGCTTCTTAATACAGTGGTATCTCGGGAGCGGATGCCATGAAACATTTCTACATAATTACAGATTAATAATGGTTGTACGACGTCGTATCTAATGTGTTCGACTGTGGCCGTTTCTCACAAAAACAATAAACGGAGATTCCATCCATGACGAGCATTCCTTCCGCTGAAGGCCAGGCTGCGGCGCCCGTGCAGGGCCGTTTCGTACGTCTGCTCAAGCTACTGGGCCCCGGTATCATTGCTGTTCTTTCCTGGCTGGGCGCTGGCGACCTGATCACATCTTCGGTGGCGGGGGCGAACTACGGCTACGCGATGATGTGGGTGCTGGCGGTCTCTCTTCTGCTGCGCTACCTGATCGTCAACATCATCGCGCGCTTCCAGCTCTGCAATAACCAGGGCATGACCATCCTGCAAGGTTATGCCCAGCTCAATCCGCTTTTCGCCTGGTTCCTGCTGGTGTATGCATTGCTCATGGGGCACTTGATGAATGCCTACATGATCAAGGGTGCTGGCGAAGCCTTGGCCATGTTGCTCAAGGTCGACTATCCACTGCTGTGTTCGGTGGCGGTGGTCTTGGCGGTATGGATGCTCGTGGGGCGCAATATCTACTCGATGATCGAAGGCGTGATGAAAGGCTTGCTGGCGATCATGACCCTGGCGTTCCTGGCTCTGGCGGTGATGTCCGGCCCGGATGTCGCCGGCATCGTCAAAGGCACCATCGGCTTCAGCATTCCGCCCGATGAAGGCGTGCACGGTGCGCTGCTGGTGGCTGTCTCGGTGATCGGTGCAGTGGCCGGCTCCATCGCCAACTTCGTCCATCCGTATGTCATGCGCCAGAAGGGCTGGGTAGGGCCTGAACACAAGCGTATCCAGCGTAACGACCTGCTGTTTGCGGTGTTTGTCGGGATCATCATCAACCTGGCGATCTGGATCGTCGGCGCGGAAATCCTGCGACCCAACGGCATCGAGGTCAAAACCCTGGGCGATCTGGGCAAGGCCCTGGAAATGTTCTTCGGCTCGATCGGTTGGTACGTGTTCTTTATCGGTGTGTTCGCCACGCTGTTCGCCAGCATCTCCGGCAAGACCACGGCGTTCCCGATGCTTATCACCGATGCCTTCCAACATGTGCGGCCCGGGCGCCGGGAGCGTTACGGCAAAGAGTTCCACCGTGACCCGATGCACAAATGGTTCATGTTGTTCATTCTCGTGACGCCACTGATCTGGTCGCTCCCCGGCATGCCGGACTTCGTCACGCTGACCATCGGTGTCAACGCGCTGAACATCGTCGGCTTGCCGGTGATTTCCCTGGGCCTGCTGATCATGTCCAACCAGAAATCCCTGCTGGGCAAGGAATACCGCAACAACCTGTTCGAGAACATCGCGCTGATGTTTGCCACCGGCCTGGCGTTGTGGGTTGCATTCCAGTTGGGTGTGGAGCTGTTCACCTGATGGCCAGTCATCTGTAACTTTCGGGGGGACTGCTAGACTTTATCGTCCAGTCCCTTTCGGAGAGCCGGAATGAATAATAAAAACAGGATCTGTCTCTGGTACGACGGCACCGCCCAGGAAGCGGCAGAATTCTACGCAAGAATCTTTCCCGACAGCGCGGTGAACGCCATCCATCATGCTCCGGGCGATTATCCGTCGGGCAAGCAAGGCGATGTGATCACGGTGGAGTTCACGGTGATGGGCATCCCTTGCATCGGCCTCAATGGCGGGCCGGCATTCAAGCACAGCGAGGCTTTTTCATTCCAGATTGCAACCGAGGACCAGGCGGAAACGGACCGCTTGTGGAATGCGATCATCGACAACGGCGGCGAGGCGAGCGTTTGCGGCTGGTGCAAGGACAAGTGGGGGCTGTCGTGGCAGATCAGCCCCCGCGTGCTGCTCGAAGCCGTCGCCAGTGCCGATAAAGCCGCCGCCAAGCGTGCCTTCGAGGCCATGATGACGATGACCAAGATCGACATTGCCGCGATTGAAGCAGCGGTGAAAGGCTAGCCGGCGACCCACCTTAGATCCTTTGTGGGAGCGAGCCTGCTCGCGATGACGACAGCACAGCCAAACATTGATACAGACTGACCCACCGCTATCGCGAGCAGGCTCGCTCCCACATTGATTGCAGGGTGGGCTGAAGACTCGGCCTTACCGCCATTCCCTGTGGGAGCGAGCCTGCTCACGATGACGACAGCACAGCCAAACATTGATACAGACTGACCCACCGCTATCGCGAGCAGGCTCGCTCCCACATTGGTTGCAGGGTGGGCTGAAGACTCGGCCTTACCGCCATTCCCTGTGGGAGCGAGCCTGCTCGCGATGGCGGCGGCACAGCCAACATTGATGCAAGCTGACCTACAGGGTGTTTTCAGGCAACCTGGCAATCACCTTGATCTCGAACTGAAAACCATACAGCCACGTCACGCCCACCGCTGTCAGTGTCGGATGCGGTGCGTTGCCCCAGAACTCGGGCACGACGCTCCAGACCCGCTCGAAGGTCGACTGGGGATCGACCATGAAGACCGTGACGTCGACCACATCGTCAAAGTTGCAATCAGCGGCAGCCAGAATCGCCTTCAGGTTGGTGAACGCTTGCCGGACCTGAGCCTCCAGATCGGGCTCTGGCGAGCCATCTTCGTTGCTGCCGACTTGCCCCGAGACGAACAGAAAGCCATTGGAGCGAATCGCCGGCGAGTAGCGATTGCGCTCATAAAGTGCCTGGCGTCCAGGCGGGAAAACCACATCGCGTTGTTTCATGAATACCTCCATCAAGAGTGGGTTCCAAATGATGGATTCACTCTAGGGGCTTGTATCCACGCGATAAACGAGCAACCTTGGTGATCACTGTTTGTAGAATCCAAACAATCGGATCGACCCTGAGGCAGAAATGGATCGTTTTGATGCGATGCAAGCGTTCGTTCGAGTGGTGGAGGCGGGCAGCTTCACCAAGGCCGCTGACACCCTGCACATGAGCAAGACCACCGTGACCCAACTGGTGCAGCAGCTCGAGGCACGGTTGCGGGTCAAGTTGCTCAACCGCACCACGCGCAAGGTCAACGTCACCGCCGACGGCGCGGTTTATTACGAGCGGGTGATCCGGCTGTTGGCCGACATGGACGATGCCGAGACCAGCCTGTCCGGTGCGCAAGCACTGCCCCGGGGCCGGCTGCGGGTGGATGTGCCGAGCCCGCTGGCCGCTCTGATCCTGATACCGGCCTTGCCGGCGTTCTATGAGCGATACCCGGACATCCAGATCGACATGGGCGTCAGTGATCGTATCGTCGACTTGATCGATGAAAACGTCGATTGCGTGGTACGCGGTGGTGAATTGAGGGATCAGTCGCTGGTCGCCCGACGCGTCGGCGATCTCGCCCTCGGCGTTTTCGCCGCCCCGAGTTACCTGGCACGGTTTGGCCTGCCCGCGCATCCGCGAGAGCTGGAAGATTCGCACCATCGCACTGTTGGTTTCCTGTGGGCACGCACCGGCAAATCCCTGCCCTACGCCATGCGCCGTGACGGTGAGCTGCTTCACGTCAAAGGGCGCTACGCGTTGGCCATCGATGACGGCAACGCCTATCTCGCGGCCGGTTTGGCGGGGCTGGGCGTGCTCTGGCTGCCCGAGTACATGTCCCGGCGTCACCAGGGGCAAGGTGAGTTGGTGCCGCTGTTCGAAGACTGGCAGCTCGAGCCAATGCCGCTTTATCTGGCCTATCCCCCGAACCGCCACGTCAGTGCCAAGCTACGGGTGTTCATCGATTGGGTTGTGGAACTGATGGCGCAGCACGCGCCTATCATTGATCGACATGTATGGTGAAACCCGACTGGCCGGTTTTAGAGGAGACACACCATGGACCGATTCACTGGCGGCTGCCTGTGCGGCAACGTGCGTATCGAGGCCTCGGGGCGGCCGTATCGCGTTGGTCTCTGTCACTGCCTCGACTGTCGCAAGCATCACGGCGCACTCTTCTACGCCGCAGCGGTGTTCCCCCAGGATGCGGTGACGATCGAGGGGGAAACACGGGATTACGCCGGGCGCTGTTTCTGCCCACGCTGTGGCTCGTCGGTGTTCGCCCGTACCGGCGACGAAATTGAAGTGAACCTGGGTACGCTGGATGCCCCCGATCAACTGATGCCCAGCTACGAAAGCTGGACCGTGCGCCGCGAGTCATGGCTGCCGACGTTTCCGTTCAGCCGACACTACGCCCATGATCGCGAGGGCACGGGGCGGTTCGAGGAGTAGGGCGCTCACTCGAAGCCGACTATCGCCTTGATCTCCAGATATTCCTCGAACCCGTGGACCCCATACTCACGACCATTGCCTGAGCGCTTGTAGCCGCCGAAGGGGGCCATCGGGTTCCACGCCGGGTAGTTCAGCAGCACTTGCCCTGCGCGGATACGCGACGCAACGGCACGTGCAAGATCAAGGTCCTGGCCCTGGACATGCGCCCCCAGCCCATAGACGGTGTCGTTGGCGATGGCGACGGCTTCATCCACCGTGTCATAGGGAATGATGCACAGCACCGGGCCGAAGATTTCTTCCTGGGCGATGCGCATGGCGCTGTCGACCTGCGAGAAAACCGTGGGGCGGGTGTAGAAGCCTTGTTCAAAACCCTCCGGGCGTCCTGGGCCACCGCAAACAAGCTTGGCGCCCTCGTTCAAGCCCACTTCGATCATGACCTGCACGCGATTGAACTGGGCTTCGTTGGCGATGGGCCCGAGCACGGTTTCTTCCGATTGCGGATTGCCCACGACGATCGCGTTGGCGGTAGCGGCCGCCAACGCCTCGACTTCCGCCAAGCGGTTCCTGGGCACGATCATTCTGGTTGGCGCGCTGCATGATTGGCCGACGTTGCGAAACGCCGACATCACTCCTGGCGGCACGGCCTTGGCGAAGTTGGCGTCCGGCAACAGCACGTTTGGCGACTTGCCGCCCAACTCTTGCGTCACGCGTTTCACTGTCGGGGCGGCAGCCTGGGCCACCAGCGCTCCAGCGCGGTTCGAGCCGGTGATGGAGATCATGTCGATATCGGGATGCGCCGCCATGGCCGCGCCGACTTCGGCACCGCTGCCGTTCACCAGGTTGAAGACACCCGCCGGAAGGCCAGCGTCATGCACCAGTTGGGCGAAGAGCAAGGCGCTCAGGGGCGACAATTCGCTGGGTTTCAACACCACTGTGCAGCCAGCGGCAATCGCCGGGGCGACTTTGGCGGTGATTTGATACAGCGGCCAGTTCCACGGCGTGATGAGGCCGCAGACGCCAATGGGTTCGCGTTGAATGGCGGTACCATTCTCGACGTTCTGGAAGCGATAGGTGGACAACACGTCACGGGCCACCCGTACGTGTTCAGCCGCCAGCGGCACTTGCATGGCCCGGGCGAAGCTGATGGCCGCGCCCATTTCCAGCGAGAGTGCTTGGGCCAATGCTTCTTTGCGCTCAAGGATCAGTTCATGGATCTTTCCAAGGACCGCCACGCGGGCATCCACCGAAGTTGCCGACCAGCCGGGAAACGCTGCGCGAGCCGCCGCCACGGCCCGCTCAACGTCCTCGCTTGAGCCCTGGGCGACTTCAGTGATGACGGCCTCGGTAGCTGGATTGACCACCGCCAGGGTGGCCGGATGGGCCGGAGGCTGCCAACCGCCATTGATATAAAACTGCCGGGACGTAGGCGGATTGTTCGAGAATTGGGTGGTCATCCAACGGGCTCCCATAGAGCGGTGATAGCGCTGCCGGCAACAGATCGTGATGCCGTTTTTCTTCTCGATAAACTAACAAAGCGGCCCTGATGGGATATGCCGTTCTCAAGCCTGGCAAAGAAGAATCTGCTGTATCTGCCGGGCTAACTTCGCAAAAAACACAGCGGCGTCGGTTCAGGGCCAGAAGTGTCCACGATGGCGTGGGTCAAACGAGCCTGCCGGTGCCGGGAAGGCTCGCCTGAGGCATCACCAGCCCTGTCGGTTCGGTAAACCTGCGGATATCGAAAGGGCTGATCAGGGTGCCGGTACGGCCGGTGCTGATCAGCTCGGCCATGACGTCGCCAACGCCCGGGCCGAGCTGGAAGCCATGCCCGCAGAAACCAAAGGCATAGAACAATCCCTTGATCTTGCCGCTGGGGCCGATGATGGGCAGCGAGTCTGGGGTATAGCTCTCGATGCCGCTCCACACCCGGATGATGTTGAGGTGCTCGGCCCCGGGGAGCAGGCGGCTCATCTGCCGCATCTGATTGAGCAGGCTTTCGGGCTTGAAGTAGGCGCGCCGGTTGAGCATGTCCGGTTTGCAGCGGTTGCCACCGCCGATGATGATGTTGCCCCGGGGTATCTGTCGGAAATAAATCACTTCTTCCTTTATCTTGGTGAACACGCCAATCACCGTCGGCAAGGCATAGGGCACCGGTTCCGTGACCGACATCTGCGGGCCATTGGCTTCCAACGGCACGGCTTCGTCGAATTGTTCTGACAGCTTCGCCCCCCAGGCCCCGGCGGTGATCAGCAGTTGCTCGGCAATGAACAGTCGGCCGTCGGTGGTGGTCACGTGGAATTCGTCATTGACCTTTTGTACCGCGGCGACTTCCGTTCGCTCGCGCACACTTGTCCCGGCCCGTGTCGCTGCGCGGGCAAATGCCGGGGCGGCCAGGCGCGGGTTGGCGTGGCCGTCGTGAGGTGCGTACGAGCCGCCCTTGACGTCCGGGCCGAGGAACGGGAAACGTGCATGCAGGGCCTTGCCGGTGATGATCTGCAAGTCCAGCTCCCGGGCCTCGGGGGCGGCGGCGTAGGCTTCAAGCTCGGCGATTTCGTCCTCGCGATAACAGACGCGCATATGGCCGCTGGGGATGAATTCCAGGTCATCGCCAATCAACTCGGGGAGCCGTTTCCACAAGCCGTACGAGCGATTAGACAGTTCCAGTTGGCCGAGGAATCGTCCTTGGCGCCGCACGTTGCCAAAATTCACGCCGCTGGCGTATTGGCCGATCAGGTCGCGCTCCAGCAACGTCACCGAGCGCCCGCGCTGGCGCAGGAAAAACGCCGAAGCCGACCCCATGATGCCGCCGCCGATAATCAGTACATCGCTTTTTTCCGGTTTCATGATGTGCTCTCACTGCCCGCCAGCGCTTCGATTTCAATCAAGTACCCATGGTGCAAGGCCGGGACGGGCACCACCGCGCGCGCAGGTCGGTGTTCGCCCAGATAACGGGCGTAGATCCGGTCGAAAGCCGGCCAGTGTTCGATGCCGACGACATAGACCGTTACTTTCAGCAGGTCGCTGGGACGACGGCCTGCCACGCGGAGAATCGCCATCAGGTTATCCAGGGTGATGGCGGCTTGTACCTCGAACGGTTGGTCGACACTGTGGCTGCCATCGGCGCGTACCGGCAGTTGTCCGGATACGTACAAAACGCCTTGGTGCGAGACCGCCTGGGTGTAATGTCCGCCCGCAGCGGCCGCCTGGGTGGTCTGGATCAACTCGATTTCACCAGCCATGCAGGCGACTCCAGGTGTGCACCGCACCCGAGGCATCGCAGGCGCTGTATTCAGGGAACTGCGCACCCGTGGCACAGGCGTGATTGGGCAGGATGCGCAGGCGACTGCCAATGGGGAAACGCTCGGTGATAGCGACCTCCCCGGGACTGGAAAGGGTGACGATGCCGTGTTCCTGGTTGGCGCTGGAGAGCAGGGCGCCCTCGATCCAGTCGCCGGCTTCGCTGCACACTTGTCCATAGCCGAAATCCCGTTGCTGGCGCTGTGTACCCCGGTCCCGGCTCATGGCCATCCAGCCGGCATCGGTGATGATCCAGCCTTTGTCCGGCTGATGACCGATGACGGTGGTCAGCACGCTCAGCGCCATTTCATCCGCCCGGCAAACGCCGATGTTGTGCATCACCAGGTCGAAGAACACATAGACGCCAGCGCGCACTTCTGTGACGCCCTCCAGGCTCTGCGCCGAAAGTGCCGTGGGTGTGGAACCGATGCTGACCTGGGGGCAGGCCAGCCCGGCTACGCGGATGCGTTGGGCGGCGCTGACGCAGATGTAGCGCTCTTGTTCGGCCAGGGCTTGTAGCGCTTGTGGCGTGTTGAGTTCGTAGCTGGATCCGGCGTGGGTCATGACGCCGCAAAGCTGCATGCCGCCTTCACGGAGTCGCCGGGCGATGTCGACAAGTGCATCGTCTTCGACGCGCACGCCGGAGCGATGGCCATCGCAATCGATCTCGATCCAGACCTCGAAACGTTCGTCGTGCTGCCTGCCGAAATCGACGATGGCCTGCGTCGCCGCCAGACTGTCGGTCAAGATGCTCAATCGACAGCCCTTGCGCCGGAGTGTCAGGGCCTGGGCCAGTTTGCCGGGTGCCATGGACACGGCATAAAAGATGTCGTGGATGCCTGCGGCGAAGCAATGCTCTGCCTCCTTGAGGGTGGACACGGTGATTGCGCTGGCGCCTGCCTCGATCTGCGCCTGGACCACCGGCAGGCATTTGCTGGTCTTGATGTGCGGGCGCAAACGCACCCCCAGGGCGTCCATGCGGTGTTGCATGCGCTGGATATTGCGCTGCATTCGCGGCACATCAATGAGCGCGACCGGGGTATCGAGGCAAGCGATTGAGGCTGGCATGAACAGGACTCGGTGGTTGGAGACAGGCTCGACTCTACTCAGTCATCGTAAAGTCGTGGTTCAATGTGGCGTCATCAATCATTAAGTTGAACTGAATGATCAGCCTCGAAGACCTGCGTATGGCCGTGACCCTGGCGCGTTCTGAATCCCTGAGCGCCGCCGCCAGGGCGCTCAATGTCTCGCCGCCCGCGCTGTCCATGCGCTTGCGCAAACTGGAGACGCTGCTCGGCCTGACCCTGGCCAATCGCGATGCCCGGCGCCTGAGCCTGACCGCCGATGGTGAGCGCTTTTCCCGGCAGAGTGCGCTGTTGCTGGATCAATTGGAGGCGCTGCCCGAGTCGTTCAAACAGCAGGATGATCGGCTGGTCGGCACCCTCAGGCTGGCGGCGCCGTTTGGGTATGGACGACAACACATCGCGCCACTATTGGCTCGTTTTGCCAGGTTGCATCCGCAGCTGTGCCTGCATCTGGATCTGCGGGAAACGCCCTGGCCCGACCGTCATGACAGCGACGCGGTGATTCACATCGGCACCCTCAGCGACAGCCTCTGGGTTGCCCGGCCTCTTACGCAGAACGATCGGTGGTTATGTGCGAGTCCTGCGTACTTGGAGCAGCACGGCACGCCTTTATCGCCTGAGCAACTCGCCGAACACCGCTGCATTTGCATTCGTGAGAACGATGAAGATGTCACGCTGTGGCACCTGCGCAACGAGCACGGGCGCAAGACCCTGCGGATCAAACCGGCTTTATTGAGCAACGACGGCAGCGTGGCCCGGCGCTGGGCGGAGCAAGGCCTGGGTTTGGTGCTGCGTTCGCAGTGGGACGTCAGTAAAGCCATCGCCGACGGTCGCCTGGTGCGGGTGCTCGCCGATTGGCAATTCGACAGCGCCCCGATCAACCTGCTCGTGCCCTCGCGCAAACTGCGCAGCGCGCGGGTACAGGCGTTGGTGAGCTTTCTTGAGGCTGAGTTGAAAGCCTGAGCAAAAGGTTCCTTACAGATCCACCGCCATCGCGAGCAGGCTCGCTCCCACAGGGGATTTGTGGTGGATACCAGTCTTGCGGACCAACCCAAGACTAATGTGGGAGCGGGCTTGCTCGCGAATGCAGCGGCACATTCAACATCACTGCAAGCTGCCCCACCGCTATCGCGAGCAAGCCCGCTCCCACAGGGGATTTGTGGTGGATACCGGTCTTGCGGACCAAGCCAAGACTAATGTGGGAGCGGGCTTGCTCGCGAATACAGCAGCACATTCAACATCACTGCAAGCTGACCCACCGCTTTCGCGAGCAAGCCCGCTCCCACAGGGGATTTGTGGTGGATACCGGTCTTGCGGACCAAGCCAAGACTAATGTGGGAGCGGGCTTGCTCGCGAATACAGCAGCACATTCAACATCACTGCAAGCTGTCCCACCGCTATCGCGAGCAAGCCCGCTCCCACAATGGATCTGTGGCGAACACCAATCATGCGACTGCCCAAGATCCCCTGTGGGAGCGAGCCTGCTCGCGATGGCGGCAGCCCATTCACCCGGGATGCTGGAGCTGCTGCGCCAAGCGTAGATTCTGCCGCAAACGACCCTTTGCAGACCCGTTTGGCGCACCATAACTGCCCGCAAGACCACGCAAACACGGGCGCAGCGCCCACGCCTGGAGCATCCCGCAAAGTCTGCTGAGCGAGCCCTGCAAAACGGTGGTTTGTACCAAGCGGCCGGTATTTTTAACGATTTATCCACGGTCTCATGGTGTTGTAATGAAAACGTGATGCAGCGTTGCAGCGAAGCTTCACGAACAGCATCAATGTTTGCCTCGGCATGTCTTCAACAACAATCCAGGACCGCACTCATGAGCTTTCTTCGACCCAAGTACATCACCTTCGACTGCTACGGCACGTTGACCAATTTCCAGATGGGCAGCATGACCCGCGAGCTGTTCGCCGACCGTGTCGATGCCGGGCAGATGGACCAGTTCGTCAAGGATTTCTCCGCTTATCGCCTGGACCAGGTGATGGGTGAATGGCGGCCCTATGATGAAATCATCAAGACCTCTCTGATGCGGGTCTGCAAGCGTTGGGGCGTCGAGTATCGTGGCGAAGGCCAGCTCTATTACGACGCCGTTCCAACCTGGGGCCCCCACGCCGATGTACCGGCGGGCCTGTCGAAAATCGCCGACAAGATCCCCCTGGTGATTTTTTCCAACGCGATGGACGAGCAGATCATGTCCAACGTCGACAAGCTCGGCGCGCCTTTCCATAAAGTCTTCACCGCCCAGCAGGCCCAGGTCTACAAGCCGCGCCTGGCCGCCTTTGAATTCATGCTCGATAACCTCGGCTGCGGGCCGGAGGATGTTCTGCATGTGTCGTCGAGCTTCCGCTACGACCTGATGTCGGCCCACGACATGAAGATCAAGCACAAAGCTTTTGTGGCCCGTGGTCACGAACAACCGGCCAATGCCGTGTATGGCTACCACCAGATCCCGGACATCGGCGGGTTGGCCGCGCTGGTCGGGCTCTGAGTCGAGCGCACTCTTCAAGGCGAAAGGGGTTAGACATGGGCAGTGAGTCCTATTGGCTCGACACCGCACCGGCGTTCACCGGTGCCCAGCTCGGCGGATTGCCCGGGCAGGTCGATGTCGCCATCGTCGGTGGCGGCTTCACCGGGTTGGCCGCGGCGCGGGCCCTGGCCTTGAAGGGGGCCAGCGTGGCGGTGCTGGAAGCGGGCAGGGTGATTGGCGAGGCGTCAGGGCGCAACGGCGGGCATTGCAGTACCGGCGTGGCCCAGGATTACGCGGCGCTCACCGCCAGCCTCGGCGCCGACAAGGCACGGGCGTATTACCAGGCCTATGAAAGTGCCGTGCAGAGCGTGGTCTCGCTGGTGGAGCAGGAGGGGATTGCCTGCGACCTCAAGCGTAACGGCAAGCTCAAGCTGGCCGCCAAGCCGATGCACTACGAAGGGTTGGCGCGCACCTGCGAATTGATCCGCAAGGAAGTCGATGCCGAGGTCGAGTTACTGTCGGCCCAGGAGACGCGGGCGGAAGTCAATTCGGCGCAGTTTCACGGTGGCCTGTTACAGCGCAACGGTGTGCAGATGCACGTCGGGCGTTTCGGCATCGGCCTGGCCGAAGCCGCTGCCCGTCACGGTGCGTTGATTTTCCAAGGGGTGGCGGTGCAGGACTGGAAGGCCAGTGCCGGCGGTTATCGAGTCAACACCAGCAAGGGCGCGTTGCAGGCCTCGCAGATCCTGTTGGCGACGGGCGCCTGTCAGCAGGGTGGCCTGGGCTGGTATCGGCGGCGGATCGTACCGGTGGGCAGTTTCGTGGTCGCCACCGAGGTGTTGACCCAGGCGCTGATCGACAGCTTGCTGCCGGCGCGGCGCTCTTATGTCACCAGCCGCATGATCGGTAACTACTTTCGCCTGACCCCGGACAATCGCCTGCTGTTTGGCGGCCGCGCGCGGTTTGCCATGTCCGACAGCGTTTCCGACGCCAAGAGCGGCAAGGTGCTGCAAGCGGCGATGGTGCAGATGTTCCCGCAGTTGGTGAACGCCCGGATCGACTATTGCTGGGGCGGCCTGGTGGACATGACGTCCGATCGCCTGCCCCGGGCCGGCCAGCATGGCGGGGTTTATCACTCCATGGGCTACAGCGGCCATGGTGTGCAGATGTCGGTGCACATGGGGCAGGTCATGGCCGAGGTCATGGCCGGCAAGGTCGAGGCCAACCCTTGGCGTGAGCTTGACTGGCCGGCCATCCCCGGACATTTCGGCAAACCCTGGTTCCTGCCGCTGGTAGGCGCGTATTACCGCTTGCAGGACTACCTGCACTGAGTTGCAGGGTGTTGTTTGGCGTTTCAACACATTGCGTCAATCGTGCGCAATCGAGCCCTATCATTTTCCGAAAGGTAGAACTGACATGAGTGACAATAAAAACGGCATCAAAGACCAGTTGATCACCGGTACAGAAAGTCTGCGTGTTTTCGAAGGGCTCAATCGCGGCATGTCACGTCGGCATGCCTTGCAAATGCTCGGGCTGGCGGGCGTGGCCGCAGCCGGTGCCGGCAGTCTGTTCGGCGCTGCCGGCAAGCTGCTGGCCGATGAACAGGCAAACCCCGGCAAAGGCAAGCCCGGCGGGCGTATCCGCGTGGCGGGTATCTCCAGTTCCACCGCCGATACCCTGGACCCGGCCAAAGGCTCATCGTCCACGGACTACGTGCGCCACTACATGTTCTACAACGGCTTGACGCGTTTCGACAGCCACATGGTGCCGCAACTGGAACTGGCCGAGCGCATCGACACCACCGACGCCACGCTCTGGGTGATTACTCTGCGCAAGGAAGTGACCTTCCACAACGGCAAGGGTCTCACCGCCGCCGACGTGGTGTTTTCCCTGCTGCGCCACAAGGACCCGATCACCGGTTCCAAGGTCTTGCCGCTGGCCGAGCAGTTTGCCGAGGTCAAGGCCAACGGTACCCATGAGGTGCAGATCCGCCTGAGCGGGCCGAATGCCGAGTTGCCTTCGATCCTGGCCATTTCTCATCTGTTGATCGTCCCCGAGGGCACCAGCGACTTCAGCCAGGGCATCGGCACCGGTCCGTTCAAGGTCAAGGAATTCAAGCCCGGGGTACGTTCGATTGGTGCGCGCAATACCAACTACTGGAAGCCTGGACTGCCGTACCTGGACGAGATCGAATTCATCGGTATCGGTGACGAGCCATCGCGGGTCAACGCATTGCTGTCGGGCGATGTGCAGATCATCAACGAGGTCAACCCGCGCTCGACCACGCGCATCAAGGACAGCACTACCCATCGCGTGGTGGATTCGCCATCGGGCAACTACACCGACCTGATCATTCGCCAGGACCAGATGCCCGGCCAGAGCCCGGAGTTCACCGAGGCCATGAAGCTGCTGCTGGACCGCGAACAGGTCAAGTCGGCGATCTTCCGGGGTTTCGCCAGGGTCGGCAACGACCACCCGATCGCCCCCGGTGCACGTTTCTACAATGCCGATCTGCCGCAGCGGACCTACGATCCGGAAAAGGCCCGTTTCCTGTTGAAGAAGGCCGGCATGGAAAGCATCAGCATGCCGGTGATGTGCTCGCCGGCCGCCACCGGCTCGGTCGACGTTGCCGTGTTGCTGCAGCAATCGGCCAAGGAGGCCGGGCTCAAGCTCAACGTCAACCGCCTGCCCAGCGATGGCTACTGGTCCAACCACTGGGCCAAGCACCCGCTGAGCTTCGGCAACATCAACCCGCGGCCCAACGCCGACATGCTGTTCTCGCAGTTCTTCCAATCCACGGCGCCATGGAACGAATCCGGCTGGAAAAACGAACAGTTCGACCAGTTGCTGATACAGGCCCGGGGTGAAACCGACGAGGCCAAGCGCGGCAAGATGTACGCGGACATGCAGACCCTGGTGCATGAGCACAGCGGCATCGGCATCCCGGTGTTCATCAGCAACATCGACGGGGTCGACCAGCGCGTCAAGGGTTATGGCACCAACCCGCTGGGCGGTTTCATGGGCTATATGTTCGCTGAGCAAGTCTGGCTTGACGCGTGATGAGCGCGCTCTTGCGACGTGACATGGCACAAGGGGTAGGGTGATGAATAGCAACACACTGTGGTTGATCGGCCGACGCCTGGGCGCGGCGATCGTGACCCTGTTGATCGTCTCGATGGTGGTGTTCGCCATCACGGCGGTGTTGCCGGGCGACGCGGCGCAACAGTCCCTTGGACAGTTCGCCACGCCTGAGCAAGTGGCGGCCCTGCGGATGAAGATGGGCCTGGACCAACCGGGTGTGTTGCGCTACCTGCACTGGTTGACCAGCCTGCTCAGCGGCGACCTGGGCGTGTCGGTCTCCAATGCCGTCCCGGTCACCGAGCTGATGGCGGGCAGGGTGCCCAGCACGCTGATGCTGGCGGCCGCCACGGCGCTGGTATCGGTGCCGCTGGCCCTGATCCTGGGCATCGGTTCGGCGATGGGGCGAGGTGGACGCATCGACGGCTTCATGAGTTTCTTTACCCTGATGATGGTGGCCGTGCCGGAATTTCTGGTCGCCACCCTGGCAGTGCTGATCTTCGCGGTGAACCTGGGCTGGCTTTCCGCGCTGTCCTATTCCAGTGAGATCACCTCGCCGCTGCAATTCATGCGCACCTATGCCTTGCCGGTCATGACGCTGTGCTGCGTGATCGTCGCGCAAATGGCGCGCATGACCCGGGCGGCAGTGATCGATCAACTGGACAGTCCTTACGTGGAAATGGCCCGTCTCAAAGGCGTGAGTCCGGTACGGGTGGTGCTGCGCCACGCCTTGCCCAACGCCATCGGGCCGATCGCCAACGCCATCGCCTTGAGCCTCTCCTACCTGCTGGGCGGGGTGGTGATCGTCGAGACGATTTTCAACTATCCCGGTATCGCCAGCCTGATGGTCGACGCCGTGACGAACCGCGACATGGCGCTGGTCCAGGCCTGCACCATGCTGTTTTGCACGGCGTACCTGACGTTGGTGCTGATTGCCGATCTGTGCGCGATCCTTTCCAACCCGAGGCTGAGAAACCAATGAACAATCCCATTGTGAAACCCCCGACCGCGGCGGTCGCTCTGGCGTTGGGCAAAGATGCTCACGGCTCGTCCTGGCTTGGACTGGTCGGCGCCGCACTGTGTGCAACCTGGTTGCTAGTGGCGATCTTCGGCCCGTGGCTGGCACCGCACCCGGTGGGCGAAGTGGTCTCCGACACTGTTTTCGGCAGCTTCAGCGCCGCTTACCCGCTGGGCACCGATTACCTGGGCCGCGACATGCTCAGTCGGATTCTGGTCGGCGCGCAGTTCACCGTGGGCCTGGCATTGATAGCCGCAGTGTTGTCCAGTGGACTTGGGACCAGTTGCGCATTGCTGTCGGTGGTTTCACCGAAATGGCTGGACGAGCTGATCAGTCGCCTGATGGACGCCTTCATTTCGATCCCGAGCAAGATGCTGGCGTTGATCATGGTCTCGGCGTTCGGTTCGTCGGTGACGTTGCTGGTGTGTACGGCCGTGCTGAGTTACACGCCGGGCGCGTTCCGGATCGCGCGCAGCATGGCGGTGAACATCGAGGCCCTGGAATACGTGCAAGTGGCCCGCACCCGGGGCGAACGGCGGCTGTACATCGCTTGCGTGGAAATTTTGCCGAACATGCTCAACCCGGTGCTGGCTGACCTGGGCCTGCGTTTTGGCTTCATCGTATTGCTGCTCAGCGGCATGAGCTTCCTCGGCCTCGGTGTGCAACCGCCGGACGCCGACCTGGGTTCGCTGGTGCGGGAAAACATCGGCGGCCTCAACCAGGGCGCGCCGGCCATCGTGATTCCGGCCCTGGCCATCGGCACCCTGACCATCGGCGTCAATCTGTTTATCGACCGCCTGTCTTCACGGCGCAGTCGACGTACGGGAGGCCATTGAGATGAGCGAATTGATCCGAGTCGAGAACCTGCGCGTGGTCGCCTGTGGCGAGCGCAGCGAGGTGGATATCGTCAAGGGCGTGAGTTTCTCCCTGGAGAAAGGTGAAGTGCTGGCGTTGATTGGCGAGTCCGGCTCCGGCAAGACCACCATCGCCCTGGCGCTGCTTGGTTATGCCCGGCGCGGTTGTCGCCTGGCCGGTGGCGTGGTGCAGATTGGCGAACACGACATGCTGGCGTTGAGCGAAGGCGAGCTGCAAGGCCTGCGTGGCAACCGGGTGTCGTACATCGCCCAGAGCGCGGCGGCGGCGTTCAATCCGGCCAAGAGGCTTATCGACCAAGTGGTGGAAGGTGCGCTGATCCACGGCCTGGGCAATCGGGCGACGCTCGAAGCCAAGGCCATCGAACTGTTTCGCGACCTGGCGCTGCCAAACCCCGAGCGCATCGGCCGGCGCTATCCCCATCAAGTCTCCGGTGGACAGTTGCAGCGGGTGATGGCGGCCATGGCGCTGATCAGCGATCCGCTGCTGGTGGTGCTCGATGAGCCGACCACGGCCCTCGATGTGACCACCCAGATCGACGTGCTGCGGGCCTTCAAGCGTGTGGTGCGCGAGCGGGGTGCGACGGCGGTCTACGTCTCCCACGACCTGGCCGTCGTGGCACAGATGGCCGACCAGATCGTGGTACTCAACGGCGGGCAGATCTTCGAACACAGCGCCACTGCGCCGCTGCTCAAGGGCCCGGCCCACGCCTACACCCGCAGCCTGTTGGCGGCGGCGCGGCCGGACACGACGATTCGCCCGCCCTGCGGTGTGGCCGAAGACACGCCGCTGCTGACCATCCAGGGTTTGACCGCCGGCTACGGCAACAAGGATCAGCACGGCATGCCGGCGATCCGGGTGCTGGAAGGCATCGACCTGACCGTGCGCAGGGGCCAGGCCATCGGCGTGATCGGCGAATCGGGTTCAGGCAAATCGACCCTGGCACGGGTGGTGGCGGGGCTGTTGAGCCCGGCCCTTGGCGGGCTGACCTTCGATGGCCAGCCACTGGGGGGCAGCCTGTCCGAACGCACGGACGAACAGTTCCGGCGTATCCAGATGGTGTTCCAGAACGCCGACACCGCGCTGAACCCGATGCACAGCATCAGCACCATCCTGAGCCGGCCGCTGAAGATGTATTTCGGCCTCAAGGGTGCGACGCTGCGCGAGCGTATCGGCGAGTTGCTCGACCTGGTGCGTCTGCCACGGGAGCTGGCCGAGCGCCGCCCGAGCGAGCTCTCCGGCGGACAGAAGCAACGGGTCAACCTGGCCCGGGCGCTGGCGGCCAAACCGGATCTGATTCTCTGCGATGAAGTGACCTCGGCGCTGGATACCGTGGTCGGCGCGGCGATCCTTGAACTGCTGCGCGACCTGCGCCAGCAACTGGGGGTGTCCTACTTGTTCATCAGCCACGACATCTCCACGGTGCGGGCGCTGTGCGACGACATCGTGGTGATGTACAGCGGCCACAAAGTCCAGGCGGGCCCCCGGCAATCGTTCGCCCAGGCGCCGTTCCATCCCTACACCGACCTGCTGATCCATTCGGTGCCGGAGCTGCGCCAGGGCTGGTTGGAAACCTGTGGCGCCACGACCTGCGGCACGCTGCCGCCGTTGGGGGCGCGAGCCGAGGTGCCTGACCTGTGCACCTTTCTCAATCGCTGCCCGATGCGGGTCGACGGCCTGTGCAACCACACTGCGCCGCCTCGGCGGATTATCGATGGCGGCAGCGAGGTGCTTTGTCATCACGACAGTGCCGAGCTGCTCAAGTGCCAACAGGATTCAAACAGCATGATCGTGGGAGCCTACGCATGAATGCGCGTTTCGTGAGGTTGGCCGAACAGGGCCGGCCCATCGTCAAATTGAAAGTCGATGGCGTCCCCATCGAGGCGTTGCAGGGCGACACGCTGATGGTCGCGTTGCTGACCCATGGCCCGGCGTTGCGCCAGTCGGAATTCGATCCGGGTAGCCGCGCTGGCTTCTGCCTGATGGGCGCCTGCCAGGATTGCTGGGTCTGGACTCGCAGCGGCGAACGCCTGCGGGCCTGCTCCAATGAAGTACGCGAAGGGCTGGACATCATCACTCAACAACCGGAGGCGATATGGCCACTGCGCGGCTGAACACCCATCGAGTCGTCATCGTCGGCGCCGGACCGGCCGGCGTCCGGTGTGCCCAGACCTTGGTGGCGGCGGGCTTCAAACCGATCCTGATCGACGAAAATCGTCGCGATGGCGGGCAGATCTACCGGCGTCAACCTGAAGGGTTCACCCGCAGCTACACGACGTTGTACGGCACCGAGGCGGACAAGGCCCGGGACCTGCACGAAAGCTTCGACCGCCTGCGCCCGCAGATCGACTACCGTCCCGACACCCTGGCGTGGAACCTGACGCCCGGGCAGTTGTGCTGTGTCAGCCAGGGGCTGCACACAACGGTGGACTATGACGCGCTGATCCTTTGCACGGGTGCCACCGACCGCCTCATGCCCATCGAAGGCTGGCAACTGGGCGGCACCTACAGCCTCGGCGGGGCGCAGATTGCACTCAAGGCCCAGGCGGTTTCCATCGGCCACCGCGTGGTGTTCATGGGCAGCGGGCCGTTGCTGTACCTCGTTGCCAGTCAATACGTAAAAGCCGGGGCCACTGTTGCCGCGGTGCTGGACACCTCGCCCCTGGGCTTGCGGATCAAAGCCTTGCCCAAACTCATGGCGCGCCCGGGATTGCTGTTTACCGGCATGAAGCTGTTGGCCCAGCTGTATCGGGCGAAGATCCCGGTGCACCTGGGCATTTCGCCGCTGCAAGTGCTTGGTGAGGCAGTCACCGGTGTCAGTGGCGTACGAGTACGCACCGCGAACGGGGAAACCTTGACGGTGGCGTGCGACGCGGTGGCGCTGGGTTATCACTTGCGGCCGGAAACCCAACTGGCTGACCTGGCAGGCTGTCGCATGCGTTTCGACGAGGCCTCAGGGCAATGGTGGTTGGAGGTGGACGAAGAGGGCCGGACCTCGGTCAGCGGTGTCTACGCCGCCGGCGATGGTTCGAAGATCCGTGGCGCCGATGCCGCCGAGCATGCCGGGCGCCTGGTTGCCCTGGCGTTGTTGCGCGATCTGCAACTGCCGGTGGACCCCGCACAGGTCGCCGAGCAGCGCCAGGCGCTCAAAGTCATGGATGACTTTCGCCTCGGCCTGGCCCAGGCATTTCCCTGGCCCGCCGCGCAAGCCAAGGCCTTGCCGGACGAGGCCATCGTCTGCCGTTGCGAAATGATCAGCGCCGGCGAGTTGCGTCGCACGGTCAGCGAAAAGGGCGCCTGTGAAGTCAATCGGGCCAAGGCTTTCAGCCGGGTCGGCATGGGCCGTTGCCAGGGGCGCTATTGCTCCCAGGTCGGTGCCGAAGTGATTGCCGCGGCAGCGGGTGTCCCTGTGCAGGAGGTGGGACGCCAGCGCGGTCAGGCACCGGTCAAACCGCTTTCGATGCTCACTCGGGAGGTGGCGCCATGACGCTGAATAAAGCCGACGTAGTAATTGTCGGGGGTGGCTTGATGGGCTCGGCGGCGGCGTTTTTTCTGCGGCAGCGCGGGCAGTCGGTGATCCTGCTGGAGCGTGACCAGATCGGTCAGTACGCCAGCGGCGTGAATTTCGGCAACGTGCGGCGCCAGGGGCGGTTCCTCGGGCAACTGGAACTGGCGAACCGTTCCTGGGCGCTGTGGAAACGCCTGCCGGAGCTGATCGACGACGATCTGGAGTTCATCGCCAGCGGGCATATGCGCGTGTGCTATCGCGAGGATGAAATCCCCGAGCTCGAAGCTTATGCGGCGGCACCGGAGGCGGCGCAGCTGGACTTGCAGATCTATCGCGGCAGCGAACTGCATGCGCGTTTTCCGTTTCTCGGCAAGGACGTCAAGGGCGGCTCCTATGCACCCCACGACGGTCACGCCAACCCGCGCCTGGCGGCCCCGGCGTTTGCCCGGGCGGCCCGACGCCTCGGTGCGCGCATCGAGGAGCGGACTGAGGTGGCGGAGGTGCAGAAGGTCGGTGATGGATTCAGCATCAGCACCACCGACGGTCGCCAGTTCAGCGCCGGCCAACTGTTGATTACCGCAGGCGCCTGGGGCCAGAAGCTTTCGGCTCAGTTCGGCGAGCCGGTGCCCCTGGAGACCAACGGCCCACAAATGGCCGTCACCGAACCGGTGCCTTATGCCTTGCCGACGGTGATCGGGGTGTACACCAAGATTCCCGAAGAGGTGATCTATTTCCGCCAGATCCCCCGGGGCAATATCGTCATCGGCGGTGGCTATCGCAGCAAGCCGGACATGCTCAACCGCCGGGCCTATGTCGAGCCGCGCAGCATCCTCAATCAACTGGACCAGATGCGCCGGTTGCTGCCGGGTGTCGGCAATCTCAACATCATTCGCGTGTGGAGCGGCATCGAAGGCTACCTGCCCGATTCCCTGCCGGTAATGGGCCCCAGTGGCAACGTCGACGGTTTGTACTATGCCTTCGGTTTCTGTGGTCATGGCTTCCAGCTCGGCCCGGGCGTCGGCGATGTCATGGCTGAACTGATCAGCACCGGCAGCACTCGAACTTCCATCGAGCCGTTCTCCATCCGCCGGTTCGCCCTTTCCGCCGAGCAACGGAGCAAGGCCTCATGAAACCCCGCGTGCTAGCCATTTTCGAACGCCTGCTGGCGTTTGAAACGGTCTCCTCAGAATCGAACCTGGCCCTGATCGAATACGTGCGCGAGCTGTTGCTGGGCAAGGGCATCGAGTCGCTGATCGTCAAGGATGAAAGCGGCAAGAAGGCCAACCTGTTCGCCAGCACCGGCCCGCGTGAATTGCCTGGGATCCTGCTGTCCGGGCACACCGACGTGGTGCCCGCGGCGGGGCAGGCCTGGACCGTCCCGGCGTTCCAGGCGACCGTGCGGGACGGGCGGGTCTATGGGCGTGGCAGTTGCGACATGAAGGGTTTCATCGCACTGGCCATCGACGCCATGCTCGATGCCGCCGACCATCCCTTGAACCGGCCACTGCAACTGGCGCTCTCCCACGACGAGGAGATCGGTTGCCTCGGCGTGCGTCGCTTGCTCGACGTGCTGCACCTGGCGCCGGTGCGGCCGTTTCTGTGCGTGATCGGCGAGCCGACCAACATGCAGTTCGTGCTTGGCCACAAGGGCAAGGGGTCCTATCGCACTTACTGTCGTGGCCTGGAGGCGCATTCGTCATTGGCGCCGCGCTCGGTCAATGCGATTCACGTGGCCTGCGATTTCATCGCCGCGCTGCGCCAGAGCCAACAGCAATTGCAGGCGCAGGGCGCCCAGGACGCGGATTACGACGTGCCCTACAGCACCGTGCATGTCGGGCAGATCGTCGGCGGCAAGGCACTGAACATCGTGCCGAACCTGTGCACCCTGGATTTCGAAGTGCGCAACTTGCCGGCCGATAACCTGGACTTGTTCCTGGAACAACTGCGTGAGCAGGCCGAAGCGATCGTGCGTGAAGCCAAGAAACTCTCCAGCGTCGCGGACATCGAGATCGAAACTCTGAACGTCTACCCGGGTCTTGACACCCATCCGAGTGTCGAGGCGGTGCGCTTCCTGAAAAACTTCGCCGCCCCGGACACTGGCACTGCCAAGGTCTCTTTCGGCACCGAAGGCGGCCTGTTCAAGCAGCGCCTGGATGTGCCCGTGGTGGTCTGCGGCCCGGGCTCCATCGAACAGGCGCACAAGCCTGACGAGTTCATCGAAATCAGCCAGATGGAGGCGGGGGAGCGGTTTTTGGACGGGTTGCTGGGTTCCTTGAAAATCTAAGCCATACACAGAACAAAATGTGGGAGTACGCCTGTGGGAGCAAAGCTTGCTCGCGATGAACGATGACACGGTCTTGATCAATGTCGCCTGATGCACCGCAATCGCGAGCAAGCTTTGCTCCCACAGGGTTTGGTGTTTAGCCTGGGGCCTCGGTAGAGCCTGCCGTCCCACCTCGAAACTTCAGCATCCAACACTGCCCAAACCCCGCTTTCAGCATCCTGCCCCGTGGCATCTCCCTAGACTGGAACTACCTCGGAACAGGACGCGACCATGCTAAAGAATCAATTGAAAGACCCCAGCCTGTTGGCAGAACTCGCTTATGTCGACGGTCAGTGTATCGGCGCCGACAATGCGGCCACCCTGGATGTCATCGACCCGGCGACCGGTGAAGTGCTGGCCCGGGTACCGGCCATGCAAGGCGTGGAAACCCGCCGCGCCATCGAGGCCGCCGAGCGTGCCTGGCCGGCCTGGCGCGCGCGTCCGGCGGCTGAGCGTGCGGTGCTGCTGGAGCGTTGGTACCAGGCCATGATCGACAACCTCGACGACCTGGCGCTGATCATGACTCGGGAACAGGGCAAGCCGCTGAACGAAGCCAAAGGCGAGATCCGCTATGGAGCCGGCTTCGCCAAATGGTTTGCCGAAGAAGCCCGCCGGGTTTATGGCGAAACCATTCCGGCGCCCAGTGGTGACCGTCGCTTGCTCACGCTCAAGCAACCGGTGGGCGTCTGCGCCGCGATCACCCCGTGGAATTTTCCCAATGCAATGATCACTCGCAAATGCGCACCCGCCCTGGCGGCGGGTTGCCCGGTCATTGTCAAACCCTCCGACCTGACGCCTTTGTCAGCCTTGGCCTTGGCCGTTCTGGCTGAGCGGGTCGGGATTCCGGCCGGGGTGTTCAACGTTGTCACCGGCCTGCCGGCCGGCATCGGCGAAGAACTGACCGGCAACCCGACGGTGCGCAAGATTTCCTTTACCGGTTCCACCGCAGTCGGGCGGCTGCTGATGCGCCAGAGCGCCGAACACATCAAGCGCCTGAGCCTGGAACTGGGCGGCAACGCACCGTTCATCGTGTTCGACGACGCTGACCTGGAGCAGGCGGTGGCCGGAATCATGCTCAGCAAGTTCCGCAACGCCGGCCAGACCTGCGTCTGCGCCAACCGCATCCTGGTGCAGGACGGCATCTACGAGCGCTTCGCCGCGCGGCTGGTGGAAGAGGTGGGCAAGCTCAAGGTCGGCAATGGTCTGGAGGCTGACGTGACGATCGGCCCGCTGATCAACCCGGCCGCCGTGAGCAAAGTCGCCCGGCACATCGACGATGCGTTGAGCCAGGGCGCGCGCCTGCTCTGTGGCGGTGTTCCCGAGGGCGACAGCCAGTTCGTCCAGCCCACGGTGCTGGGTGAGGCCCACGCCGGGATGTTGCTGGCCAACGAAGAAACCTTCGGCCCGGTCGCGCCGCTGATGCGCTTTACTACCGAGGAGCAGGCCCTGGCCCTGGCCAATGCCACGCCGTATGGCCTGGGCGCTTATTACTTCACCCAGGACCTGCGTCGTTCATGGCGCTTCGGCGAGGCGCTGGAATTCGGCATGGTCGGGCTCAACACCGGGCTGATCTCCATGGAAGTCGCCCCGTTTGGCGGCATCAAACAGTCGGGCCTGGGCCGTGAAGGCAGCAAATATGGTCTGGACGAATACCTTGAAGTCAAAGCCTTCCATATCGGTGGGCTGTGATGCGGCCAGCGCTTGGACAGACATTAGGGAGCCATGATTGATGAGCAAACCATTTCGCATCGCCGCCATCGCCGGCGACGGTATCGGCAAGGAAGTCCTGCCGGAAGGGCTGCGAGTCCTGGAGCAGGCCGCGAAAAAGTGGCAGTTGTCGCTGGACATCGAAGTGCTCGATTGGGCCCACTGCGATTACTACCTGGAGCACGGGCAAATGATGCCCGCCGACTGGTTCGAACAGCTCAAGGGCTTCGACGCGATCTACTTCGGTGCCGTGGGCTGGCCGGACAAGGTGCCGGATCACATCTCCCTGTGGGGCTCGTTGCTCAAGTTTCGTCGTGACTTCGACCAATACGTGAACATTCGTCCGGTGCGCCTGTTCCCGGGTGTGCCGTGTCCGTTGGCCGGGCGCGAAGCGGGGGACATCGACTTCGTGGTGATCCGTGAGAACACCGAGGGCGAATATTCGTCGGTCGGCGGCAAGATGTTCGAAGGCACCGAACATGAGTTCGTGCTGCAGGAGTCGGTGTTCACCCGGCGCGGGGTCGACCGGATCCTCAAGTTCGCCTTCGACCTGGCCCAGACTCGACCGCGCAAACGCCTGACGGCGGCGACCAAGTCCAACGGCATCTCCATCAGCATGCCGTATTGGGACGAGCGCACGGCGTTGATGGCCGCGCAGTACCCGGATGTGCAGTGGGACAAGCAACACATCGACATCCTCTGCGCGCGCTTCGTGTTGCAGCCGGATCGTTTCGATGTGGTGGTGGCGTCGAACCTGTTCGGCGACATCCTCTCCGACCTGGGCCCGGCCTGCGCCGGCACCATCGGCATCGCCCCATCGGCCAACCTCGATCCGTTGCGGCGCTTCCCGTCGCTGTTCGAACCGGTGCATGGTTCGGCCCCGGATATCTATGGGCAGAACATCGCCAACCCGATCGCGATGATCTGGTCCGGTGCGTTGATGCTGGACTTTCTGGGTAACGGCGATGAGCGTTATCGCGCGGCCCATGACGGGATTCTCACGGCCATCGAGCGGGTGATCGCCCAAGGGCCTATCACCCCCGACCTGGGTGGGCAGGGCTCGACCCAGGATGTTGGCCGGGCCATCGCCGCCGCGCTCTGAGATTTAGCCAGGCATGGACGCCTGCCTCACCTGTGACCCCTTTGCCCGCTCACACTGCGGGCTTTTTTTTTGCCGCCAGATCATGTCCACCATGGTTCCCCTGTGGGAGCGAGCTTGCTCGCGATAGCGTTGGGTCTGCTTGCGATGGTGTTGGATGTGCCGCCGTCATCGCGAGCAAGCCCGCTCCCACATTTGATCTGGGACGCCCTTCGGTTTTGCGGCTGGCGCAGGTCCACTGTGGGAGCGAGCTTGCTCGCGATAACGTTGGGTCTGCTTGCGATGGTGTTGGACGTGCCGCCGTCTTCGCGAGCAGGCTCGCTCCCACATTTGATCTGGGGCGCCCTTCGGTTTTGCGGCTGGCGCAGGTCCCCTGTGGGAGCGAGCCTGCTCGCGATAGCGTTGGGTCTGCTTGCGATGGTGTTGGATGTGCCGGCGTCATCGCGAGCAGGCTCGCTCCCACATTTGATCTGGGACGCCCTTCGGTTTTGCGGCAGGCGCAGGTCCACTGTGGGAGCGAGCTTGCTCGCGATAGCGGTGGATCAGCTTGCGATGATGTTGGATGTGCCGCCGTCTTCGCGAGCAGGCTCGCTCCCACATTTGATCTGGGACGCCCTTCGGTTTTGCGGCAGGCGCAGGTCCACTGTGGGAGCGAGCTTGCTCGCGATAGCGGTGGATCAGCTTGCGATGATGTTGGATGTGCCGCCGTCTTCGCGAGCAGGCTCGCTCCCACATTTGATCTGGGACGCCCTTCGGTTTTGCGGCAGGCGCAGGTCCACTGTGGGAGCGAGCTTGCTCGCGATAGCGTTGGGTCTGCTTGCGATGTTGTTGGATGTGCCGCCGCCATCGCGAGCAAGCCCGCTCCCACATTTGATATGGGGCGCCCTTCGGTTTTGCGGCTGGCGCAGGTCCACTGTGGGAGCGAGCCTGCTCGCGATAGCGGTGGATCAGCTTGCGATGATGTTGGATGTGCCGCCGTCATCGCGAGCAGGCTCGCTCCCACATTTGATCTGGGACGCCCTTCGGTTTTGCGGCTGGCGCAGGTCCACTGTGGGAGCGAGCCTGCTCGCGATAGCGGTGGATCAGCTTGCGATGATGTTGGATGTGCCGCCGTCATCGCGAGCAGGCTCGCTCCCACATTTGATCTGGGACGCCCTTCGGTTTTGCGGCTGGCGCAGGTCCCCTGTGGGAGCGAGCCTGCTCGCGATAGCGGTGTGACTGTCGTACGCCGGATTATTTGACGACGTAGACCTTGCGTACATAGACGCTGCTCTTCCAGGCACACGGCGCATTCAGGGGCACGAACACCGTATCGCCAGTGTTGACCGTCAGGTTGCTGCCATCGGCGGCTTGCAGGGTGACGCTGCCTTCGAGCAGGTGCATCAATTCGTGCAGTTTGTGCGGTCGTGACCGGCGGGTGTAGGGCGTCGAGTCCCAGATGCCGATGCGCAGGTTGCTCGCCTCTTCGACAAACAGATTGTGGGAACGACATTGCGGTGGCGGGCTCAGCAGGATCTCGTCGTCGGGTGGCGCAGAGGGTGAGAGCAGGGTGTGGGCGGGGAGCGCCGTGAGCCCGGGATGAGGTTCTTCGACCAGTTGGGTGTCGGCGCAGAAGGCCCAGAGCGACCCGGGCTGCGCTTCGACCTTAAGCGCCGTCCCTCGACCGATCACCGCGCTTTCACCCGGCGTGAGCTGCAGCGTCTGCCCCTGACTGCTCAGGATTACCGCGCCGGCATGCACCACGATTGTCTCACTGAAGGGGTATTCATCGACGCTGAACCGTCCACTTGCGCGGACCACGCCGGCTGCCATGCCATCCGCCCCGGCATAGGCAATGAGTCGGTCGAATGGATCCTTGGCTGCCAGTGAGCCCGGCGTGAATGGGGTGGAAGCTAGGCTGCCATCGGCGTGTGCCAACAGCACTGGGGTGGGTTCGAGCATGAAGATGATTCTCCAGGGAAGCGTTGAAGGAAATAGGGTTCGTTTCAGCCAATGGCCTGGGTCACCGGCGCAAATTGTCGAACCGCACCGGTAGTCTGCGGGGGCGTGCCCCGTGCCATTTGGGCGACGGTGTCGACCTGCTTGAGCCCGACCTTTTCCAGCCAAGGGGCCAGGCCACTGTTCGAGGGAATGTCGATGCGAACGAATGCGTCCGGCACTTCGGCCAGCAGCACGGCGATCAAGTGCTGGGCCTGTTCCAGGTTCTGGGCGATGACCGGGCCAATGCAGCGGCCACGGCCGAAGGGGCGCAGCAGGGCGAAGGCGCACAGGTGACCGTCGCGCTCGATACCCACTGAATGTTCAACGACGTCGAACAGGTCATTGAGTACGACAGTGCGCTCCAGCCCGCTCCCGGCATTGGCCAGTTCGATCAACTCGGCGCGGTCGGCTTCGCCCAGCACGCGGCAGCTTTCGCCGGCGGCCAGTTCCTGCGGGGCCGGCACTTGCGCGTGCCCTTGATGCTGCTGGATATGCCCAAAATCGACGAATCCCTGGCTGGCATACAGCGGGGCACCGGCCAGCGTCGCGTTGAGAATGGCGGTGCGCGATCCGCAGGCCTCGATGGCCAGTTCCATCAGTTTGCGACCGATGCCCTGGCCCTGGTACTCGTCGTCGACGATCACCAGGCCAATGGTGGCGTAGTTCCCCTGGGCGCAGGTGAACGCCGTTCCGATCAAACGGCCCTGGTCTTCCACGACAAACCCCTGGGCGACTCGCTGCAACATCGCCCAGTCTTCCAGGCGATGGGGCCATTTCAACTGCACGGACAAGGCATGGGCCGCAGGCACGTCGGTGGCGGTCATGGCGCGATAGAAGTAAGTAGGGCGTTGCGAAATGGACATGGCAGATCACCATAAAATAAGGGACGAAATCGGGTGGATTTGTGCGCTGAAAGTCTGTGTATCTCACCTGCAACCGGGCCTGGCAAGCGTGGCAAATCGATTCGGTATCTTCCGTAAGCAACGGCTCTGCCGGCCACATTTCTTGCTCAAATCAGACGTTTGGCCAGCAGTAAATACCGGCGCGGTTTTTCGCCGTTCAGATCGAAACCAACGGCCACCGAGGGCTCAATAGCTGCGCTCACGGTCAACCAACCCAAGCATCGATTCGCCTCGTTGATGCCGGCGAATATTCTCCAGCAACACGCCAAATGCACTCTCGGGTTGGGTCATCGCTGCGATATGCGGGGTCAGCAGTATCTGCGGGTGATGCCAGAAAGGATGCTCCGGCGCTGCCGGTTCCTGTTCCAGCACGTCGAGCACTGCGGCGCTGAGTTGGCCGTCGGCGAGTGCTTCAAGCAGATCCGCTTCCACCAGATGCCCACCCCGGCCCATGTTGACCAGCGCCGCACCCTTGGGCAGTTGCTGGAACAGCTGGCGGTCGAGGATCCCTCGGGTCTGCTCGGTCAACGGCAGGACGCACAGGACAATGTCGCACTGGCCGAGAAAGGCCGGCAATTGCTCGTCGCCGGCAAAGCACGCGACCCCATCGAGGCGATGCTCGCTGCGGGCCCAACCCGACAAGGCAAAGCCAAAGGTCTTCAAGGTGGCGAGTATCTGTCGCGCCTGTAAACCCAGGCCCATGACGCCCACCCGGCGCTGGTGCGCGGGCACCAGGCGATGTGCCTGCCAGCAGCGTTCGGCCTGTTGCTGGCGATAGCGCAACATGTCCCGGTGCAGGCTGAGCACGGCGAAACTGGCGTACTCGCACATGCCCTGGCTGATGCCCGGGTCGAGCAGGCGCACCACCGGCAGCGTTGTTGGCAAGCGACCGAGGTCGAGCTGATCGACACCGGCTGACAGGGCGAACAGCACCTGCAGATTCGGCAACAGCGTTTCGAGCTCGTCCGGGGCCTGCCAGGCTGCCAGGTACTGGATATCCCGCGGGTCGCCAATGTCTGGCCAGGCACGCCATTCGATGTCCGGCGCGTGTTCGGCGAACAGGCGCCGCCAGTGTTCGCCGCGTACCGGGTCAGCTTTATAGAGCAGGGCCATGGGTCACTTCTCGCCTGAAATCAAGGAGCTCCTAGCATGCCTCAACGCCAGAGCAGGATCTGTCGAAAGGGCTTGCGTAGCAGCATCAGGCTGCGTTGCAAGGCGCCTCCTGCGGCAGATTCCATGGGAGTGGAATGCCTCTGGAGGATTCTGCTGTTTGCCGGGGTGTAAACAGTCGATCCGGATTTCTCAGCGGCCAAGTTCGGCTTAGACAATCGCGTCGAACCCTTAACCTGTGAACACACCGCAACCGCTTCCTGGGGGCGAGGCTCACGATGGGAAATGCCATGAACAGTAAAGTCGAAGAAACTCCAAGTCTGCTCCGTCAGCGTGATCGATTCGTGCCACGTGGCCTGGTCACCGCTCACCCGTTGGTCATCGACAGGGCCCAGGGCTCGGAGTTGTGGGATGTGGACGGCAAGCGCTACCTGGACTTCGTCGGCGGCATCGGTGTGTTGAACATCGGCCACAATCATCCCAAGGTCGTCGCTGCGGTGCAGGCCCAGTTGCAGAAAGTCTCCCATGCCTGCTTCCAGGTGGTGGCCTACAAGCCTTACCTGGACTTGGCCCAGCGCCTGTGCGAGATGATCGGCGGCCAGGAGCACTACAAAGCAGCCTTTTTCACCTCCGGCGCCGAGGCGGTGGAAAATGCCGTGAAGATCGCCCGTGCCCACACCAACCGCTCGGCGGTGATCGCCTTTCGCGGTGGCTTCCATGGCCGGACCTTGCTCGGCACCACGCTGACCGGCATGAGCCAACCGTATAAACAGAATTTCGGTCCGTTCGCGCCGGAGGTCTTCCACACCCCGTACCCGAATGCCTATCGCGGTGTCACCAGCGCGATGGCGTTGCAGGCGCTGGACGAGCTGTTGGCCACCCAAGTGGCGCCCGAGCGGGTCGCGGCGATCATCATCGAGCCGGTGCAGGGCGATGGCGGTTTCCTGGCAGCACCCGCCGAATTTTTGCAGGGCCTGCGCGCATTGACGCAAAAGCATGGCATTGTGTTGATTCTCGATGAAATCCAGACCGGTTTCGGCCGCACCGGCAAATGGTTCGGTTTCCAGCACGCGGGCATTCAGCCGGACCTGGTCACGGTCGCCAAGAGCCTGGCCGGTGGCTTGCCGCTGTCGGGTGTGGTCGGCAAGGCCGAGATAATGGACGCACCGCTGCCCGGTGGCCTGGGCGGCACCTACGGTGGTAACGCGCTGTCGTGCGCGGCGGCGCTGGCAGTGATCGAGGCATACGAGCAAGAGCAACTGCTGGCCCGTGGCGAAGTTCTGGGTGAGCGTCTGCGCCAGGGCCTGTTGCGCCTGCAAGCGCGCTACCCGCAGATTGGCGATGTGCGCGGCAGCGGTTTCATGTTGGCGATCGAATTGGTCAAGCATGACGAGGCACGCACCCCGGACGCCGACCTGAACCAACGCCTGATCGACGAAGCCCGCGCCGGTGGCTTGCTGGTCATCAAGTGCGGGGTGTACCGCAACGTCTTGCGCTTCCTGGCACCGTTGGTCACCAGCGAAGCACAGATCGACGAAGCGTTGCAGATTCTCGACGCCGCACTGGCCCGGGTCGTGGGCTGAAACGCCTGGCATGGGCGTTTGCCAAGGCAAGCGCCCATGCCACTAATGGAGCGCGAGTGATGGACATCATCGGAGGCTTTACCCATGAGGCTGACTGAATATCGAGCGTTGTTGATCGACTGCGATGAGGTTCTGGTGGATCGCGACGCTGGCGTCTGGACGGCCTTGCAGCCGCTATTGGAAAACCATGCCGACTCACCGGACAAGACCCGGGTTCTGGCCGAGTTCGACGAGGTGCTGCGGGCCCTGTATCCGCGCTTCGGCGAGCTGGGCTTCAGTGGGTTGCTGTGTTTCGCTCACCGCCAGTTGGCTGAACGCTGGAAGCTCAAGGTCAGTTGGGAGGAGGGCATGAGCTTTGCTCGCTCGGCCGCCGGCTGGACGCTGTTCGAGGATGCGCCAGGGGCGATGCTCTACCTGCGCAAGTTCTATCGCCTGCTGGTGCAGGGGGATCGTGATGCCGAGGACCGGGGTGCCCTGTGCGAGCGCCTGGGCATCGAGCCGGATGATTTCATTTCCCTGGCGAGCGACCCGTTGCAGGATCGCGATTGGTTGCTGGCCAACGATCTGGATGCCGAAGCTATCCTACAGATAACCCGTCCTGGCGCCCGTCCACGGGAGGTCGGGGCGGTTTGCCTGATCTGCCGCAGCAGCGAAAACCCGTCCACGCCCTGTGCGGCGGACTATTGCATCAACAGCATGGCTGATCTGGTGGCTCAGCATCAGCTGTCCTTACGACGCTGATTTTGTTAGAAGATTGTCTTACGAACGGCAGGCAAGAGGTATGCGATGGAAGGTTTAGCGAAACTGGACCGGATCGACATCAGCATTTTGGTAGAGCTTCAAAAAGACGGTCGCATGACCAACGTCAGCCTGGCCGATGCCGTGGGCTTGTCCGCCAGCCCATGCCTGCAACGGGTCAAACGGCTGGAGTCGTTGGGGTACATCTCCAGCTACAAGGCCCATCTGAACCTGGCCAAGATCACCGACTCGGTGACGGTCTTCACCGAAGTCACCCTGAGCGACCACAAGCGCGAGGACTTCGCCAAGTTCGAATCCAACATCCGCCTGGTGGATGAAGTACTCGAATGCCACCTGATCAGCGGCGGCTATGACTACCTGGTGCGGTTCATGACCCGCAGCATCCAGGACTATCAGGACGTGATGGAAAGTTTGCTGGACAAGAACATCGGCATCTCCAAGTATTTCAGCTACATCGTCATCAAGTCACCGGTGCGCAAGGACGAGATTCCGTTGCGCAAGTTGTTGCGGCATTGAAGCCGAGACCTATCCAGGAACAACTGTGGGAGCAAGTTCGCTCCCACACTTGATCTCTGGTGTACGCAACCCCTATGTCCACCGCCAACCCTTGTGGGAGCGAGCTTGCTCGCGA
>NZ_UETT01000009.1:0-279511 GCF_900115935.1 Pseudomonas sp. 43mfcvi1.1 | reverse complement strand
TGGAGCGCCTGCGTTCCTACTACCTGGACCGTGGCTACATCAACATGGACATCGCTTCGACCCAGGTGTCCATCACCCCGGACAAGAAGCACGTCTACATCACCGTCAACGTCAACGAAGGCGAGAAATACACCGTTCGTGACGTCAAACTCAGCGGTGACCTGAAGGTCCCCGAAGACCAGGTCAAGTCGCTGTTGCTGGTGCAGAAGGGCCAGGTGTTCTCGCGCAAGCTGATGACCACCACGTCCGAGCTGATCACCCGCCGCCTGGGCAACGAGGGCTACACCTTCGCCAACGTCAACGGCGTGCCACAGCCCCACGATGAAGACCATACCGTCGACATCACCTTCGCCGTGGACCCGGGCAAGCGTGCCTACGTCAACCGCATCAACTTCCGTGGCAACACCAAGTCCGAGGACGAAGTGCTGCGCCGTGAAATGCGCCAGATGGAAGGTGGCTGGGCTTCGACCTACCTGATCGACCAGTCCAAGACCCGCCTCGAGCGCCTGGGCTTCTTCAAGGAAGTCAACGTCGAGACCCCGGCCGTACCGGGCGTCGATGACCAGGTCGATGTGAACTACAGCGTCGAAGAGCAGGCTTCCGGCTCGATCAGCGCCAGTGTCGGCTTCTCGCAAAGTGCCGGCCTGATCCTCGGTGGCTCGATCACCCAGAACAATTTTCTCGGCACCGGCAACTACGCCAGCCTGGGCTTGACCCGCTCCTCCTACCAAAGCAAGTACAACATCGGTTTTACCGACCCCTACTTCACGCCGGACGGAGTGAGCCTGGGCTACAACGTGTTCTACAACGCCACCGACTACAACGAATACTACGATGACGACTATTCGTACTATTCCATCAATAGCTACGGCGCCGGCACCACCCTCGGCTATCCGATCAATGAAACCTCACGGCTGAATTTCGGCTTGACGGTGCAACATGACAGCATCGAACCAGGCACCTACAGCGCCGATGAGATCTACGACTTCATCGAGCGTGAAGGCAAGGACTTCACCAACTTCAAGGCCAACCTCGGCTGGTCGGAGTCGACACTGAACAAAGGCGTGCTGGCCACCCGCGGACATTCGCAAAACCTGAACCTGATGGTGACCGTGCCCGGTAGCGACCTGAGCTTCTACAAGATCGACTACACCGGGCAGGCCTTCCTGCCGGTCAGCGACGCTACTTCGCTGCGCTTGCACACCAAACTCGGCTACGGCAACAGCTACGGCTCGACAGACGGCCTGCCGTTCTATGAAAACTACACCGCCGGTGGCGAAGGCTCGGTGCGCGGCTTTGAGAGCGGCACCCTCGGCCCGCGCAACACTCCGGCCACCGGCACCTATGCCAGCGCCGGCCAAGCGTACTACTCCGACCGGGACACCGAGTCGCTGGGCGGCAACATACTCATCACCGGCGGCGTGGAATACCTGTTCCCGCTGCCTTTTATCAAAGACAACAAATCCCTGCGCACCTCAGTGTTCTGGGACGTCGGCAGCGTCTACTCCGACAAGTGCTACCTGAGCACCACCCAGGGATGCGACGGGCTCGACCTCAGCCAGATGGCCAGTTCGGTAGGCGTCGGGGTGACCTGGTATAGCCCGCTGGGTCCATTGAGTGCCAACGTGGCCTTTCCGGTCCGAACCCCGGATAACGCCGATACGCAGGTGTTTCAATTTTCCTTGGGGCAGACATTCTGACCATGCTGGTCGGAACTGGTCGAAGGCCGTGGACCTGCTATCTTGAATACCAACCTGAGTAGTTGCGATCCCATGCGTATCCAGGTTTGAGCAATGGAGTGATTAAGTTGGAAGCAATGGAACTGCCCGCTATTGATGAATGGAGCACATCATCTCTACGTGGCGAGTGTGATGTGATCATTGTCAATTACAACGCTGGTGAGCTTTTGGTGGCGTGTGTAGGGTCGGTGTTTACCGCCGGCGCTTCCCGGGTGATCGTGGTGGATAACGACTCTCACGACGATAGCCTGATGCTGTTGGAACGAACCCACGCTGCCGGCGACTCGCTTCAAATCGTACGCAACACCGCCAACCTCGGCTTCGCCGTGGCGTGCAACCAAGGTGCCCGCCTGTCCACGGCCGCCAATTTATTTTTCTTGAACCCGGACAGCGTGCTGGCCGTCGATGCCATGGACCGCTTGCTGCTGGCGCTACGCAGTTCACCAGAGATCGGCATGGTCGGAGGGTTCCTGTGCAATCCGGACGGTAGCGAGCAAGCCGGGGGACGCCGGGTGTTTCCGACGCCCAGACGCGCCTTCATGCGGGCTTTCGGACTTTCACGGCTCTCAGTATTTTTTCCATCGGTGTTTTCCGACTTTTTACTGCACAAGGAACCGCTCCCCAGCGCCCCCATTGTCGTTGAAGCCATCTCCGGGGCTTGCACGCTGGTCAAGCGCGAAGCGATCGAGAGCGTCGGGTTGTGGGACGAAGACTATTTCCTTCATTGCGAGGACCTGGACTGGTGCATGCGCTTCCATCAGGCCGGCTGGAGCGTTCTGTTCGTGCCGGATGCCCAGGTGACGCATGTATTCGGTGGCTGCAGCCGTCATCGTCCCTATTTCGTCGAATGGCACAAACACTTGGGGATCCTGCGTTTCTATCGCAAGTTTTTCCGCCGCAAATACCCTGCGGCCCTATGGGTCAGCGTGGTGATCGCGGTCTGGTTTCGGTTCAGTCTGATGATCCTTCGCCACGCGACTACCCGGCTTAAAAATGCATGGAACCCCTGATAAGAGGCCTCAGTTGCGAATAGGAATATTGGGCGGCTCCAGCCTCCTGGGCGAGCGCGCCCTGCCATTGCTGGCACAAACCGGTCACCCAACGAGTGCTTTCACTCGAAGTCTGCCGCCCAAGGTGTCCTGCCCCGATGTGACGTGGAGAAACGCTGACAACTGGCACGGACTGACGCTGGATACCTTCCTGTCATTTGCCCCCATCTGGGTATTACCCGATTATCTGGAGCGCCTTGCCAGCGCCCACGTCAAACGCGTTGTCGCGCTGTCCTCCACAAGCCGCTTTGCCAAACAAGCATCGCCCGACGCTCGGGAAAGGGCGTTGGCGCAACGCTTGGTACGCGCAGAAGAACAGCTCGAGCAGTGGGCGATCGAACGGCAAATCGAATGGGTGATCCTGCGACCGACCATGATCTATGGCTTTGGCCGCGACAAGAACATCTCGCAAATTGCCCGTTTCATCCAACGCTTCGGTTTTTTTCCGCTCATCGACGGCGCAACCGGACTGCGCCAGCCGGTGCATGCTGACGACGTGATCCAGGCGTGCCTGTCGGCCCTGAGTACGCCTGGCCTGCCCAGTGGCGGCTATAACCTCTCGGGAGGGGAAGTGTTGCCTTATCACACCATGGTGAGACGAATATTCCAGGCCCTGGGATGCCCCGAACGAACACTGCCCCTCCCCGCCAAGGCGTTAACCCAGGTCGTTTCGATCATGCGCTGCCTGCCACGCTACCGACATCTTTCTGGCGCGTTGGTGGCGCGCATGAACCAGGACCTGGTATTCGACCATTCCGACGCCAGTGACCGGCTTGGCTTTGCGCCCAGGGCGTTTCACCTGATGGGCGAAGACTTGCCCGGGCGCTGAAATAGCCTCAGGCGAATTTTGGGTCTACTGAAGATTGAGTGTGGGAGCTTGCTCGCGATAGCGGTGGTTCAGTTTGCGGTGATGTTGCCTGTGCCGACGTCATCGCGAGCAAGCTCGCTCCCACTCATGTCGACTGTGCGACCTAGCCCTTCTCCTGCGTCTCGATACCAGGCTCGGCGCGATGAACATGGGCTTGCCAAGCCCCCCATTTGCTTTCGAAGTACGCCTGGTTCTTGTCCCAGAGGGCCTGGTACTCACCGCTGGCGATCAGCTTCCTGAACGATGCCTGCCCGTAATGATGGATAAACGCATCTTCGGCGCAGACCGTCCGGTAACCGGCCGCCTGCACGCGACGGCTGTAGTCGTCGTCTTCGAACATCCCGATACCGAATGCTTCATCCAGATACCCCACCTCTTCGAGGATCCCACGGCGGAAGGCGACGCAAAACATGGCGAGCATCGAGATATCGAACGACCGTCCCTTGTGGGCTTCGGTGTAGCGGTCTGCAAAATCTTGCATCTGTTGAATGTCGGTGTAGGAAACTTCGACTTTCGCTTCATTTCCTACCGCATTCGTGACCGGTCCGACCAAGCCGACACTCGGGTCCCTCAAATGCCTGACCAGCGGCTCCAGCCAGCCGTCAGGCACTACCGTGTCGTTATTGAGCAACAGCAGGATGTCACCGTCGGCTTCTCGCAAGCCCTGATTATTGGCCGCAGCGAAGCCTCGGTTGTCCGGGTTGAGAATGACCTTCGCGGTCGGTACCTCTTGGCGCAGGCGCTCAAGATAATCACCCGTACCATCCTGCGAACCATTGTCGACGACAATGAGCTGGTAATTGGGCCAGGCGGTATTGCGCAGAATGCTGTTTACACATTGAACGGTCAGATTGAGATTGTTGTACGTCACAAGCACGATGGAGACTTTTTCGTACAGCCCGACGATCGCCAGTTGCATGCTATTGAATCGATCTTTCCAGTCATTGGCCCGGGCCAGTTCTACGCGTCGTTTGTACAGGGCCAGGTCGCTCTCGGCCAAGGCATGCTCGATCTGTTCGATGAACTCATCGACCCCGGTTGCGAAGTACAGCAAGTCTTTATAGATGCTCATCTCCGTCAGTGGGGTAGAGATCACCGGCTTGCCTGCACTGATGTACTCGTAGAACTTCACCGGATCGACCGCATGAGTCACGTTGTAGAGCCTGAAGGGAATCAGGCAGGCATCGAAATGCTCCAGGTAAAGCGGCATTTGCGAATAAGGCTTCCTGCCCAGCAACTGCACATTGGGCTTGTGCTCAAGGCCCGCCAGATCGTCGACGAAAATATCCCCCACCAGGATGAAGTTCCACTCCGGCCGCCTGTCCGCCAGCGCTGCCAGTAACGGATAGTCGAGCCATTGCGCCAGGGCGCCGTAGTAACCAATCACCGGGCCGACAAGCCCGCTGAGCACATCATTGGTGAAACAGTGCTGCCGGAAAAAGGCGAAATCCACTGCGTTTCGGACCAGTACACAGCGCGGGTTGTGGGCGCTCCACTTCTGGTAAAGCAACGCGGCGGAAACGGTTACCAGATCCGCCTGGGCAATCAGGCTCTGTTCCTCGCTCAGCAGTTGCTCACCGATGTTCGGAAAACCATCCCAGTCATCCATGCAGTCATACTGAATGCGCCAGCCATGCATGGCTCGCAGGCTGCGGGCCACGGGGCTCCAATAGGCGATATGTACCACCGAGAGGGCGGTTCTTATCTGCATATCGGCGACCAGCGCAGTCATGGCGAGCAGCAAAGCCTGATGGTTCTCGGGCGTCACTGTTTTTTCGTAATACGCCTCTTGCACATCACGTTGCAGCGCCACTTCAAAAATGTTGGGCGCCACCGACGTCAATCGATAGGGCTGTCCCTGCTCCGGCACACTGGAGGGGACGATGTAAAACACCCGATAACCATTGCTCGCGAACTGGCTCATCAACTGCTGCGGTCGCTGGAATCGTGCAGCCCACTCAATGTTGGCAAAGCAGAGGATATCCAGGTGCCCTTTGGTGGTGAAGTCCGGTTCCACCTCAGGGTTCGGCAACGGCTCCGGTGCGGTCGGGTAGACGATCGCAGCGGCTGTCTCGGGAAATTCCTGCGTTGCGCTAAAACCATAACGCATCCACCGAAAAAGCGAGCGCAAGGGTCGGGTAAAACGCCACGAACGGGTATTTTGCAGGAAGTCGACTTTTGCCAAGGCGATATCGCGCTCATGGATGGCTGCGTCTCTTTGAGCCAGGGCGGCGTCGCGGTCGATCAAGGTGCTGTCGAGCTTAAGCACGTGGGTATCCATGCAGTGGGGTGCGGTCGCCCGGCGGCCACATGGAACTCTGGGAGCCCGGTCGGTAGAACGTTGCCGTCAGGCTGCGGCGGGAAGAATGGCAGCCGCTCACCACCGGGGTGACGGCATGCCAGGAATGATCCGAGCGCACCAGGATCGCCGAGTTGCCCACCAGGGGCTCGATCTCGGCCGCCACGGCGTTGGGGTCATTGCTGTGCAGGATATTCAGGCACCCGCCGTCATTGCGGTCCCAGGACTCATTGAAATACAGGATATGGGTGACCAGTTTATCGGGCAGGTCCGGATGGGCCCCCAGGCTGGCGCCGGGACCGTAATGAAAGACGTTGACCTCCATCGGTACGGCCCGCAGGTCGATCCCGGTCAGCTCCGACATGGCCTCTCGATAGCCCGCCGAGCCAAGATCCCGGGCCAGCCGCAACCACGCCTCGCTCAGTTCTTCAGGGAAAGCGATGGTGTTGGAGCCCATGCCCACCAGGGCACGGGCCTCATAGTCATAGTTCTTCTCACCGCCATAACCACTCACCGTCTTGAAGTGGTCATGAGGAAAGGAGGCCGCCAACGCGGCGGCGTCCTCGACCGAATACAGGCTGCCGATTTCAGCCCATGAGAACGGGTGAGCCCTTAGAGCCGCTGGCGTGAGACGAGAGAGATCTAGCATTGTCTGTTCTTGTTCGCTGTCAGGTTTCTGATACCACGGGCAATGGAGCGCAGTGGTGCGGTCATTCGGAAGGAATTGGAGTTCTGCAACTCAAGCATCCTGGCGTCACTGAGCGCCAGTTGCTGACTGAGCTGAACGATCTGTTGCTGCTGGGCAAGCGCTTGTACTGCCGGGTCGTGCAGCGGCTCGATGAGCTCAGGCTCGGGCACGACAGGGCTTGCCGGACATTCAGCCGGCAAGGGGTCGCGGCCCTCGGCGGCGGCTTCGAGCAGGTTGGGCAGATGCTGTAGAAAGGCCCCCAACACCGGCTGGGCAGACGTTTTACCCTGGCGAATGATCGCCGCGACCCGATCCCAATGCTCGACCAACCGATCCGCCGCCGCACGCGCCGCGGGCGATGGGTGGGTCTTGCCGACACGGGCGATAAACCATTGCGGATCGACCGTGGCCACGTCCGGCAACGCGTGGAGTGAGTCGAACTGCGCCAGTGCCGTGTACTTGCCCGTCGTCAGATCCGCCGAGCAAAACACCGGGACACCAAACGCCAGGGCGGTGATTGCCAGGTGGTAGCTGTGGCCGATCACCGCTTGGGCCTGGCTGATAATTTCCGCCATCAGCAACGGTTCCGGCCAGAACGACAAGGTGATGGCCTGGGGCAGGCGCGCCGCAATGGCCGACGGATCGTCCCCCAGGACGGGGCCAATCGGCACCACCAAAAACTGATAGCCCTGGAACGCCTCGGCGTGGTCTTCGAACAGTTTTACAAAGGACTCCACCACGTGAATGGCATGGATCACGATGTAGGGCCCGATCAACCCGGCGCGCTCGCGCAGGCGAATGAACTCGGCGCAGGGCTGCTGCTCGTCGATCAGGTGGGGCAAGCCAAATGCGGTATCGGGCAACACTTCGATCTCGGCCTGTTGGGTGAGCGCGCCGAGAGTATCGCGTGACAGTGCATCGCGTACTCCCACGTACTGGCTTTGCTCAAGAGCCATCGTCAATAACGGCCTGGCCCAGTCGGGGATACTGTTGCAATGCATCCCGGGGGCATTCCACATGACCGGGACCCCGTGCTGCTGCGCGATGAGCGCAGGGGTCAGCCAATAACCGGTAGGGTGATGGATACTGGCGGTCGTCGGACCATAGCCGTGGGCAACGACTTTATCGAAGCGGATCAGGAAGCCACCGCCGATCAAAACACCATCCAGGCTGGACGCCACATGAGGCAGCTCGGTCAGCGACGTCACCGCATAGGGCCATTGCGGTGTTTTTTTGGCGTGATAGGAAAATCGATGCAGGTTGACTGAACCCAAGCGCCGGGCCAACTCCGCCTCGGCAATGAGCGGAAACAGCAGATCGCCGTAGTTTTCTACGTCAAAGGTACCGAATATAGCGACCTGCCAAATGCGCTCGTCCAACTGTTCCGTCAAAACCTTCTCTCCTTGGGTCCCACAGGCCTTGGCAAGCGACTCGGCTGGACGAGGGTCGATCCTCTGCAACCCCAGGTCGACCATGCCCAGGAAACGCTTGTGGTTCGGCAGCATGTCGAACGCCAATGGCGCGACCTGCTTCTCGATCAGTTGTGAGGTGTCTTCCGTCGCACCGTGCAACAGTTTGAGCGTGACATGATAGCGGCCCTCGGCGAGGTTGGCCGGGAAGCGCACTGTAATCGCCGTACGCCGCCAACCGTTTTCGACGGGCCCCGGTTGCAGTGCGAAGTTACCGCCACCAATCACCAGCAGCCTGGCTTCCTGAATGGTGAAGCTGATGTTGGGTTGAGTGATCGACTCATGCAGCATGGCCTCGACGCGAATCTCGATGTCGTCGCCATACAGGTAACTGGAGCAAAGCTGCTGGGTGTTGGTAAAGCAGGCGGCACTGATATGCCCCTCTTCGGTCCCAAAGGCCATCCCCTCCTGCTCGCCCATGAATGGCTTGCGCGTTACCGGCATGACCCCGCCACTGGCCCAGCGACGTTGCTCGTCACGCATGTCGAGCAAGTGCAGTTCGGCCATTTCGTCGGGTGAGCCACTGGCAACGACCCGGCCCGCGCGCAGGTAGATGACCCGGTGGCAAAAGCGCTTGACCATGCTCATGTCATGGGAGACGAACAGCAGCGTCGTGCCCTTGGCCGCCAGTTCCTCCAGCCGATTCAGGCATTTGAACTGAAAGGATGCATCGCCGACGGAGAGGGCCTCGTCGACGATCAGGATCTCGGGCTCGACACAGACCGAAACGGCGAAGGCCAGCCGTACCAGCATGCCGCTGGAATAGATTTTGGTGGGCTGATCGATAAAATCGCCGATATTGGCAAAGGCGACGATGTCATCGAAGCGAGCGTCGATTTCCAAGCGACTCAAGCCCAGCACCGCCGCATTCACATAGACGTTTTCTCGGCCGGTGAATTCCGGATTGAAACCTGACCCCAGCTCCAGCAACGCTGCAATCCGGCCATGCCCCTGGACGCTGCCCCGGGTCGGCATCAACGTTCCGCAGATCAGCTGCAACAGGGTGGATTTGCCACTGCCATTACGGCCGATGATACCGACGGTCTCCCCCCTTGCGATGGTCAGGGAAACATCGTCCAGGGCCCAGAACTCGCGATAGAAACGCTTCCTGCCGCGCACCAGCATCTGCAACAGGCGGTCCTTGGGCGCATCATAAATCTGATAACACTTGCTCAGGTTTTCGGCGCTGATGGCCACTTCAAACGACATCGGTAAAACCCTTCCATGAATCGCGGCCATTATTGCGGCGTTACTGGATCAGTCCTTCGTTGGGCACTGCGGATGAGTTAAGCACAGATGGGATAAAAAACTGCGAATGAATCTACACTTGGCCTACCCTCATGAGGATGCCACTCAAGAAGCATCCGATATTGTCTTAAGGATCAAGCACCGATGCAGTCGTTCAGCATGTCCCCTGTCGCCATGATCAAGAGTGTCCTGGTCAATCGAATCTTGATCTACGTGTTGATCCGCAGGGAAGTCATCGGTCGCTATAAAGGCTCCATGCTCGGCATTTTATGGTCGTTCTTCACCCCGGCCTTCATGCTGGTGGTCTACACGTTCGTGTTCAGTGTCGTCTTCAAGGCCCGCTGGTCTGGCGGCGGTGAGTCCAAGAGCGAATTCGCCCTGGTGCTGTTCGCTGGCCTGCTGGTATTCAACCTGTTTTCCGAATGCATCAACCGTGCGCCTGGCCTGGTGCTGGCTAACACCAACTACGTCAAGAAGATTGTATTCCCATTGGAAACCCTGCCCCTGGTGTCCCTCGGCGCAGCGCTGTTCCACATGGCTGTCAGCCTCCTGGCCTGGCTGGTCTTCTACATCGTCCTGTTCGGTACCCCACCGGTCACCGCTCTTCTGCTGCCACTGGTGCTGTTACCGTTGGTGTTGCTGACGCTGGGTATTTCCTGGTTTCTCGCCTCGATAAGTGTGTACCTGCGCGATATCGGCCAGTTCATCGGCATTATCATCACCGCGATGCTGTTCCTTTCTCCGATTTTCTATCCCCTCTCGACGCTTCCACAGAGCTATCAGGCCGTCTTGCAGGCAAACCCGCTGACGCTGCCGGTGGAAATGGTTCGCGATGTAATGTTCTGGGGCAGGCCGCCGCAATGGGAGCACCTGGCGGTTTACTCGGCAATCGCCGTGCTGATTGCCTGTTGCGGGTTTGCCTGGTTCCAGAGGACACGCAAGGGCTTCGCCGACGTCATATGACGTTTGTCGCGTGGCACCCCGTCCAGCAACCGCTATGCTGATTCATTGCACGGCTGGAGGCCTGGCTGGTGATTGAAGCCAGTCATCGATCCTGAAAGACCGAGTGTGCGTTGCCGTATTGACCAAAGGACCAGAAAACCGCATGGACCAGATCAACCGTCTTGTTGATTGCATTGACCAACTGAATCGCTCAACACAATCCAGATCCATTGAGGCCTTACAGCTGGTCAAGGAAATCGAGAATCGAGATCGGCTTATCAAACAATTGAACCTGGGTTCACAAGCGCTTCGCACTCGCCTGTCACTTCAAGAAGGCAAGGCCGGGCGGCTGCGCGAGCAACTGCGGTTGGCCGAACAGCGCCTGAAAGACGCCGAGACATTGCTCCAGACAAAAGAAAGCGAGGCGGTCGCGCTTTCCGATTGGGCGGTGGATTTGCGCGCCCAACTGGCGGCGAAGCAGGCTGAGCTGTTCAAGCTTTCGGACTGGGGCAACGCCATTGAACGCGCACCGCTGCGTTATTCGATACGCAAGCAGCTGTATAAGTTGTCGCGCCGGGTCTACGCCTGGCTGCCCCTCTCCGCACACCGTAAAAGCAAACTGGCGAGTCGGCTTCGAAGCTGGTTGAAACCCGGCAAGGCAACGCCAGGCGAATCAGCGGCACCCGCTGGCCTCATCCCGCTGCAACCTCTGCCACCGCCCGTAAACCTTGCCGTGCCGTCTAGTCACGGGCGGCCCATGATCCTGATGTTCGGCGTGATTGACTGGCACTTCCGCATCCAGCGCCCACAGAACCTGGCCAAGGAGTTGGCCCGGGCCGGACAAACGACCTTTTATGTCTCGAACCACTTTATCGACGATGATGCCCCCGGTTTCGAAGCAGAGCTTTTGGAAGGCTCCAAACGGCTGTTCCAGATCCGTTTCAAGGTACGTGGCGCACCGGCCATTTATCATGCCCCGCCGTCAGCGGCCGCGATCCGCCAGTTGTGCCAAGGGCTGGCCATGCTCCTGCAATCGGCGAACGTCGGTGCCGTGGATTGCATCGTCCAGCACGCCTATTGGTTCCCGTTGGCGAGGCGTGTCCCCAACGCCACGCTAGTCTATGACTGCATGGACCATCACGAAGGCTTCGGCAACGTTGCCCAGGAAATGCTCGACCTTGAGATCGCCCTGATGCGCAGGGCGGATCTGTTGGTGGCCACCTCCGACTGGATCGAACGGCACGGCAAGCGGGAAAACCGCAACGTAGAGGTGATCCGCAACGCCTGCGAGTTCAGTTTCTTCAGCCAACGTCCCGACAAGGTCTACCGGGATCCTTCCAACAGAAAGATCATCGGCTACTACGGCGTCATTGCCGAATGGTTCGATCTGGACCTGGTCAAGCGTGTCGCCCAGTCCTTCCCGCAGCACCTGATCCTGTTGATCGGCAGCGATACCGTCCAGGCGAAAAAATACTTCAAGGCCTGCCCGAATGTGGTCCTGGAAGGCGAAGTCCCCTATGCCTCCCTGCCCTACTACCTCCACGCCATGGACGTTTGCCTCCTTCCGTTCAAGGTCATGCCGCTGACCCTCGCCACCAATCCGGTCAAGGTCTATGAATACCTGAGCGCGGGAAAACCGGTGGTGTCGGTGAAACTGCCGGAATTGAGCCAGTTCGGCGAACTGGTCTGGGCGATTGAACAGCCGACTGAGTTCATCTCGACCCTGCGCGATGTATTGGAGGCACTCCCAGAGGCCAGCGCCACGCTAAAGGCGCGGCAATCGTTCGCCCGGAGCCAGACCTGGCGGCATCGGGCCGCCAGCCTGCGCGAGGCCATCGCGACGTTACCTCTGCCTAAAGTCAGCGTCGTGGTGTTGACCTATAACAACCTCGAACTGACCAAGGCCTGCCTCGATAGCCTGTTGACCCAAAGCCAATACCCGAACCTTGAAATCATCGTCGTCGATAACCATTCCAGCGACCAGACCCCGGCCTACCTCACCGCCTGGGCCAAGGGACATCCAGACCGGATCGTCATCCTCAACCCGGACAACAAGGGCTTCGCCGCCGGCAACAACCTGGGCCTCGCAGCGGCCAGTGGCGACTATCTGGTTATCCTGAACAACGACACGGTCGTCACCGCCGGCTGGATCAAAGGCCTGATCCGCCACCTGCAGGACAACACGGAAATCGGCATCATCGGCCCGATCACCAACAACATCGGCAATGAGGCCAAAGTCAGCACCCGCTATGACCGGCTAGAAGACATGCCCGCCGAAGCCGCACAAATGACCCGCGCCCGCATGGGCGATTGGTTCGAAATCAACACCCTGGCGTTTTTCTGCGTGATGTTGCCGCGCTCGACCTACGAGCAAGTCGGTGGCCTGTGCGAAGAGTACGGCCTGGGGTTCTTCGAGGACGACGATTACTGCCGCCGCGTGCAGCGTCGTGGCATGCGCGCAGCCTGCGCCGAAGATGTTTTCGTCCACCACCATCTGTCCGCCTCGTTCAATACTTTGGGTGCCAGGAAAAAACAGGCACTTTTCGAAAAGAACCGGGCGATCTACGAGAGCAAATGGGGTTCCTGGGTCCCGCACACGTACCGAGACGTATAAGCACCCCCTTTGCATGGCACTGAGGTGCTGAACAGCCGAGACGATATTTTGCCCAGATACAGCCTGAAATACGCAGTGGTGTTGGTGGTTTTACTGGCGAGTGCGGTGGTCGGCGTGTACGGTTTTTCGACGCTCGAACTGGCGTCCATGAACAGCGCCACCCGGACGATACTGCTGTCAGTGGCAGGCATGGCCGCCCTCACCGTCTTCACTGGCAAACCACCGATCATCCTTTGCCTGGGTTTACTGGCATGCCTGTCCGTTGCCTGCGCCCAGATCTGGCCGGTCATTGTCGTCGCGCTGTTCGCGCTGTCTTGCATCGTGCTCGGCAGGTGGATGCTCAGGCAAGAAGCCTCGATCGACTGGAGCGTCCACCTGCTGGTGGGAGCGGGCACGTTCGGCACGCTGACAGGCCTGGCGGCCTACTTGCCGATCAACTACCCCTGGCTGTATGGCGCGCTGCTGTTAACGCCGCTCATATTGGGCCACCGGCATGTCACGTCGATAGGGGGTGAACTGCTGAGGCAGATCCAGGCCAGTCGTTCAGTGCAAACACCCCTCCAGACGGGTCTCGACGTACTGATCTGCAGCTTCGCCTGCCTTTACGTGCTGGTCGCCTTCATGCCGGAGGTCGGGCATGACGCGTTGGCCATGCACCTTTTCGTCCCGTCACACCTGGCTCAGCGGCATCAATGGTCGTTCGACGCAGGCACTTATGTATGGGCGGTCATGCCCATGCTGGCCGACTGGATCTATAGCATTGTCTATATGCTGGCCGGCGAAACGGCCTCGCGCCTGAGCAACAGCGCATTCACTTTGCTGCTGGCTTGGCAAATCCGCAACATGACCCTCTGGGCCGGCGGCTCTGCCACCAGCGCCCGCTGGGCAAGCCTGATCTTTCTGTCGACACCCCTCGCCTTCGCTGAGAGCAGCAGCCTGCATATAGAGTCGGCCTGGACCGCCTTCATGATGGCCGGGACGCTCGCGATCCTGAAAGTCTCAAGCTTCACGCCCGATCCCAGGGAGCGCTTGTCGCAACTGCTCCTGGCCGGCCTCCTGCTGGGTTTCGCCCTGGCGACCAAAGCCGTGACCCTGAGCGTCCTGCCGGTCCTGCTGGTGATCCTCTTGCTGCACTGCAAGGCCTGGGCCGTCCAAGGGATCGTCAAGACGCTCCTGCTGGGCAGTGTCGGCCTGATACTGGCGGGCGCGACCCCTTACCTCTCAGCCGGGTACTTGACCGGCAACCCCGTGTTCCCGTTTTTCAATGCCATTTTCCATTCGCCGCTCTGGCCGAACATCAACTTCGAACCACCGGCCACTTTCGGTACCGGTGTGACCTGGGACACCCTCTATCGAATGGTCTTCAAGTCGCCTCAGTTCATCGAGGGGCGAGTTGGCGCGGCAGGCTTTCAATGGCTGCTGCTACCCACCGCTGCCGTCGCCGTGCTGTTGAGCGGCAACAAAAAAGCCTTGTGCATTCTCCTGGTCGGCGCCGGCGCGATGTTCATGACGTTCCAGTCAACCGCCTACCTGCGTTATGTATTCCCCTCCTTCGCGCTGTTCTCAGTCATCCTGGCCCTGCCCTTTTCCGACGCGAAGATTTTCCCGCGCAGCCTCGCCATCCTGGCCGGTGCCATGTTGATCCTGACCAATACCCGTTTCATCCAGGCCGCGACTTATTATGGCGAAATCAACCCATCCGCACTGTTGAGCAAGACCGGTCGGGATGCCTATCTATTGGAACGGCTGCCCATCCGAAACATGGTCGACACTGTCAACGCCTTGAATACCGGGCATCAGCCCGTGGCGGTCTTTGCGTCACCCTTGATGGCGGGTTTGCATGGCGATGCCCTTTACGCGTCGTGGTACAACCTGAAGTGGAAAAACGAATTCGATGCGGCGGCCTCGCCATCGGAGCTTGCCCAACGCTTGCGCCAGCGCCAGGTGAACTGGCTGGTGATCGACCTCAAGTCTCTTCCCCAGGCGCGCCTGGACCTGCTGCTCAATGTGTCCACGTCGTATGCCAGGCTGGGTGACGTGGAACTGCGCAAGCTCAATGACACACACTACGAACACCTGCTCAATCCAGAGCTGTCCAGCCTCGAGGGCTGGAGCCTGACATCACCCTCGACCTATGACCCGTCGCGCAAGATCCTGACCGTCAACGTCCAGACACCGGCGATACAGCGTGTCGAAGTGACGCCAGGGCTGACGTACATCAACAGCGTGTCCGCCCGCTGCGCAACGACAGCCACTGCCGGAAGAATCCAGGCCAATTGGATGGATGAGCAAGGCAACTTCATTACCACCAGCATCGAGACGTTTGACTGCACCACGCAATGGGAGACCCATGAAATGAACGTGGTTGCCCCTGCGAACGCGACGTCCGTGATCATTTATGCGTCCGGCCATACCGACACTCCCCTGGAGTTCAAGTCCCTTTCATTCAGGCAATAGTGGGCGATATCGATGAACTCAAAAACAGCGCTTTTCACGGACGAACAACGCGTCGCCGTCGTCATCCCCAGCTATCGGGTCACCGCTCATATAGTGGACGTCATAGAGGCCATAGGGCCGGAGGTCTGGCGCATCTATGTCATTGACGACGCCTGTCCGGACGGCTCGGGCGGGCATGTCCTGACGTCCTGTAACGACCCCCGGGTCAAAGTATTGCCCCATGACGTCAACAAAGGCGTCGGCGGCGCGGTCATGACCGGCTATCGAGCAGCCCTCGCCGAGGGGGCGAGCATCATCGTCAAAGTCGACGGGGACGGTCAGATGGACCCAACCCTGATCCCGCTGTTCATCGAACCGATCCTGGCGGGAGAAGCCGACTACACCAAGGGCAATCGGTTTTTCGATCTGGAGGAAGTCCAATCGATGCCGCGTATTCGCCTGTTCGGCAACGCTGTGCTGTCGCTGATGGCCAAACTGTCGACGGGTTACTGGGACCTGTTCGATCCCACCAACGGCTACACGGCGATTCACCGTGACGTCGCCCGGCTGCTGCCCCTGGACAAAGTCAGCCAACGCTACTTTTTCGAGACCGACATTCTGTTTCGCCTGAACACCGTGCGTGCCGTGGTGGTGGATATTCCGATGGAAGCCCGATACGGCGACGAAGTCAGTCATCTCAAGATCTCGAAAATCGTGGGTGAATTCCTGTTCAAACACTTGCGAAACTTCACCAAGCGCGTGCTCTACAACTATTATCTGCGCGACATGTCCCTGGCTTCGATCGAACTGCCGATCGGGATTCTCATGTTCTTGTTCGGCATCCTCTTCGGCAGTTACCACTGGTTCGAATCGGCGCAAAATGGCATCGCGACACCAGCCGGAACCGTGATGCTCAGCGCGCTGCCCATGCTCATGGGCTTGCAGTTGATCATGGCGTTCCTCGGTTATGACATCGCCTCCGTACCCAGCCGACCACGGCAATCCAGGCGTGGTAAAGCAACGTCATTGCGGGAAGAAAACTCATTAAAGCGCTGAGAGATTTTTTATCGGACCCCTCGCTCAAGACGTTGGACGTCGATGGCAGCGAACGCCTCGAGCTTCACGGCAAAGTGCTTGAGCGCAAGCGAATGCTTCGAGAAGTCTTCGTGGAGTTCCACCACACGTTTCATCGCCTGGCAGACCGCTACTTCAAGGTCGAGGGTCTTGAGGTGGAGTTGGGGGCGGGCATCGCGCCCATGCGTAATTCGTACCCTGAAGTACTGGCTACGGACATTGTCGCTACCGAGCGACTGGACATGGCGCTCAATGCCGAGGCAATGAGCCTGGACGATCACTCGGTCCGGGCCTTTTATGGCCAGAACTGTTTTCACCACTTTCCTCATCCCGATCGGTTCTTCACAGAGCTGGAAAGAACACTCAAGAGCGGCGGCGGCGCCATTCTGATCGAGCCCTTCCACGGCCCTTTTGCCGCCTTTCTCTATAAGCGCCTGTTCAAGTCCGAAGGCTTCGACATGCACTTCCCGTCTTGGGAAACCCCGTCGACCGGGCCCATGAACGGTGCCAACCAGGCCCTCAGCTACATCATCTTCGTTCGCGACAGGCAGGCGTTCGAGCGCAAGCACCCAGGCTTGGAAATCGTTCACCAGGAGATCTGCGGCAATTATCTGCGCTACCTGATTTCCGGCGGCTTGAACTTTCGCCAGTTGTTGCCTGACGCGCTGATTCCTGTGCTCAAGGTCGTTGAAAAGCTGCTGTATCCGTTGAAACGAGTCTTGGCGCTGCATCACATCGTGGTCATCAGGAGGAAGCCTTGACCTTTATCAGGTACGGCGCCATCCAGCTCATGGCCTATGGGTTGGACATGGGGACTTTTTTGCTGTTGATGGCGCTGTTCAAGGATCAACCCGTCCTGGCCAACATCGCCGGCAAAGGCGTCGCGGGTGTGTTCGCGTTCTTCTTGCATCGGCACTTCACATTTCAATCGAGCCACGCCAGCAGCAAGGCTCAAGCGGTGCGCTACTTCTCATTGCTTGCAATCAATATTCCTCTCGCTTCGGCGCTGTTCAGCGTGGGGCTGTATTTCGTCAACAGCCCTGCCGCGGTGAAGTTTGTCTGCGATGTGGCCTGCGTGGTGCTGACTTACTGGATCAGCAAACTGTTCGTGTTTCATGCCGATACGCGCCCGCCTGTTTCCGCTGACCGCACCGAAGGCGCATGACGATGAAGCTACTGATTACCGGGGCGACAGGCTATATCGGACAACGTTTGTCAGCCCTCGCGGCGGCAAGCGGACACGAGGTCATTTGCGCCACGCGCCAACCGTGCCCGGCCCCCTACACCTGGCTTCCTTACGACCTGCGAGGCCCGGCCCCCGAGTGCCCGGCCGGCACTCAGGCGCTGATCCATCTGGCTGCCGATACCTCGACAGGTGTTCACTCCGACGCAGACGGCGAAGTCCAGGCGGCCCAGGCGCTGATCCGTTGCGCCAAACAAGGCTCGGCCAGGTTTGTCTTCATCTCCAGCCAAACCGCCGAAGCCACGGCCCCTGGCGTTTACGGCCGGACAAAATGGCGTATCGAGCAAGAAGTACTGGCCGCCGGGGGCATCGTGATCCGTCCCGGCCAAGTGTATGGCGGCCCCGAACGCGGGCTCTTTGGTGTGCTATCAAGGCTGGTTCGCCGAAGCCCGTTTGTGCCGATCCTCATGCCGGCGCCTTGCGTACAACCCATTCATGTCGACGACCTCGCGGCTTCGATACTAGCGGTCCTGGCGCGCGACGACATCCGCGCCGAGATCCTCAACCTGGGCGCCGTGCAGCCGATTGCCTTTGACCGCTTCCTGATGTCGATTGCGACGCACCGGGTGCGTGCCGCTCGCCTGCCAGTCCCTCTGCCGGTGGCCTTGCTCAGGCTACTGCGCCTGTCACTCGGGCAATCCTTGGGCGCGAAACTGGGGCTGGAACGGATTTTTTCCCTCATCCACCTGCCGCCCATGGACAGCGAGCGTTCCCTGCGAAAACTCGGCATCCAATTGCGCCCCCTTGCCCAGGGCATGCATCGCTCCGGCCATGGGCAACGCCGAAAACTTCTGCAAGAAGCCGCGATCCTCTTGAACTACCTGCTCAAACGCCCGCCGCAAAGAAGCCTGGTCAGTCGCTACGCCCGGGCATTGGAGCGTGCGGGTAAAACCCATCCCATCCTCCATTCACGCTTGATGATGCGCTGGCCGATACTCCTGACACTCCTGGACGATGCGGGTGTCCTGCTCCAGCCCGAGGGCCGGGAACTGTCCTGGCGCCTTCATGTTGCACTCGGTATCGCCGAAGCCAGCACCCAGGGCGCGCAGGTATTTCTCGGTGCCCAGCAACCGCGCAGCCTTGTCGCCACGCTGGTTGCGCTGGGACTCACCTCGGTCAAGGCGCTGGCGGGGAAGACAGCGGCGCTGTTAGGCCGCCCCTTTGCCCGCCGGCTGTTGCTTGGAAGTGAAGCCCACCGTGAAACCTGAATTTGATGTGATCATTGTCGGCAGTGGCCCGGCCGGGACTTCGGCGGCCTATCCGCTGGTCAAGGCGGGCCTGAAAGTCCTCATGGTCGATGCCCAGGCCAATACAGGCTCGGCGACGCCGCCGACGCGTCCATTTCTCAGCGCCAGGGCAAACGACGAGCACCAGTGGAAATGGATGATCGGTGAAAACTTCCACGCCCTGAACCAACTGGATGCGGTATCGCCCAAGCTGAAGACGCCGACCCATGCCCATGTCTTCGAGGGGTTCAGCGCCCGCAATCGCATCGAGACCGACAACTTTATCGGCATAGGCTCTCTGGCAACCGGCGGCCTCTCCAATGCCTGGGGTTGCGGCGTAGCGACGCTGGGCGCCAGTGACTTTGCCGGGCTGCCCATCGATTATTCCGAAATGCTGGCGTCCTACGAAACGGTCGCTCGCCGGATCGGTATCAGTGGCGGGATCGACGACGACCTTTCCAGCTATTTCGGCCTCGACGAGTGGTCGCAACCGCCCTTGCCACTGGACACACTGCATCAACGCTTGCTCGATCAGTACACCCGGCGCCGCCCGGGGTTTCCCGACCTGGGGTTTCGCCTTGGCCGCTCCAGGGTCGCCGTCTTGAGCCAGCCCCTGGACGAGCGCAAGGCCTGCGATCTGTCCGGGAACTGCTTGTGGGGCTGTCAGAACCAGGCGTTGTATAGCGCGTCGCAAGAGTTGCAGAAACTCAAGCAATACCCAGGGTTCCAGCACGTCCAGGACTTTTTGGTGGACGATCTGCAGCAACAGGACGGTGCCTGGGCGATTACCGATCATCGCTGCGCCCGACGCTTGCGTGCCAGGCGCCTGCTACTGGCGGCGGGCACCCTGGCCTCCACCAGGCTCGCCCTCAACTGCCTGAACCACCGGGCCCCGGTGCCGCTGCTGTCATCGCCGACGGCAGCCTTCCTGTTATGGCTGCCGAAAATGCTCGGGACTCCAAGGGTGCCGACATTTGGCCTTGGCCAGCTATCGTTCGCCCTGGCGTTGTCGTCCAACGCAACGGCTTTCGGTTCGACGTTCAGCACCACAGGCTTGCCGATGACCGAGTTCGTCAGCCGGATCCCCGTGGGCAAACGCTACAGCATCGAACTGCTGAAAAACCTGCTCAGCGCTTGTCTCGTGGGAAATATCTTCCTTCCCGGGCACCTGTCCAACAACACAGCGGTCTTGCGCCCCGACGGATCGTTGCGCATCAGCGGCCACGTGCATCCCGAGCTTCCCGACCTCATGAAGGCTGCCGAGGCAAAGCTGCGCCGGATCTATTGGAAAATGGGCGCGCTGCTGATGCCCATGAGCTTCACCGTCGGCAGGCCGGGGGCGGATATCCATTACGCGGCCACCCTGCCCATGCACTCGACGCCCAGGATCGGCCAGACCGACCGCCTTGGCGAAGTCGCCGGCCTTTGCGGCGTGCATATTGTCGACGGTGCCTGCCTGCCCAGCCTTACCGAAAAATCCCATACGCTGACCCTCATGGCCAACGCGGACCGGATAGCACGCTCACTCGTCACAATGATAGGAAATCACAAGGCATGACCCGCAAGGTACTCTGCATCGTCGGTACGCGTCCGGAGGCCATCAAGATGGCGCCCGTGATCAAGGCACTCCAGGCCGAGGAACATATCGTTTGTCGGGTGCTCTCCACCGCCCAGCACCGAGGCCTGCTGGACCAGGTGCTTGAGGGTTTCGCAATCACCGCCGACCTGGACCTGGACATCATGCGCCCCCACCAGTCCTTGACAGCGCTGACCTCACGCTTGCTGGTTGAACTCGAGGGTGTGCTGCAAGCCGAGCAACCGGATGTCGTACTGGCTCAAGGCGACACGACCACGGTCATGAGTGCTGCTCTGGCGTGTTTCTACCTGCAGATTCCCTTTGGCCATGTCGAAGCGGGCCTGCGTACCGGGGACCTCTGCAATCCGTTCCCCGAAGAAGCCAACCGGGTGATCGCCGGCAAACTGACCCGCTGGCATTTCGCGCCCACCCAGCACGCCGTGGACAACCTGCTGCGCGAAGGTGTCGCCGCCAGCGATATCACCCTGACCGGCAATACCGTGATCGATGCCTTGCTGATGACTGCCGCACAAGATTCTGCCTTGGGCATCCAGCTGGCCCCTGGCAAACGCCTGGTGCTGGTGACCTCCCATCGCCGGGAAAACTTCGGCGAACCGTTCCAGAATATCTGCCAGGCACTCAAGCGCTTGGCCGAGTGCAACCCGGACATCCAGATCCTCTATCCCGTCCATCCCAATCCGAACGTCAAGGATGTCGCGCACCAGTTGCTCGGCCTGACCCCGAACATCATCCTTTGTGCGCCGCTGGATTACGCACCGTTCATTACGGCAATGAAGCGCTCGTACCTGATCATCAGTGACTCCGGGGGCGTACAGGAAGAAGCCCCGGCCCTGGGCAAACCGGTGCTGGTACTGCGGGAGGAAACCGAACGCCCGGAGGCGGTCGACCTCGGCGTGGTCAAGCTGGTCGGCGCCAACCCAGACACCATTGTCGAACAGGCACAGCGTCTGCTCGATGACCCGCGGGCTTATCAGGACATGGCACGGGGGGTTTCCCCCTATGGCGACGGCAAGGCCGCAGCGCGCATCGTCGACGTTTTACGGCAGTACCTCCAGCCATGCGCATGATCTACCTGTCCCCGGTGCCATGGGCCAGCTTCAGCCAGCGCCCTCATCACTTCGTCAACTGGTATCACAACCAGACCGGGGCGCCGGTACTCTGGATCGATCCGTACCCGACGCGCTTACCGACGCTGAACGATTTCAGGCGCAATCCGCCTGTTGCCGACCCGCAAAGCGTCAGCGTTCCCCCCTGGTTGCAGGTCTGTAAACCCAGGAGCCTACCCATCGAGCCCATTCCAGGCTCGGCAATGCTCCTCAAGCGGCTGTGGCACAACCTGTTCAAAGAGGCCGCGGCATTTTCCGCCGACGGCCCGTGCATGATGTGCATCGGCAAACCTTCCGAACTGGCCTTGCAGTTGCTGGCGCTGGTCCCGGCAAGCCATGCCGTCTACGATGCCATGGACGATTTCCCGGCGTTTTATCAGGGCCTGTCACGCGCCTCCATGGAACGTCGACAGGCGCAGCTCATTCGCCGGGTCTCCTCAGTACTGGCGTCCTCCAGCGCCCTTCGCGACAGACTGCTGGGCATGACCGACCAGGTAGAACTGGCCCTCAATGCCTGTGACATGCACGGACTGGCGCCGGTCGAGAACCTGGACCTGGGTGCCAAACAACAGGTGCTGGGTTATGTCGGCACGCTGGGACGCTGGTTCGATTGGGACCTGGTCGTCGCACTGGCGCAGGCCAATCCCGGAAACCGGATCCGGCTGATCGGCCCCCTCTTCACACCGCCGCCTTGCGTATTGCCTGCCAATATCGAGCTGCTCCCCGAGCGCTCCCACGCCAGTGCAGTCGAGGCCATGGCAACGTTTTCGGTGGGTTTGATCCCGTTCAAGCTCAACCGCCTGACCGCCTCGGTGGACCCGATCAAGTACTACGAGTACCGCGCCTTAGGCCTTCCCGTGATTTCCACCCGCTTCGGTGAAATGGCCCTGCGCGACCAGGAACCGGGCGTCTGGATCGTGGATGAAGGCGCCGATTTGCGCAAAACCGCCGTTGAAGCGCTCGCCAGTCGAAGTGATTGCGCGACCGTGCATCGATTTCGTGAGACGCACCTTTGGGCGCAGCGTTTTTCTGCGTTAAATCTCAAAAACATCAAGTAACGGCCGATACCCAGGATAAGACCCCGCGACTGGGGCGCAGGACAGAACGGTAGGTCAGTCATGACAGAGATTTATTTGCTGATAGCGCACGGCACGGACCAGGGCGAAGCCTACGTTCTGGGCTGGTTCGATGACCGGAGCAAAGCCAGGGAAGTGGCCGAGCAAAAAGAATGGGAGGCGTACCGCGCCAGCCTGAAGGCGAAGCACCCATGGTCGAGCCACAAACCGCTGGCACCGGACCAGACGGACTATCGCCGCTACTGGATCAAGACCATTTCAAAATTCGAGCATGTGCCGGTGCCAAGGTCCTTTGCGGTTCATTGATCACCACGAATGAATATTCAACGAAACGAGCGTTATCGGTAGCGGTCTAGACGATTAAGCCCATCCGATGAGAGCGTTCTTATGTTGAAATTCCTTGGCGGTACCGTAGGTATCATTTTCCTGATTGGCCTGATCGTGGTGATCGCGCTGTTCAAGTTCATTTTCTGAGCGCGGCAGCGGCGATCGTTGGCTTGGTGATCCATATTTTCAGGCGTGAAAAAGCCCAATCTTTGCAGATTGGGCTACGTCGTTGTAGCCAACTGGTTTGCTTGATTCATGATGACATCCATTCAGGGATGTCCCGCATGGCGTGTAAAACGCGCCATACGTCAATGTGTTCATTGCACTCTACGTAGAACACCAAATAGGGATAACGTTTCAGCGGCCAGCAGAGTAATCCGGGGAGATCCAGCTCATGGGCGTACCTGAACATACCCGATGCCGGATGGCGGCTGATATGCGTATAGGCGTTTTCCAAGGCGTCGATGAAATTGAGTGCCGCCTGCTCGGCCTGCTCACCTAGGTAATAGTTGATGGCGTCCTCTACATCCTGGCTGGCAAGAGCTCGCGGAATGACGGGTTTCGCCTTCATCCTCACCCCTTGCGCACCTTGGCCCTTAGGGATTCGAAGTAGTCGCCATTCACAGGAACAGTGGGAGCAGACTCCGCCCCGGCCAGTACCAGGCTACGCAGCTGCTGCCGATCCTGATCCTTGCGAATCAGCTCCCGCACATATTCGCTACTGGTGCTGTAGCCTCTCTGGCTAACCTGATCATCTATGAAAGATTTGAGAGCGTCCGGCAGGGAGATGTTCATGGTACTCATGACTTTGCCTGTTTTTTGACAAAATTTGCCAAAGTATACACCCTTGGGCCAGCCTCGCCAGGGGTCGAAGTCGTGGTAAAACGTGTAGTCCTTGGCCAACCATCAAACGTTCAGGTCGCAATGACATGACAGACATAGACACGGCTATTGCTGACTGGGAACCACTGCAGCTTGAATGGCATCAAGGCTTCGCGTTCATGGAAGGTATTCTGCTGGGCGACGGGCAAGTGCCTGATGTGTACATCATGCTCAACCCCGAAGGCGTACGACCCGGCGAGTTAGCTCAAGCTGCCAGCGCTGGGCATTATCCTCCCTCGCCCTTGCTGGCCGGCCAGCCGGTGTGGCGGCATCGACGCAATCCGTGGATCTTGCGCGATGCGCTGCGCGACTACTACCTGCTTCCGGCCTACCGGGAGCGCCACGGCTACTACGCGCTTCAGGCCCTGCCGTTTCGATTCGACAAAGGCCTGGAAAGCCTCGGCCACCAGTACTGGCGCGACGCAATCGGCGCCTATTGGTTCGGCGAGTACGCGATCACCCAAATTTCCGAAGCACGACCTGACAGCCTGGCCCTGTTGGCAGCGTCGCCAACCTCGGTGACTTCAGCCTCCGCCCTGTTCTGTGATGGGGTGAATATCTTTTTGCAGGGGCAATTGCTCGCCAGCGCCACGGCGCGGGTGCGTTATTGCAATCACCCGTCCTATCGAGTGATCGACGATCAGGTCTACAAGGGCTCCAAGCCCCTGCACCAGAAGGACGGCACGCCGCTGCCGGTCGCAAACCCGGACGACTTCCAGATGCTCGCCCAACGCTGGGGAACCGATGGGCAGTCGATCATCGTGCAAGCGCAGCAAGGCTCGAGCATTTCCTACGAGTACTTCTACTGCATCGACAATGCCGACCTGGCAACCTTCACCGTGCTGAACGAACGCTACGCCAAGGACAAGCAACGGGCCTATTACCTGACTGGCAAGACCATCCGCTACGTGGGCGATTTCCAGCTACTCAAGTGCTGGCAGCCAGCGTTCGACGCGTGCGGTCGCGTGGTCAGTGGCAGCGAGTATGAGGATGATTATTTTGCCGTGGACGACACGTTCGTCTACGCCGCCGGGACCCGCTTGCGCGACGCCCATGGCCCGAGTTTTCGCCACTTGGGGTTCGACTATTACCGTGATCAACAGCACATCTACCGGCGCCAGAAACGCCTCGATGTCGACGTAGAAAGCTTCGTGGTGACCCAGCTCTATCACAATGACCAGAATTACTCGCCCGTGCTGGCAGGTGACAAGCACGGCCCACTGGGCTCTGGCGGGATCATCGATGCGGCCATGCAAGAGGCGTGGGCTCCTTTCTTCGAAGCCCATCCGCAGTTGGAAGGTTATTGGTGGCATCGCTTGCAGGTACAGCCTGAAGCCACGCAAACGCAAACGCAGCCGCGACAGGCCATCGGTCTCGGTTTCGAACTAGGCGACCAGGTGTATTTCCATGGACGCGTGATCAATGGACTGGACGCAGCGAGTTTCAAATTGCTCGACACGCACCTGTGCGGCGATGCCCAAGGCTTGTATCTGATCCCGTTTCATAACGCGCAAACGGAAGTGCCCGAACGGTTTTCCCAGGAACCCGCAGAGCACTTCCGCTCACTCGGTTCGCCCTACCTGACGGACGGTAAAACGGTGTTCTGTCATCGGGTTTTCTATCATCCCCCCGAACCGATTCGTAAGGCACACGCGGCTACTTTTGAGTCCTGTGGGCATGGTTGGGCCAAGGACCGGGACGCGGTGTTTTACTACGGCGCAGCGAAAAAACGGCTACACCCTTCCGATACTCGCATTCTCGGCACCTATGCCGTCAGCCCCACCTTGATCCTCTCGGAAGGCAAGCCGCTGGACGTGGCATTCGATCCTGATGAAGTCCGCGTGACGCATCCCGATTTCCTGCAACTGGGCACGCGCAAGTTGTTCTGCCACCGACGGCCATTGAGCGCCAAGCGGATCGATCTGAGCACGTTGGAATTCCTGACGGACCGCTATGCCCGAGACAAGCATCGAATCTACCACTACGACGGTTATGCAACCCTGACCGAAGTTGATGAAGCGCATTATCGGGAATCGCTTGAAACCGCGTCACAGCCATAATCCCCCGCCGTGTCCTGTATGAATCGCTGTCCTTAGAAGTTGCAGCTGTATTGATACTCGAAGGGGAAGAACACTGTATCGACCACCAATGAGAACGGTGCGTCGATAAGCAAAAAAGGGATCAGCTTTCCTTTGGACGTGCCCACCAGCCACCAGTCAAAGCGCAGGCCGATGTAGGGGCATCGGTGCTTGTCGTAATCCATCCGCATGGCGGTGGCCATGCAGCCGCTTAAGCTGGTGATCAAAATCAGCAGAATCAGTTTTTGTAGCACGTAATGTCCTTATTACTTCTTTGCGAAGAGCGGCCCGGAGCATGACGGGCAGCGGATCAGCAATCTGGCAATGTCACCGCAGATCAACTGGAATGCCAGTGAGCCCTTTCAGCGGACAAACAGTCCTTTCCCGCAAGCGCTGGTTTGGCTTGAGAATGATGGCGTTCAAAGACAGGGTAGTTTTGCGCAGGCACAAAAAAGCCGATCTATCTGATCGGCTTAACTGCCTGATTTTACTCAGTGAATATGGTCGGGACGGAGTGATTCGAACACTCGACCCCTAGCACCCCATGCTGGGGACGGTAGCGACCCAAGCATTTGTTTTACAAGGATAACAGCCCTTTTCGAGGGTGACAAAACATCCGCTTTTTTGTGCTTATGCAAACGGTAAACCGTGGCCTCCAGGGGAGGTTTTGCGCAAACTCGAGGGCGCATCGTAGGTGGACACCACCAAGGCAACTGGCTAGCATCACCAAAAAAAGGAGTTGCACAATGTCTTGGCATCACCCACAACAGCTGAGATCAAGAAGCTTCACTTGTGGCCACTGTGATCACAAGGTCGGTAGCGTCGTCGGCTTTCTTTCAAATCAGAATCAGTTCATTTACATCTGCCCTCATTGTGAAAGTCCTAATTACTGGGGTAACGGAATGAGTCAGATACCCGGTACTTCACCTGGGCAGCCAGTCGCACACCTTCCGGACGATATAAATGGTTTGTACGAAGAAGCTAGAAAGTGTGCCGGTGCCGGCTCATTCACAGGTTCCGTACTTCTATGCCGCAAGCTACTGATGAACATAGGTGTGCAGGAAGGAGCAGAAGAGGGGAAGTCGTTCGTTCATTACATCGATTACTTGGCGGGAAAAGGTTTCATCCCGCCGAATGGCCGAGCGTGGGTCGATCACATACGTCAGAAAGGCAACGAGGCCACGCATGAGATTGCGCTCATGACAAGTGTCGACGCATCGGAGCTGATCACATTCACCGAAATGCTTTTAAAATTTATCTATGAGTTCCCCGCAGCAATCGCACCACGTAGCGAGTAGATGCCAGTCAAACAACCCCCTGTCGCATGCTGGAGAGCGAGGTGCAGGAACTGACCACCCAGTTACGCAAAGCGCGCCAGGACATTTTTGGCTTGGTGGAAATGCACGGGGCCGCGGCCAAGGAGTGTGCCAGGCTTCGGGCCGAACTGGAGAAAGCGAAATGGGCGTGGAATTCTGAGCACCTTCGATATGTCGAACTGATGAACAAGTCGAATGGTGAGCGCGTGGCGAATACCACGCTTATCGCCGAGCTGCACCGTCGGCTCAAGGCTTATGAAGGGGATAGACTTCCCAAGGACATAATCCCGAGCCCCCAGCCAAGGTGACTAGAGGAACAGGCGTCATGTGCGGGCGACTCTCCCAGTACACCGGCACCCAAGACTTTGTGGCTGCGCTGAGAATTGCGCGAGGTTATTGAACAGAAAATAGGCCCTTTCGGGCCCGTTCTCAAATAATACTCAGAAGATACTCTAATTCCTTACGGTACTTTGTTTGCGATTGGTTCACCTGCAGGCGACTCCCGTTAACAGTATGGAACTGACCAACCTTTAGCTTTGGAATTGGGATTCCTTCAGCCCCACTGATACGGCCAGCAGACATAAAGTCATCTGTAATTGCAAACGCGTCCGCCGGATCATCGACATCAAAAAGGTCCGGATACTTGGCAGCAACTTGATAGGCTTTTTCGACATACATTTGGGAAGCTCTATCTTTGACACCTTTCTTCGGGCTTCGGGCTCCGACCATTGTCATTACGATGGCCGCCACTCTTGGTGGCTTCATTCCGCCGGCTCGTTCAGCCCATACGTTATAGTCACTGTTAGGGTTGGCGAGCATGTCCAACGTGATATCCAGCGACTCAATAGAGTGCTCATCAACCCGAACCGGGATTATTAAAGCATCGGCCGCGCACCAAGCCAAATGAGTGCCGCCTCCGTAAAAAGGGCTGCAATCCATGAGAATTTTTTCACATTTTTTCTCTTTAGCTTCTGCTTCTAAAATAGTTTTTAAGCTAAAAAGAATATTGTGGACAGCTTTTTGATTGCTTGCCGCCATTGCTTGTTGGAGCTGCTGATACAGGGCAGAGGGGAATGCGAAAAGCTGACCATCCCCAGGAACAAAGAACCCTGGCTTGCCACCCTTGAAATGGTCGTTATAGGTGCTTACTCGATAAGAAATATCGTCGGGAACATCCCCAAATGCCGGACCAAGGACTTTTGGACGAAGTGCGTCACCTATAGTAATTTCGGGTTTCGCCCCCCTCATCAGCGACTCTGTGAAATTTCGCTGCGGACAAAGGTCGGCCATTAACGTTGAATGATGTCGAGTGAACATCCAGGCCAAGTTAAAAGAGAGGGTCGATTTCCCAATCCCTCCCCGAAGATTTGAAACCGCATAGGATTTTCTCTTAAACGACGTGGTGGCTGTGTAGCTCTCCTGCACCGAACGATCATGATTGTCAATGATTCTGGAAAGCCCTGTGCTCATGGTCCTGCTCCTCGTCTGTGTTGAGTGCAGGCTATACAAAAAAGTGCAGGTCGTCAAAAAATATGCAGGACGATAGATTTTGAGCAGGCCAACCGAAAAAGTGCAGGCCGAATAAAAGATGCTCGACGCATCCGCCAAGCCAATAAAACTCGGACCCGCGCCGGGCTTCTTACTGTACGTAATCCGTCCCGACCTAATCAGGCCTATCGCTGATTCAATCCCCTGACATACGCCTGGCATGCCTTCAGAGCGATCAACCCCCGGTCTCCGGCGTCGGTGATGGCGATAATTCGTTGAGCATGCGCTGGGTCAAGTTGGGCTCGACGGCCTCCATGAACCACGCCGACAGCGCCGGGGGTGGTAGGCACTCCGTTGCAACTGGCTGGATCCTCGGTAAGGAGGACTGACAGCCGGAGATCAGAAGTGGAAAGGCGATCGCGCAGGCGATCTTGATTACGTTGGGCATCGGTAAGTGCTCGGTGGTGGGTTTGGTCATCTGCGGCGAGCTGCTGCTCCAGGGCCAGACGCTTGCCCTGCTCTGCCTGAACTTGGTCTGCGGCAGCGCTGCCGATCTTGGCTAAGTCCGATAGGTGCGCATTGGCCTGCTCGGCCAGCCGGCTGCCGTATCGCCAGTCCTGGACCTTCCACGTAGCGCTCATGGTCAGGATCAGTGCCACAGTAATACCGGTGATCAGCAGCTTCAGCGATGCGGGACTCATGGCACATCCTTGAAGAAGACGTGATTGCCCAGGCGCAGGGTCTGGGTGGCATCCTTGGCCCAGTTCGGGGCCTTGGGCATGGTCGTGGCGTAGTAGTGAGTCGCGCCGTTGGTGATGTCAGGCTCCTGGCCGGAGATCACCAGGTCGGCCGCCCGCTGCGCCTGGGCGAACTGCTTCGGCGGGATCGACTTGGCGCCGCTCAGGTAGGGATAGTTCGGGTCGTTCTTGTTCCAGCAGCTGAACTGGTACGGCTTCAGGCAAACGCCGGCATAGTCCTCACCCCACCACGAGCGGTCCTTGCCGTCGAACACACGATTGCGAATGGTCCAGGCCACGGCGATCTGTCCGGCCAGCCCTTCACCGCGGGCTTCACCCCACAGCGTGCGGGCAAGGATGTCGCGGTCCTTCTCGGTTGCGGTCATAACTTTTCTCCAGGCAAAAAAATCCCGCTCGATGGCGGGTTGCGATGGTCGGCTCGTGTCAGATGGTTTCGGATCTGAGGAGCATCGGTGACGCGATGATTTGAGGAATTGGCGGCTCGGCCGGCCAGACCGGCGACTCGAACCACCCAGGCTGCGTCGTCACCTTGCCTAGGGCGTACTTGTAAACCTTCCAGGCTTTCAGCGGTGCGGCCAGGGCGGCCTGCTCTGCCTCCTCCTCAGGAGTCGCCTCGCCAATCTCGATGCCGTAGCCCAGGGTGTCGATGCGGTCCTGAATGCGGGAGATTTGCGTGGCGGCACGAGCATTTCGCTCGGCGAGCTCGGACTTCATCGTGGCCAACTGAGCAGCAAGGATTGCAGCAGCTTTCATTTCCTTAGTGATCAGCCTGGTCCAATCGATGACGCCATCGGTGATCGGAGTGGCTGGATCAGGTTGAGGCGGAACGTAGTCCGCCTGTTCTGGCCCAGGGAAAACCACCACGCCGTCGGGCACATTCAGCAGTGGCGATGGAAAGGCCTGCGCCTGGCTGTAGTTGCTGGGGTTGGGAAACAGCAGCGTGAGGGTCAGCTCACCGTTCACCCGTTCGATGTTGCCGGGCAACCACTGGGAATGAATCGCATCGTAGGGCAGGGTATCGCCCTCCCCAATCAGCGAAAGGTCGAACCGCACGGAGTTCAGCGTCAGAACGTCGCCCGACTTAACCGCAATCAGGGTGTCATCACGGCGTTGAGGGCTGAGAATAATTTTCATGCAAACCACCTCCCTACCGCTATGGCAGAAATGTAAGTTGAGGTTCCGCTCGCCCTGGTGAAGTAATCCCAGCCTCGCAGCGAACAACCGGAAGTTGAAGCAGCAGCACTCACCCCGCCCCAGCTGGCAGCACTACCCCACTTGAAGGCTCCGCATGTAACGACCGGTGCCGCGATAAAAGCCATGGGAAACACCCAGGAGCGCGATCCCTGGAAGACTGGACCATACGCGTCGCTGATGCTCTGGTCGGTCACAGTGATAGACAGCGTGCAAATCATCGTCCCGTCGGCGAACTTCACATAGGAGCCGTTTGGATTGCTCCCCGCCTCAATGACGGCCCCCGTCGGCACGCCGCCCACCTGAGAGACCGGGCCGAGGAGGTTCCCTGTGTCGTAGACCTTTCGCCATGGCGCCCAAGTGCTGATATCGGTTTTCAGCCGAAAGCCCAAGGCGGCTTGCGCCCCCCACCCCATGACTAGCTGAGATTCAACGTTGCTCGATCTGCGCAGATGGAAGCCCATCGGATAGGAGCCCAACAGCGGCTGGTTATGCCCCGGCGGGGCTGCGAGGGTCGAAGTAAACATCTGGTTGGCTGTGAAGAACGAGTCCATGCTGGTTGCGCCATCGTAACCTGAGCCGGTTGAACCGAGCCCAAAGTCCGCCACCTTCAGCAATCGGCCGGCCGTGGTGTCATATGCAGTGGTCGTCTTGACCAGGCCCAACGCAGCTTGGGCTTCCCCCTGAGTAGTGCCACCGGTGCCGCCCTTTGTGATCGGCAAAACTTCGTAGTTGCCTGTCGTGCCCAGTGCGGCCAGCTTGGCGCCGTAGGTGTTGACTATGGCCCGCAGTGCATCAGCCGAATCCTTCACGTAGCCCTGCATTGGCGCCAGCGCGTAGCTGCCACCAGATGCAGTCGGGCCGATGTACGGGGGGTCGATGGAAATCGCGGTGTTGCTCGCCACGTTGGTGACTTCATACCATCGTCCATCTGGCCCACGAAAGCCGAAACGGTCTTGAACACAGATCCCGTAAGTAACCCAGGCTGGATTGTTGGTCCAGGCCTCTTTCATGGTGCCGTCCCACACACCGGTATAGGTCCTGGTGAACGAGTCGTAGTTGCTTGGCACAGGCCATCTGCGCGCTTTGCACTTCGTAGTGACGGCCGGGATGTTGGTGAACTGCTCGGCGTCGAACTCGATGTACAGCAGCGCGGTGTTCGGGTAGCGCAGCTTTGCGTCGATCACCTCAGTGAAGCCGGCGATCAGCATCGTGTCGGCGATCTTGTTGCTGTTCTGGTTCGGCGTGATGCGGCGGACGCGGATCTGCCAGCCGGTGGTTGCCTCGGGCAGATCGACGCGCTTGGAGCGCTCGTAACGGGTGGTAGTCTTCCCATCCACGGCATCTGTCAGCACCTGCTGATACGCGCCACCGTCGGTAGCCACGTCGATGGCGTACTCTATCCGGTAGCCGCCAATGTTGCCTTGGTCGTCCTGGCGCTGGAGCGCGGGCCAGGCGAAGCGCAGACGCACGGCAGACAGCTGAATGTTCGTGACGGACCGGACCCAGGCTGCATCGCTGCGCAACTCAATATTCAGCGAGGTCTCGTTCTCTACCGACGGAATGCCTGGGATGTAGGTCTGGTCGACCGACCCGGAGCGCCACTCCCACTTCACGTTAGGGAAGTTGACGTTTCCGCTGGCGTCGTTGATTGGCGTGTTGTCGAGAAAGATGTTCGCTGCAGTTGGAGCCTCCTCAAACTCGCCCTCGCCCACGGCGATCAGCAGCTTGGCAATGTTCGTGGAGCGCAGGTTGTCGCTGGCCTCGGTCGGGGACTTAGGCTTTTTGTCTTCGCCCTTCGCGCCGTGAATATCGATCTTGCGTGCTGCGCCCATGCTTTCCTCCAGGCGAAAAAAAACCGCCTCGTGGGCGGTCTGCTTGCTGCGATCTCGTTACTGTTTGTCTTCGGCGTAGATCGAGGCTGAAATGATCATCCCACCCCACCGGCGCTCGCCGATGCAGATCGGGACGGGGTTGCCGCTGGCCGTGGTGTTCTTGGCGCTGCCGAAGGCGTAGGACGGGGCGTTCTCCGGTCCGGCGCTCTGCTTCAGGCCGGAGGCCTGGGGGCTGAGCATCTGGATGACGCCGCCGGCGATCAGCCCAATACCCGCAGGGGTTAAATATGGTGCAGTGACTGGAAATACATAGGAAATCGCCAGCAGAACCACGCCCACCACGGTTTGCAGTACGCCACCACGCTTACTCCCCTCGACCACCGGGACGATTCGAATCTCGCGAGTGCCGCCAAGTTCGAACTCTGCTTCACCTACGTTCCTGCGATTGCGGAACACCGCGAAGCGCATGCCCAGGGAAGCAAGCCGTTTGATTTCCTTCTCGAAGCCATCGATCGTGCAATTCAATGCCTTGAACACTTCACGAGCCGTCCCTGAATCAATCTGTCGCGGGTGGTTTCTCCCAAATTTTCGGGCGAGAGAGCCTGAAAGCTTGACCGTAGTCATGCCTCTGGCAAACGAAGCAGCAGCCATGATTTTCTCCAACCATAAAAAAACCGCCTTTCGGCGGTTTCGTATTTATCGACATTTCTGAAGCGAGTCTCGAAGCCCGCCCCGCCCCAGCTGAGACCACGCCACACGCTGGTATAGCTTTGCGACGCTGCCAGACTTGGCCTGGCTAATATCCAGCACATCGTCCGTTTGCTGTGCGAAACCGCTAACGAGTCGGTACCCGGTCGCCGTTTCGCTCATGCTCGCATTCGAGTTGTGTTCCTGCCATTCAGGAAATACACAAAGAGCAAAGGCTTTCGGCGTTTTGGCAGACGCAACAGTTACTGCCGGAGCAGAGGACATCAGATCGGATGGCGATGAGCACCCCGCCAGCAAAGCAACAGCTACCGCGCCTACGAACAATCTCATGGGGTCACTCCTGTGGAAGATGGCCACAAGATATCAGAAATGAAAAAGCCCAGCGGAGGGGCTGGGCTTTTGGGGTGATTGCTACTGACGAGCGTAACAGCTCATGCTAGCAGGGCAATAAATCTTTGCCACCATGAAACTGGCTGCTTGTGGGAGCCTAGCCCTCGCTCCTCGACTGAATCGTTATACGCCGGCACACGCAACGCCTCTATAGACGGAGCGTCGGTCTCCCTTATCCTCCAAATTTCCTCTTCCAGATCTTCAAACGATAGTCTTTTGCTCCTACGTTCAAGCTCTGTATACCGCTTGGACAGCTCAGAGCAAATCAGTCGCTTCGCGCCTGGTGACCATACAATATCCAATGCCGTGACAACCGCTGTAATCAGAGCTGCCACGCCCGCCAACTTAGGGCTGCCGGTCATAAACCCCGCAAAAGAAGAACTACCGGCCACTACATACGTAAGCTTGAATAGCCCGTCTATTTTACCGAAAAGACGAGCCTCCAATTGGAAGTACCTTGAGGCATAACGAATGTCTCCAACTGCCTCAAAATGAGATCGTTCATCAAGCCTATCCATATATCTCAGCTCTTTTGTTGCGCCGGTGGTGCACTCGGTGGAGTTGCCGGTGCCTGCGGCGCTGGCGGAGTGCGAACAGGTGGTACGTGGCTTTTGAATAGGTCTTCCTTCGACATAGCGAGCCCCCCGTGCTTTATAGTTAGGCAGAATCTACCACCGTGCGTATGGAACTGCCCAGCTCTACAATTTGCCCTACTGCAAAGCATGAATGAGCTGTCTGGGCATCCAGCATGGACGAAAGCTCAGTAACTGGATTGGATCCCATCGTAGTAGCGTTGTGCCTCCCCTCAGCCACGGCAGGAATCAACATGGCGCTCTACACACAAGAAACCGAGAAGTACCTCAAGAAAACGTCAACGACCATTCTGAGCGGAGTCAATTGGGACACCGTCCATCCAATCGGCAGCATCGTTCCAGTATCCGGAATCTATCGGTGCGAGGGCTGCGGCGATGAAATCACTTCCAACAAAGGCACGGAGTTTCCACCTCAGAATACGCACCAGCACCCAGGGTCGGCAAAGACCATCGGATGGCGCCTGATCGTCGAGACCCAAACAAAAGGCTGAAGGATTCCCCTAGTCCTTTGCCTGCAAGCCCAAGGACTGGGATTGCGCCAATTTCGGCGTGTTTATGACCTGGAGGTCAATGTGAGTGATGAATTTCAACCAAGAGAGCCCTTCTCTATAGATTGGCCTCGTCAGTACAACGTCGGTCCGTCCGATGAGCATCTACATGCAATGGGGCAGTTCATCGCAAACTATTCAGCAGTTGAGTGGCAGCTATCTGAACTTTTTGCATTTTTTATGAAGATGTCGGTTGCTGAAGCCCAAAGACTTGTTGTGGAAACCAATATTTCCATGGCGGGTATGATCAGGTACGTGCACGGTCAGGTTTCCGATGCGGGAGCGGTCGACAAGCAAGCATCAGATGACCTGCTCGCGACACTGAAGTCCTTCGATACGGTGGCGAAACTGAGACATAAAATAGTGCATTGGCAATGGGGCTTAAACGAAGGGGAAACGGCATCGTTAACGGACCTTATAAAACCGCGAAACAAAAATCCCTCCAACACATCGCTCAAACTCAAAGACCTTAGAGAGCAGTGCCATAAGCTGATGAGAATCCTCCAAGCCATCGCATTGAACGGAGCGATTATCAAAGGTCAGATGACACGGAAGCAGATTCTCGAAATCCGCAAAGATACATCTCCTGAAAAGCTCTTTCGACCGTAGCTCTTGATATTGGCCAGTCTCCAGTCTCTTCCAAAATAGCTAATCCGGCTTCCACCATCTTTTCAGAGACTGGGATGTCATCAGCGCCCAGCATCTTCCGGCGCCCGAGCAGAAAAAGTTCGTTCATGAACACCTCTGCGCTTGGTTGCATCATGTTTTTTGTGCCTGAGGATTAGGCGCGTTCGGTCCAGCCAAGGCCCGCCGAAGACGATAATTTCGCTCGGCCTGCCGTACAGGTGATGCAGCAGGAAAGGCCCTGGGCCGAAGGTCGCAGCATCTTCGCCAGGAAGCGACGGATCACCACCGAGGAAAATCCCGGCGTGGTTCGGGTGAACCGTCCGGCCCACCTCCATCACGATCATGTCGCCGCGCTGTGGCTGATCCACCCGGTAGAACCCGGCGGCCTCGTAGTTCGCCTCGTACAGGCTGGTGTTGTCCTTGTTTTCCCACCAGCCGTCGGCGCGCTTGAAGGCTTCGAACTCAAGCCCCCACTCGCGCTTGTACCAGTCGGCGCAGACCTGCCAGCAGTCCCAGGCGCCGTGGACGAACGGGCGCTTCAACAACGGCGTCTCGCCCGTGGGCACCACCGTCCGCAGGTCGCCCTCCGGCCAGCTCAGGATGTGCCAGGGCATGGTCGTGGCTTCGCACATCGCCAGGTCGCGCGGCGACGGCCGGCTGGTGGCGTCCGGGTGCGAATGAACGATGCCGATGATCTCGCCCAGGTCTTCAGCCGCGGCGTATTCCTCCGGATCGATGCTGAACTCCTCGTTCGGCTCAGTCGCGATGTTCTTGCATGGGAAGTACTGCTGCTTCCGGCCAAGGACCAGCAGCAGCCCGCAGCACTCTTTCGGGTACGGCACCAGGCAGATGCTCGACGAGCTGATGCTCTGGCATGAGATCGAGGAAGTCAGCGAGGCGGTGCAACTGCTGGTGCTGAATGGACGCGCCGAGGATCTGCCGCCGGCGCCGCTGAAGGTCAAAGGTCCGTCCGATATCATCCGTCACTACTTCCGGCAGGGAATGCGTGACCGACTGGCAGCGCTCACCGCCGAACTGGGCGAGACGAAGGATCGGACGACCATCTGGCGATTGATCGCACATGCCCACGCACTGGGCACCGAGAAGTCCGCACCGCTATTCACAATTAAGCGCCACTTTATTGAGATATCCGAAAACGTGGCGCGCAAATTACGGCAAGCAGGATTCGCCGAATCGCTTCAGATGAACGCCCAAGACGACAGCGAAAATTAGATAGCGTCATCCAAAAAGCCAAAGTAATCCTGATCACCGCAAGAGATTTTTCATTATGCCGCCCCCGATCTGAGCTTCGAAATCGTATACCAGGTTTCATCCTCATGCCCAACTTTAGTAAGCTGGAATTTCTGGACTCCAGCATTCCCACTTACGCGTACGTATGTGATTACAACATTTACTTTATCGCTCCATCCATCAGCAACTGAAAACGTTGTATATGCATCATCATAAAGCGGCTCCGCCTTCAGGCTAAAGCTAAACTCATCTGACGAGATACTTATCGTCACATCCTCGCAATAGGCACCCTTATTGATTACCTTGAACTGAAAATGAAAATCACCCTCTTCATCATGCGTCCCCGGTATAGCTTGCAGAACTAGCAATGGGTCAAGTGAGCGCTCGTGGTTATCTAAGGTTATTTTCTGAGACTCAACCATCTTCGTCTGTTGTTCTACGGAAGCCCTGAGTTCCTCTGCTTGCAGCCTCAATGCATCAGTACTTAATTTCAGCTCTCTGCCTTGTTGCAAGAAGCCAAGAACCAACCATAGAAATGCAACGGGCCCAAAGGCTCCTGCGAGAAAGTCTCCCAGCTCATTAAGCTTGAGGCATAAGAAATCATCGAATTTGTAAGCGACAATGATGGCAATAATCACCAGGTACAAAGTGGTGACCAATGCCCCCCAAAACTCTAGCTTCTTTGCCAAACCAATCTCCTTAATCCGGCTCCATGCCGGTCACCCGTAATACCCCAACCCAAACCAAATTGCCACCACCGGTCACGGAGGGCGGCGCCTGACCGGAAATCAACTATGACCCCTTCCCACCAGATACTGGTCGGCGACTGCATCGACATGATGCGGACCTTGCCAGATCAGTCAGCGCAGTGCTGCGTAACCAGCCCGCCCTACTTTGGGCTGAGGGACTACGGCATGCCCGACCAGATCGGCCTGGAGGAAACGCCTGCCGAATTCGTTTCTCGCCTGGTGCAGGTTTTTCGGGAAGTGCGCCGGGTACTGCGTGACGATGGCACTCTCTGGGTAAACATGGGTGATACGTATGCTTCAATCGCCGGCGGATATGCGCCGGGCGGATCAGCAGGCAAGCACGATATGGCCTCCCAATCCACCCGTGGAGCCGTCCTGCGCGGTAAACGGCGCTCGCCGCCGACGGGCTTGAATCAGAAGGACCTCATGGGAATCCCGTGGCGACTGGCCTTTGCTCTGCAGGATGACGGCTGGTATCTGCGCCAAGACATCATCTGGCATAAGCCGAATCCGATGCCGGAGTCCACCAGGGATCGCTGCACTAAATCCCATGAGTACCTGTTTCTGTTGAGTAAGTGCCCCCGTTACTTCTACGACCAGGACGCGATAAGGGAGCCGGTAGCCCTGAGCTCGGTTGTCAGACTGGCTCAGGATCTCGAGCAACAACACGGCAGCGACCGCGTACCTGGTAAGGCAAACGGCCCCATGAAAGCAGTGCGGAGTCAGCGAGATAGTTTCAAGCGTGAGGGTTCAAAGCGGGAGCAGGCGATACCAGGCCATGCACTTGGAACGCATCGCCCGAACCGCGAAGAAAGCGCATATCCCCTCGATACCCGGAACAAGCGCAGCGTGTGGACGGTGCCAACCCAAGGATTCAAGGGGGCGCACTTCGCTACGTTTCCTCCCGAGCTGATCCGGCCTTGCATTCTGGCCGGCGCGCCGCGCGGCGGGATAGTGCTTGATCCATTCGGCGGGGCCGGCACCACGGCGGTGGTCGCCATGCAGGAAGGTCGCAAGTCAATTCTTTGCGAGCTGAACCCGGAGTACGCAGCCATGGCGGAACGCCGGATAGCGGCGGCCTGGCTCGACGGAGCGGCGCAGATGGACGTGTTTCACGACTCTGCGCCGGCGGCCTGATGTGCTGCTATGCCTCGACTGCTTCGAGACGGAATTTTTGAAGGTCCCTGATTTGATGGAACCAATAAAAAACCGCTTCAGCTTTTTCTTTGGTCTCGAACAGTTCAGCTCCCTCGGGCTTGTAAGAAGCGTACCGAAGACCCTCGTGATCCGGCGCTGAGCCATAAAACACAGCGCCTTCTTTGTCGGTCATTTTCACTATCCAAGCCATTGCCTATCCCCTTGATCCGGCCCCATGCCGGGCCATCAACCAATAGCCCACAAACTCGAATCACGCCAACCGGCAGGTGCCCATGAAACTCGATGCAAACGTTGAGGCCCTGGTGGCCTCCGGCGCGCTTTTTGTCGCCAACCATTCTGGCGGAAAGGATTCCCAGGCCCAATTAATCAAGCTACTGGAGGTGATCCCGCCCAGCCAGATGATCGTTGCCCACGCCTGCCTGGGTGAGATGGAATGGCCGGGCGCAATGGAGCTGGCTCGGGATCAGGCTGTAGCAGCCGGCCTGCCGTTCATCTTAGCCAGGGCCAACAAGACGTTGCTGGAGATGGTCGAACGCCGATTCGAGAGTCGCCCCGAGGTTCCGAGCTGGCCCTCGGCGAGCACACGCCAGTGCACCAGCGACCTTAAGCGCGGGCCAATCCAGCGTGAAGTACGACGATACGCCAAAGCCAACGGCTTCAAGGTCATCGTCAACTGCTTGGGCCTGCGTGCGGCAGAGTCGCCTGGCCGTGCGAAGCGCAAGACCTTTAGCCTGATGACGATAAGCAACTCTGTGAACACCTGGTATGAATGGCTGCCAGTGCATGACCTGAGCACCAAGGAAGTGTTCGGCGTCATCGCTGACGCTGGCCAGGAGCCGCACTATGCATACGCCGAGGGTAACGACCGCCTCAGCTGCATCTTCTGCCTATTCGGCAGTAGGGGTGATCTGCGCAACGGGCGTCGGCATCACCCAGGGCTGTTGACTCAGTATGCTGCCCTGGAGAAGCACACCGGCTATACGATGCACATGAGCCGCATCCCTCTGGTCGAGCTTTCGGCCTAATACCCCCCTTATTCTTTAGTCACGACAGCCGGAAAAGCGGGTCTCCATTACGCTTTCATATCCCGGACCCTTAGCCATTCTTTTTTAATTATTCTTTGAGCAACCGCTACAACAGCGTTCCCTAGATCTGCACTAGGCTTACGCTCCGAGCAAGCTACAACATATGCGTTCATTGCTGAGACAAGTTCTTCTGTCTCTTTCTCGGCTGGATTCGTATATAGCTGAACCTTCGCATAGTGCAACTTCGCCGTCGATAAACTCTGTGCAAACTCAGAATAAAGCATGTCATAACGATCTTGTGATCGGTGAATTTCTTCTTGCGTCTCGGGCACTGCAAACGGTCTATTGTGGAGCTTGTTTGATGAGGCGGAAAGAGCATCGCCTGTAGCGATAAATGAAGCCACCGCATCCCTTAAGCTATTTATCCAGTCCTGCCTGCTTCGTGCTACAGCTTCAGCTTTTGAGTGCGCTATACGGCTGCGCTCCTGCGCATCGGCTAGTTCCTTTTGCGCCTTAATTGTTTTACGAAAAGAGTACGCCGTATATATGGTAGTAATTAAGACCACTGCAATCGTTGCCAGGGAAGTTCCGACGGCAGTCCAAACGGCCGTCCAGTCTGTTCCAGTATCCAGCTCTATTCTAGGAACTCTGTTAAGTGTCATAACCAGATTCTCTATGCTCACTAGCGGCCTCATCTAACTAGAAGAATTTGGAGCAATAAAACACAAACCAACCTGAAATTGCCACTCCACCGCCCGGGCATGCCCCGGCATAGGACATAGCCATGCCCGCAGAAAAGATAACCCTGGGCCAGCGGCGCCAGGAACGACTCACTGCCGCCAACGAGTTCTTGCAGGTCATAGCCGGCTGCGGCCTGCACTTTTTCCGCAACAAAGGCTCGGGCCATGACGCCTACCTATCGATGAATGCCCGCGGGAGAGTCGTCTGGCTTCACGACGACTACACAGGCGCGCGCATCAACGTCGGCAAAGAAGGTGCATGGGACGGCTTTTCACACGGCGGCACGCTGAAGAGCCTGGTCGGGTCTCTCGGCAGGTTTGTCCTCCATGGCTCCACGAAGTGCGAGCATTGTCGCTGCACCTGTATCAGAAAGCCGGAAAGGACGGGCAGACTATCGCCGGCCATGCAAGCGAGAGCATGACCAGAAACTACCAAAAGGATCACGCGGATATCGTGTGGTCGGAGGCAATCCCCGACCTAAATATCAGCGAAATCACAGGTTAGTTTTGCGCGAGTTTTGCGCGAGTTTTGCGCGAGTTTTGCGCGGGTTTTGCGCAGGCACAAAAAAGCCGATTCATATGATCGGCTTAACTGTCTGATTTTACTCAGTAAATATGGTCGGGACGGAGTGATTCGAACACTCGACCCCTAGCACCCCATGCTAGTGCGCTACCGGACTGCGCTACGCCCCGACTAGGCGTGAATCTTGTTCCGCTTCTCAGCGGAACGCTCAGGAATATATCGCAAGCTTTTGAAAACTGGAAGATTTAAAAGCAGAAATTTATTTCTTGAGCACCACCAGTACATCTTCGAGCTCGGCGATCATCTGGCGGATCATCTGTTTGTACTGGGTCGTGTCGTCCTTGGCCTCATCACCGGAGAGGCGCAAGCGCGCGCCGCCGATGGTGAACCCCTGGTCATAGAGCAGCGCGCGGATCTGCCGGATCATCAGCACGTCTTGGCGCTGATAATACCGGCGGTTTCCGCGGCGCTTGACCGGGTTGAGTTGAGGAAACTCCTGCTCCCAATAGCGCAGCACGTGCGGTTTTACCGCACACAGCTCGCTGACTTCACCAATGGTGAAGTAGCGTTTGCCCGGGATGACGGGTAGTTCGTCGTTATGACTTGGTTCCAGCATAAGCCTCAACTCGGGCCTTCAACTTCTGCCCTGGACGAAAGGTGACCACACGGCGAGCCGTGATCGGGATTTCTTCTCCCGTTTTCGGATTGCGGCCAGGCCGCTGGCGTTTGTCCCGAAGGTCGAAATTGCCGAAACCGGACAATTTGACCTGCTCGTTGTCTTCCAGAGCGTGCCTGATCTCTTCGAAAAACAGTTCGACCAATTCTTTGGCCTCCCGTTTATTCAGGCCCAACTCCTCATACAGACGTTCCGCCATCTCAGCTTTCGTCAGAGCCCCCATACGTCACTTCCTTAACGTGGCGTTCAACCTGGTTTCGAGCGAGGTGAGGATGTTCTGCGTTGCGGTATTCACCTCATCGTCATTAAGAGTGCGCGATGGATGCTGCCAGGTCAAGCCGACTGCAAGGCTTTTTCTATGCGGATCAATGCCTTTACCCTGATACACGTCAAATAGCCTGAGGTCCGTGAGCCATTCGCCTGCATTTTCACGGATTACGTCCAGTACGGCGCTGGAGGCAACGTCGCGATCAGCCAGCAACGCCAGGTCACGCCGCACTTCAGGAAAGCGCGATAACTCCTGGAATTTCGGCATTTTCCCCTGCGCCACCTCGGCCAGGACCAGCTCGAAGACGAATACCGGACGATCAAGCCCCAGGTTTTTCGACAGCTCAGGGTGAATCGCCCCCACATAGCCGACTTCGCGCCCGTCTCGCTCGATACGTGCGGTCTGCCCCGGGTGCAGCGCCGGATGCTTGCCCGGTACGAACGTGAACGCGTCGAGTGCGCCGGCGAAGCCCAGCACCGCTTCGACGTCAGCCTTGACGTCGAAGAAATCGACGACATCGCGACCTTGCGCCCAGCCTTCCGGCAAACGACTACCGCAAACGACACCGGCCAGCATCGGCTCTTGTTTCAAACCTTCCAACTGACCAACGAAGCGCAGGCCGCTTTCGAACAGACGCACGCGATCCTGCTGGCGGTTCAGGTTGTGCTGGAGCGACTTGACCAGGCCCGGCCACAGGGACGAGCGCATGGCCGCCATGTCGTTGGAGATCGGGTTGGCCAGCAACAGCGGCTCGACACCGGGGTTGAACAGTTCGAACTGGCGCGGATCGATGAAGCTGTAAGTAATCGCTTCCTGATACCCACGGGCCACCAGCAGGCGGCGCAGCTCCGGCAGGTTGCTACGGGCCTCAGCCTTGGCCTGTGGGGCCAGGCGCGCTTGCGGGTAGCGGACCGGCAGGCGGTTGTAGCCGTACAGGCGAGCCAGTTCTTCGATCAGGTCGACTTCCAGGCTGATATCGAAGCGATGGCTTGGTACGTCGACACGCCACTGCCCTGCCCCATCAGCGCTGATGTTCAGGCCGAGAGCACTGAGCAGGCGCTCGACTTCGGCGGCGTCCATTTCCATGCCCAGCATCTGGGAAATGCGCTGGGCACGCAGGGTGATCGGTGCAATCTTGGGCAGGTGCTGTTCGCTGACGGTCTCGATGATGGGACCGGCTTCACCGCCAGTGATTTCCAGCAGCAGGCCGGTGGCGCGCTCCATGGCTTCACGGGCCAGCTGCCAGTCCACGCCACGCTCGTAGCGGTGCGAGGCGTCGGTGTGCAGGCCATAGGAACGCGCCTTGCCAGCGACGGCGATCTGGTCGAAGAATGCACTTTCCAGGAATACATCGCGAGTCGTGGCGGATACGCCACTGTGCTCACCGCCCATTACGCCAGCAATCGCCAAGGCGCGGACGTGGTCGGCAATCACCAGGGTGTCGCTGCGCAGGGTCACTTCCTGACCGTCGAGCAGGACCAGCTTCTCGCCTTCTTCGGCCATGCGTACGCGGATGCCGCCGTTGATTTCGGCGAGATCGAACGCATGCAGCGGTTGACCCAGCTCCAGCATCACATAGTTGGTGATGTCGACAGCAGCGTCGATGCTGCGCACGTCGGCGCGACGCAGGCGCTCGACCATCCACAGCGGCGTCGGCTTGGACAGGTCGACGTTACGGATCACACGACCCAGGTAACGCGGGCACGCCGCTGGCGCCAGTACTTCAACCGAACGCACTTCATCGTGCACAGCCGGCACACTCGCCACCACAGGACGCGTCACCGGAGCGGCATACAACGCGCCAACTTCACGGGCCAGGCCAGCCAGGGACAGGCAATCGCCGCGGTTCGGGGTCAGGTCGACCTCGATGCTCGCATCGTCCAGGCCCAGGTATTCACGAATGTCCTGGCCCACCGGCGCGTCAGCCGGAAGTTCCATGAGACCATCGTTGCCTTCACCAATCTGCAGTTCAGCCTGGGAGCACAACATGCCATTGGACTCGACGCCACGCAGCTTGGCTTTCTTGATCTTGAAGTCGCCCGGCAGTTCGGCGCCGATCATGGCGAATGGGATCTTCAGGCCCGGGCGCACATTGGGCGCACCGCAGACGACCTGGAAGGTTTCCGCGCCATTGCTGACCTGGCAAACCCGCAGTTTGTCAGCGTCCGGGTGCTGCTCTGTGCCCAGCACCTCGCCCACGACCACACCGCTGAACTCACCGGCGGCGGGGGTCACGCTATCGACCTCGAGGCCGGCCATCGACAGGCGAGCAACCAGCTCGTCCCGGCTTACCTGCGGGCTTACCCAGCCGCGCAGCCATTGTTCACTGAATTTCATCCTGCTCTCCTAATAGATTCGTTACCGGCTGCGGCCTAGCGAAATTGCGCAAGGAATCGCAAGTCGTTGTCGAAGAACAGGCGCAAGTCATTCACACCGTAACGCAGCATGGCCAGGCGCTCGACGCCCATGCCGAAAGCAAAGCCCGAGAACTCTTCCGGATCGATCCCGGACATGCGCAGCACGTTCGGGTGAACCATGCCGCAGCCCATGACTTCCAGCCAGCCCGTCTGTTTGCAGACGCGGCAGCCTTTACCGCTGCACATCACGCATTCCATGTCGACTTCAGCCGATGGCTCGGTGAACGGGAAGTACGAAGGGCGGAACCGCACCGCCAGTTCTTTTTCGAAGAACACCCGCAGGAACTCTTCGATAGTGCCTTTCAGGTCGGCGAAATTGATGTCGCGATCGACCAGCAGGCCTTCGACCTGGTGGAACATCGGCGAGTGGGTGATATCGGAGTCGCTGCGGTACACACGGCCTGGGCAGACGATGCGGATCGGCGGCTGCTGCGATTCCATGGTGCGGACCTGTACCGGCGAGGTATGGGTGCGCAACAGCATGTTCGCATTGAAATAGAAGGTGTCATGCATCGACCGGGCCGGGTGATGGCCTGGGATGTTGAGCGCTTCGAAGTTGTGGTAGTCGTCTTCGACCTCAGGGCCTTCGGCAATGCCGTAGCCGATGTGGGTGAAGAACTGCTCGATGCGCTCCAGGGTCCGGGTCACCGGATGCAGGCCACCGGAAGTCTGGCCACGGCCAGGCAGGGTCACGTCGATGGACTCGGCGGCGAGCTTGGCAGCCAGGTCCGCCTCCTCGAACAACGCCTTGCGCGCATTGAGGACCTCTGTGACACGCTCCTTGGCAACGTTGATCAGCGCACCGACCTGCGGACGCTCTTCGGCCGGCAGGTTCCCCAGGGTCTTCATCACCTGGGTCAACTCGCCCTTCTTGCCAAGGTACAGAACCCGGATTTGCTCCAGGGCATTGATATCTTCAGCGCTTTGCACAGCCTCTAGTGCTTGAGCGACCAGCGCGTCCAGGTTTTCCATGTACAGACTCCAGATACGAAATAGGGGAAGAGCTTTAAGGCTCTTCCCCTATTTATGACGTTTGACACCAAGGCCCACAGATGCGGACCCCGGTGACTGCCGGGGGTACTTAAGCCAAGGTGGCTTTAGCTTTCTCGACAATCGCAGCAAACGCCGCTTTTTCGTTCACTGCCAGATCAGCCAGAACCTTACGGTCGATCTCGATGGACGCTTTTTTCAGGCCAGCGATGAAACGGCTGTAGGACAGACCGTTAACACGAGCACCAGCATTGATACGAGCGATCCACAGAGCGCGGAACTGACGTTTTTTCTGACGACGGTCACGGTAGGCGTATTGGCCTGCCTTGATTACCGCTTGCTTGGCAACACGGAATACGCGGGAACGCGCGCCGTAGTAGCCTTTAGCAAGTTTCAGAATTTTTTTGTGACGCTTACGGGCAATGACGCCACGCTTTACACGAGCCATGAGTTACTTCCTCTATTCTTGATCCAAAAATTAACGAAGGCGCAGCATGCGCTCGACTTTTGCCACGTCAGACGGATGCAGCAAGCTGCTACCGCGCAGTTGACGCTTACGCTTGGTCGACATTTTGGTCAGGATGTGGCTCTTGAAAGCGTGCTTGTGCTTGATACCGTTAGCAGTTTTCAGAAACCGCTTAGCAGCACCACTTTTGGTCTTCATCTTTGGCATGTTCGGATACTCCGCATTCAGTTGATAAACATAATCGCAAGGCCTGCCGTGCCCTGGTGATTACTTCTTCTTTTTCGGGGCGATGACCATGATCAGCTGGCGTCCTTCCATCTTAGGATGCTGTTCGACCGAACCGTACTCGAGCAGGTCTTGTTCAACCCGCTTGAGGAGTTCCATCCCCAGCTCCTGGTGGGCCATCTCACGGCCGCGGAATCGCAAGGATACCTTGGCCCTGTCCCCGTCACTCAGGAAACGTACCAGGTTGCGCAGTTTTACCTGGTAATCCCCTTCCTCCGTCCCTGGACGAAACTTGATTTCTTTTACCTGAATCTGCTTCTGGTTTTTCTTCGCCGCGGCAATCTGCTTCTTCTTTTCGAAGATAGACTTGCCGTAGTCCATCACCCGGCAAACCGGCGGGACTGCGTCTGCGGAAATTTCTACCAGATCAAGCTTGGCTTCTTCAGCAATACGAAGCGCTTCATCAATCGAGACGATGCCAATCTGCTCGCCGTCAGCGCCAATTAACCGAACCTCGCGTGCCGAGATATTCTCGTTGATCGGGGCTTTCGGTGCAGCTCGTTTATCTTGTCTCATTTCACGCTTAATAATAATTACTCCAAATCTGGGCGACCACGCCGGGAAACCGCTTGCGCGAGAAACTCAGCGAATTCGGCGACGGGCATCGAGCCCAGGTCAGCACCTTCACGAGTACGCACAGCGACAGTCTGCATCTCGACCTCCCGATCTCCAATAACCAAGAGAAAGGGAACCTTGAGCAAAGTATGCTCGCGGATTTTAAAGCCGATCTTTTCATTTCTCAAGTCGGACTTGGCACGAAATCCGCTTTGGTTGAGAGTTTTTTCGACCTCGGCGGCAAAATCTGCCTGTTTATCAGTGATATTCATGATCACTGCCTGGGTCGGCGCCAACCACGCGGGGAACGCGCCCTCGTAGTGTTCGATCAGAATCCCGACGAAGCGCTCGAACGAACCGAGGATCGCGCGGTGAAGCATGACCGGGTGCTTGCGGCTGTTGTCTTCGGACACGTATTCGGCGCCCAGACGGATCGGCAGGTTAAAATCGAGCTGCAGGGTACCACACTGCCACACGCGACCAAGGCAATCTTTCAGCGAGAACTCGATCTTGGGGCCGTAGAAAGCCCCCTCACCCGGTTGCAGGTCATACGCAAGGCCCGCGCTATCGAGGGCGGCGGCCAGGGCCGCTTCGGCGCGATCCCACAATTCGTCGGAGCCAACGCGTTTTTCCGGACGAGTGGACAGCTTCATCTCGACTTCGGTGAAGCCGAAGTCCCGGTAGACGTCCATGGTCAGCTTGATGAAGGCGGCGGATTCGGCCTGCATCTGCTCTTCAGTACAGAAGATGTGCGCATCGTCCTGGGTGAACGCACGCACGCGCATGATGCCGTGCAGCGCACCGGACGGCTCGTTACGGTGGCAGGCACCGAACTCGGCCAGGCGCATCGGCAGCTCGCGGTAGCTCTTCAAGCCCTGGTTGAACACCTGCACGTGGCATGGGCAGTTCATCGGCTTGATGGCGTAGTCGCGGTTTTCCGACTGGGTGGTGAACATGTTGTCGGCGTAGTTGGCCCAGTGCCCGGATTTCTCCCACAGGCTACGGTCAACCACTTGCGGCGTCTTGATCTCCAGGTAGCCGTTTTCACGCTGGACCTGGCGCATGTACTGCTCGAGCACCTGGTACATCGTCCAGCCGTTCGGGTGCCAGAACACCATGCCTGGGGACTCTTCCTGGGTATGGAACAGGCCCAGGCGCTTGCCGATCTTGCGGTGATCGCGCTTCTCGGCTTCTTCAATACGCTGGATGTAAGCCGCCAGTTGCTTCTTGTCCGCCCAGGCGGTGCCATAGACGCGCTGCAACTGTTCGTTCTTCGCATCGCCACGCCAGTAGGCGCCGGACAGCTTGGTCAGCTTGAAGGATTTCAGGAAACGCGTATTCGGCACGTGCGGGCCACGGCACATGTCGACGTATTCTTCGTGGTAGTACAGGCCCATGGCCTGCTCGTCCGGCATGTCCTCCACCAGACGCAGCTTGTAATCCTCGCCACGGGCCTTGAACACTTCGATGACTTCGGCGCGCGGGGTGACTTTCTTGATGACGTCGTAATCTTTCTCGATCAGCTGCTGCATGCGCTGTTCGATGGCGGCCATGTCGTCCGGCGTGAAAGGCCGCTCGAAGGCGATGTCGTAATAGAAACCTTCGTCGATGACTGGCCCGATGACCATCTTCGCGCTCGGGTACAGCTGCTTGACCGCATGGCCGACCAGGTGCGCGCAAGAGTGGCGAATGATCTCCAGCCCCTCTTCATCCTTTGGCGTGATGATTTGCAGCGTGGCGTCGCTGTCGATGACGTCACTGGCGTCGACCAGCTTGCCGTTGACCTTGCCGGCCAGGGTGGCCTTGGCCAGGCCCGCGCCGATGGATGCGGCGACCTCGGCTACGGAAACCGGGTGGTCGAATGAACGTTGACTGCCGTCGGGAAGAGTAATAGTTGGCATGGCGCCTCCTCTCCTAGTGGTGACCCCTACCAAAGGTCACGTGGGTTGGGATGAGCCAGTACAAGATCCAGTCCAGGCCATTCAATGACGAACGCCTGCCTTACAGCGGCAGGAGCCTTGCGGCCAACCGGGAAAACCGAACCAGAGTGACTGGGATTCAAATCAGGGTTATTTCGAACATTTGCCACTGGGACGAGTCGTCCACAGCCTGGAAATACCCGAGCCCGGCATGCTAGCACAGATGAACGGTCATCGCCGTGCTGGAATTGAAACAGGCGTAAATCCGGGTTTTTATGCCAGAGTGCTGAACTGAACCGAGCGCAACGCCTCAGATATCAAGACATCGACCCGAAAGGAGCATCTTCGCATGCGTCTCAATACATTGTTTGCAGTAGTCGCCCCCCTTGCCCTGCTGCTTCCACTGACCGCCCATGCCGACTGGCCCAAAGGCGAGCGCGAAAAATACATGGCCCAATGCACCGAGGCCGCAACACCCCAGATCGGCGCGGCTGCAGCCAAGGCTCATTGCGCCTGTGGCGCCGACGCGATCAAGTCCTACCCGGCCTCGGACATCCAGGCCTTGATGGATAACAAGGCCGCACCGGAACTGCAGCAAAAGGCCCTGGGGCAGATCGCAAAATGCAAGGCCGATAACAAGGCGAAAAAATGAGGAAGCAGCCTTCCTGAACAGGCCCGGCAGGGTTGAAAAACCCTGATTCAAGGCTTTTTCGAACGATTTATTCAGGTTTTACAGCTTTTTTTATCGTCTTTACTTTCGGCTGAAAGCCTTTAAAACCGGGCCTTTCAGCGGGTATAGGCGGTAAAGTAAACACGACTGATTGGCAAACAGCGCGTCCGGGGGGCTCCCAAATCGAACATTTCGACTATGATACCCGGGTGTGCCCAGTTGGCCTGAGCAGCACAGTACACTGAAAATATATGTTTCTTGGAGATACACCATGTCTAATCGCCAAACCGGCACCGTTAAATGGTTCAACGATGAAAAAGGCTTCGGCTTCATCACTCCTCAAGGTGGCGGTGACGACCTGTTCGTACACTTCAAAGCTATCGAAAGCGACGGTTTCAAAAGCCTGAAAGAAGGCCAGACCGTTTCCTTCGTGGCTGAGAAAGGCCAAAAGGGTATGCAAGCTGCACAGGTTCGCCCAGAGTAATTTCTCGGCGCACTAAAAAAACCCCGTCCATGTGACGGGGTTTTTTATGGGCGATTGAAAGCCGCCAATCAGCCGCAGTTCACCCGGTTGACCACCAGGTTGGCGTCGGTATTGAGGTTCAGGCGATCGGAGCGGTACTCAAGCGTGACCATGTCGTTGGGCTTGAGAATACGCGCGTTCTGCGCGCCGGCGCGGGCACGGGCCTGCTCCAGCAATTGCGGCGAGGCCTGCTTGCCAATGGCGAACTCGGCAGCCTTTGCTTCGCAGCGGCTGTGACCGGTCTCGGCCGCCACGGGATCGGGGGTCGACTCAGAGGTGCTGCTGCAACCACTCAAAACCACGGCGGTCAGCAAAGTACTCAATGACGCGAGCTTCCAAGGCATGAAGCCTCCTTTTTTCAATAAATAAACAGAGAGCGTGCGACAGCCCAAACGGTACTTGGTTTCAAGACCATGGCCATCAGCCTCCCCTCATCCGGAAAACCGGCAGTTTGCCTGACCCCAGTCGCCCTGGTCAGACATGAATCGTGACTGAATATGAACAACGTTCAGTAAACGTCAATGTAATCGAAGGGTGGGTTTGGCCAGTTGTCTTTCAGTGCGTTATAGATCTGCATAACCCAGACCTCGTCGCTGGCAGCGACCCGTCCGACATAGCCGGAACCTTTGGCCCACGTCTCAAGCCGAAACAGCAAGCCATCGATGTCGACGCCCCCCACAACGCCCGAAGACAGATAAGCGATCCCCCCCTTGGTCACGCGCAATTGGGTGTGCTCGTCATCACTGGCAGAAGCCAGCAACTGACGAACCGACTCAAGGGTCAACCCGTCAGGCGCGTTCAAATCGATCTGCACGGCAGGGCTCCTTCAGAAGTCAAAAAACAAGTGTCGCACAGCCCTCACCCGATGCCTAAGTCGCAGTGCCAAACCCGCTGCAAAAATGGTTAACTCAGCCTACAGACCTCCCAACTCGCGAGCCCCACCATGAGCACCGTCAGCATCGAAGTCACCATCAATGCCAAATGGTCAGAGGGACACAGCTCCTACAGCCCCAGTACCGCGGAAGAGCTGGCAATTATTGGTATCGACCTGTTGGTCAAGGAGCTGGGAACGGCGGCCGCGCAGAAATTCATCCAGCAGGCGTTCGAGCGATACCCGAACATTACCGAAACGGTTGAGTGAAGCTCGGGCACCCGCAGGCCATGGCCTGCGGGCCCGCCGCGAGACAGGTTACTTGAGGCGCGCCAGGCGCTCGGTCAGCAGATCGAAGAAGCCCTGGGCATCACCGTTCTCCACCCAGAAGGCATTCTTGGGCGCCTTCAAGCCGTCGTACCAGTCGACGATGGTCTGCCCGAAAGTCGGGCCTTCACGACTGTCCACCACGAGGTTGACCGAACGGCCGGTAAACAATTGCGGCTTGAGCAGGTAGGCAATCACCGTCGCGTCGTGCACCGGCCCACCGGTCATGCCGTAGTGCTCCATGTCGCCCTTGACGTACTCGTTGAGGATGTCGCCCACCAGTTTGCTGGCGTTGTTGTTCACTGCGGCGATCTGCTTCAGGCGCGCTTCGCTAGTGAGGACCTTGTGGGTCACGTCCAGGGGCAGATAGGTCAGCTTCAAGCCGCTTTTCGCGACGATCTCGGCCGCCTGTGGGTCGGCGAACAGATTGAATTCAGCCACCGGCGTGATATTGCCGCCGTTGAAGTGCGCGCCGCCCATGATCACCACTTCCTTGATGCCCTGGACAATGTCCGGCTCCTGGACCAGCGCCAAGGCCAGGTTGGTCTGCGGGCCGAGCATGGCAATGGTGATGCTGTGGGGCTTGGCGGCCTTGAGCGTGTCGATCAGGTAGTTGACGGCATTGCCCTCGGCCAGGCCTTTCTTCGGCTCGTGGACGGTGACACCCGACAGGCCTTCCTTGCCATGGATGTTTTCCGCGTAGATCGGCGTGCGCATCAGCGGTTTCGGCGCCCCGGCATACACCGGCACGTCTTCGCGCCCCGCCCACTCTCGCGCCAGGCGAGCATTGCGGGAGGTCTTGTCCAGGCGAACATTGCCGGCGACGGTGGTCAGCGCGCGGATATGGAGCTCTTCAGGGGACGCCAGGGCGAACAGCAGCGCTACCACGTCATCGGCCCCCGGGTCGGTGTCGATGATCAGGTCGATCTTTTCCGCCGCCTGGGCGCTTGTAGCGGTGATCAATGACAAAAGCAGCAGACTCCGGAACAGTTGATGCATTTTCTGAGCATAGCGGTGCATGGCGCACTCCTTGTGCAGGGTTGACAGGTTAGAACGTGACTCCAGCGATCAGCACGATGTTGCAGTATGGAGAACACTCGCCTGTGCGAATGATCGCCCGAGCTTGTCGGCTGATGACCTTGAACTGTTCATGACTGACCAGCTCCCGCTCGCCCAACGCGCCTTCGGCATGCAGCGCTTCCAGGGTCGTCAAGGCCGACGGTTGCTTATCGATGATTTCCTCGGCCAGGACATGGCTTTCTACCTGCATTTCGCTGAGCACCACTTTCAAGGTGCTGACAAAATCCGGGATGCCATGGGTCAGGGCCAGGTCGATCAATTCGACCTGGGGCGGTACCGGTAGCCCGGCATCACCGATGACCACTTTGTCGCCATGGCCGAGGGAGGCGATCAGTCGCGACAGTGCCACATTCAACAACGGCGTCTTTTTCATGATTTGAAGGCCTGTACTTCCAGCAACGTGGGGATTGAAGGCTGCGCGCCGGCGCGGGTGACCGACAGCGCCGCGGCGACCTGGCCGAAACGAATCGCATCGACCTCGCTTTTGCCACTGGCCAAGGCTGCCGCGAAGCCGCCGACAAAAGTGTCGCCGGCCGCCGTGGTGTCCACCGCCTTGACCCGCGGGGCCGGGAAGTGTTCGAAACTTGTGCCGTTGGCGAACATCAGACCCTGGGCGCCCAGCGTCACGATCACCTTGCCAGCCCCGGCGGCGATCAGATGCGCTGCGGCGGCTTCGGCGGTTTCCAGGGAATCCACCGCAAGTCCGCTCAAGACTGCGGCTTCGCTTTCATTGGGAATCAGGTAATCGACGCAGGCGTACCAATCGACCGGCAATGTGTGGGAGGCCGGCGCCGGGTTGAGGATGACGATCTTGCCCAGCTCACGACCGCGCTTGAGGGCATGGCCAACGGTGGCATCCGGCACTTCGAGCTGGCAGATGATGACATCGGCGCTTTGCAGTACTTCGTCGACACCGCCCAGGACTTCAGGGGTGAGCGCACCGTTGGCACCGGCGACGATAACGATCGCGTTCTGGCTGTTGTCGTCGACGATGATCAGCGCCACGCCGCTGGCACCCTCCTCCACACTGACCGCCTGGCAGTCGATACCCTCGGCCAACAGCCCGCCACGCAATTGCTCGCCGTAGGCATCGCTGCCCACACAACCGACCATCGACACCTTCGCGCCCAAGCGCGCGGCGGCCACCGCCTGGTTGGCGCCCTTGCCGCCCGGGATGGTGGAGAACGACTCGCCAATCAGTGTTTCACCACCGCGCGGCAGACGCGGCGCCCGGGTCACCAGGTCCATGTTCAGGCTGCCTATTACCACTACTTTTGCTGGCATACATCACTACTCATCAATTCGGTTCAGCGGTATTGGGCGAATGTGCCGGACAGCGGCGCAGTCGACTCTCGCAAGACAATACTCGGCGTCACGATCCGCTGGTCGGTGGCAAGGCCTGGCGTCGCAATTCGTCGCAGCAGCACTTCGGCCGCCATCTCGCCAAGTTGCAGGATCGACTGCCCTACCGTGGTCAACGCCGGGTAGACATATCGGCTCATCTGAATGTCATCGAAACCGATGACCGACAGCTCGCTGGGCACGCGCACGTTGCGTTCAGCGGCGGCGCGCAGCACACCGATCCCGATCATGTCGTTGGCCGCAAAAATCGCGCTCGGCGGCTGCTGCTCCAGCAGTTGCGCGGCGGCTCGGTAGCCGCCGGTACTGGTGAAATCGCTCTCGAGCATACGCTCGACGGGCAGTTCGATTCCGGCCTCTTTCAGCGCCCGGCAGTAACCGGCCAGGCGCATTTGCGCCACGCTGGTATCGGCCGGGCCACCGATGAAGGCGATGTCGCGGTGCCCCAGCTCCAACAAGTGCCGGGTCGCCAGGTAAGCGCCGTATTCATGGTCGATGCGCACCAGGTCGGCGTCGACGCCATCGAGCCCGCGGTCGACAATCACCATGGGCGTGCGCACGTTGGCCAGGCCCTCGGCCAGGCCAACATCGCCGCCGGCGGACGCGAAGATCAACCCGTCGATGCGCTTTTCCAGCAGCACCCGCAGGTAGCTGCGTTGCTTGTCCGCGTTATCGTCGGAGTTACACAGGATCACGCAATAGCCGTTGCGCTCACAGTAATCCTCGATACCCCGGGCCAACTCGGCAAAGTATGGGTTGAGGGCGTTGGGCACCAACAGGCCGATGGTCGCCGTGGTCTTGGCCTTGAGCGACCGGGCCACGGCGCTGGGCACGTAGTCCAGGCGCTCGATGGCCGCCTCGACCTTGAGCCGCACCTCTTCGCTGACCGGCCGCGTCTTGTTCACCACGTGGGACACGGTGGTGTAGGAAATCCCCGCGAGCGCTGCTACATCCTTGATCGTCGCCATGGTTCAGCCCCGCCGACTGGCGCGCTGGCTGCGATAGGTATCGAGCACGACCGCCACCACGATCACCGCGCCGGTAATGATGCGCTTGGTCGGTTCAGTGGCGCCGATCTGCGCCAGCCCCGCCGCCAGCACGGAGATGATCAGCACGCCAAAGAAGGTGCTGATGACCGAACCACGCCCACCCATCAGGCTGGTGCCGCCGATGACCACCGCAGCGATCACTTGCAGCTCCAGCCCTGAGCCGGCGTTCGGGTCAGCGGCCTCCAGGCGGGAAATCTGGAACAGCGCCGCCACACCGGCCAGCAAGCCCATCAGGCTGAACACCAGGATCTTGTAGGGCTTTGGATTGATACCGGCCAGACGCACGGCCTCTTCATTGGTGCCGATGCCGATCAGGTAGCGACCGAACACCGTCCGGGTCAGCACCGCCTGGGCAATGAAGATCACCAGCAAGGCGATGATGAACGAAGGTGAAATGCCAAAGGCGATGGGGTTGGACAGCCAGGCGAACGAGTCGCCGATGTAGGCGGTACGCGAGCCAGTCATCTGGTACGCCAGGCCCCGAGCCATCTCCAGCACGCCGAGAGAGACGATGAACGATGGAATCCGCCACGCCACGGTAATCGAACCGGTGACTGTCCCCGCCAGTGCCGCCACGGCCATGCCGAGCAACGCCGATGGCCAGACGCTCCAGCCCCAGCCGAGCACGGCCACGCTGACCGTCGATGCCGCCAGCGCCAGCACCGAGCCCACCGACAGATCGATGCCGCCGATGATCAGGATGAAGGTCATGCCGACCGCCAACACCATCAGGTCCGGAATCTGGTTGGCCAAGGTGCTGAAGGTGTCATAGGACAAAAAATGGCTGCTCAGGGCCGAGAACAGCGCGACCATGGCCAGCAGCGCGCCAGCCAGGCCCAGGTACGTCCCCAGGCCATAGAAATTGCCACTCGATTTGCCGACGGCAGATGCGGTTTTCATGAAAGATCCCTAGGCGCTGCTTCGTTGAGCAACGCATCACGTTTCTGGTAGCCGGCGAATGCGGCGGCAAGCAAGTCATCCTGGGTCCAGCTGTCGCGCTCGAAGGTGTCGATCAGGCGCCCGGCGGACAACACGCCGATCCGGTCACAGATCAACATCAGCTCGCGCAGGTCGCTGGACACCACGACCAACGCCTTGCCCTGGCGAGTCAACTCGCCGAGCAACGCATAAATGTCGAATTTGGCGCCGACGTCGATGCCCCGGGTCGGCTCGTCGAACAGCATGACCGCGCAGTCGCGCTCGAGCCAGCGACCGATCACGACTTTCTGCTGGTTGCCGCCCGACAGCTCGGACACCAACTGGGTCGGGCTGGAACTGCGGATGCGCATGGCATTGACCTGCCGCAGCGCCAAGGCCAGTTCGGCGCTGCCATTGACCAGGCCGGCGCTGGAAATCTCCGGCATGTTGCCCAGGGCAATGTTGGCGGCGATGGATTGGGTCAACAGCAGGCCTTCCCCCTTGCGGTCTTCGGTGATCAGCGCAATGCCATGGGCCACCGCATCGGACGGGGAGCGAATGCTCACCACCTGGGCCGGCGAGCCCAGCGCCACCGTGCCGCTGTCGGCGGTATCGGCACCGAAGATCAGCCGCAACAGTTCGGTCCGCCCTGCCCCGATCAGGCCGGAGATGCCGAAGATCTCGCCACTGCGCACTTCGAAGGACACGTCGCGGACTTTGTCGGCACGGGTCAGGCCTTTGACGGTCAGCGCTGGCGCGCCGATCTGGCGCGGGCCAAGGTCGATATGCTCACCCAGCTCCCGGCCAACCATCAGGGTCACCAGTTGCTCGCTGTCGTAGTTGGCCATCGGCTCGACGCAGACCAGGTTGCCATCACGCAATACAGCAATGCGCTGGGCGACCCGCGCCAGTTCTTCGAGGCGATGGGAAATGTAGATGATCGACACGCCGCGAGCCTGCAAGCGAGTGATCTGTTCGAAGAGCATCTCGACTTCCCGGGCCGTCAACATGGCGGTCGGCTCATCGAGAATCAGCACATGGCAATCGCCGATCAGATTGCGGGCGATCTCGACCATCTGCTGATGGCCGATCCCCAGCTCGCCGACCAACGTGTCGGGATCGATTGCATCGAGCCCGACCTGGGCCATGGCCTCGATGGCCGCCTTGCGCAATTGCTTGCGGCTGATCCAGCCACCGACGCTGGGCAAGTTGTCGAGAAACAGGTTCTCGGCCACGGAAAGGGTCGGCAACAGGTTGAGTTCCTGCATCACCATGCGCACGCCCAGCTCTTCAGCCTGGGTACGGCTGCCGGGACGATAATCCTGACCTTGAAATTGCATGTGTCCGGTCGTCGGCGTCACCAGCCCGCCGATGATCTTGGACAAGGTGCTTTTACCGGCACCATTTTCGCCGGTCAGTGCCAGCACTTCACCACGCATCAACGTCAGGTCGATGCCAGTCAGTACCGGTTGGGCATAGGTCTTGCCGATGCCGCTGACAGAAAGGACAGCGTTCGGGTCGCTAACGGACATAACAAAACTCTCCATGCGCTCGCCCGGATGGGCGAGCACCGTTGTGTCGCCAGGATAACTACTTGGTCACCAGCTCGACCGGAGTTTCGATAACGCCGTTGGTACCGCTGTCGACTTTTTCACCCTTGAGGATCTTCAGCGCCGTCTCGATACCGAACACAGCCTGCTTGGCGGCGAACTGGTCGGCAGTCGCCAGGACACGACCGTCCTTGAGCATTGGCTTGATGGCATTGATGTTGTCGTAACCGACCACTTGCACCTTGCCCGCCTTGCCCGCCGCGCGCACGGCCGATACCGCGCCGACCGCCATGCTGTCGTTACCAGCCAGCAGTGCCTTGATGTTCGGGTATTCGCTGAGCATCGACGCGGCAACCTGGTTGCCTTTGTTGATTTCCCAGTCGCCGGATTGCAGGGAGACGACCTTGATCTGCGCCGCCTCCATCGCATCCTTGAAGCCCGCGGTACGCGCCTGGGCGTTGGTAGTGGTGGACACACCTTCGATGATGCCGACCTCGTCACCGGCCTTGAGCTCCTTGGCCAGGTACTCACCGACCAGACGTGCGCCCTTGCGGTTGTCCGGGCCTACGAACGGCACGTTGATGTTCTTGCTCTTGACCACGGCCGGATCGAGCTGGTTATCGATGTTGATCACCGTGATGCCTGCGTCGACGGCTTTCTTGATCACCGGCACCATGGCCTTGGAGTCCGCAGGCGCGATGATCAGGGCATCGACCTTGGACACGATCATTTGCTCGACGATACGGATCTGGTTGGCGGTGTCGGTTTCGTCCTTGATCCCATTGGAGATCAGGTCGAAATCGGCGGAGTGTTCCTTCTGATAAGCCTTGGCGCCGTCTTCCATGGTCAGGAAGAATTCGTTGGCCAGGGACTTCATGACCAGGGCGACCTTGGGTTTTTCAGCGGTCTGGGCGAATGCCGAGGAGAGAGGCAGAGCAGCGGATGCGGCCGCGAGCATGGCAACAGCGAGAAGGCGTCCAGCGAATGGCAACTTCATGGGTTCACTCCGATCTTATGATTATTGTGAGCAAATCAATGCACGGAACGCCGCGCAAACGTTTGCGTGAAGTGAACTATGGTAAGGCTTCGTGGATTTGTCAACGCTGCGGTTGCATCCGCAATGGCGAAGCGTCAGGCCGTCGTATTGACCATTGCTCCCGAACTGCCGCCCTTCGCCAGCTCCGTGACCAGGCGACCGGTGACCTCCAACAATGCGCCACTGGTGTCGGCAATCTGCCCTTGAACCGCCATGACCGCCGCGGTCTTGTCTTCCGGTTTCGGATAATTCCGTGTCTGCGCAGCGGCCAATTGCTGTTGCTGCTCCCTGAGCTGCTCCTGAAGCTCTTGCATCCGCTTGAGCAATATCTGAACGGCAATGCTCTGGGTACTGCCGCTCTCCTGCGTCTGATCGGTTGCCTCAGCGCCCGCCCCCATGTCCACGCGGACCTTGCCCGACGCGCGCGTTGTACCAAGGGCCTCATCGGCAGCCTCGGTCTCGGCCTCGCTCAGGGCCTTCAGGGTAGCAGCGGATTGGCCACCGATAGTCACGGCCGCCGCATTGGGAAAGCCGACAGAAAACGCCATATCAAAACTCCATAAGATGAGATTCCTACGAAAGACATCGCCCGCCAAAGCACTTTCTTTAGCGCCCACGCAAATCTGTCACAAGCCAGAGCGTTTGGCCCAGCTGTTTACGCCAGCCAATAAAAAATTTCCTCCTCTTACACCAAAACGAAAAAAGCGCTGTCAGACGATCTTCTTGAATTTTAAGCAGTTGCGTAAATACCTACAGTTAAATACTGTATGCACGTACAGCTTAATAAGGATAATCCTGTGGTCACGCCCTCCGCTGCAACTACCCCCTTAGATTCCTATACGCGACTCGGCCTGCGGGTCTCGAAAATCATCAATTCCCCCACCGCGCAAAAAGCCAAGGCCGCGCTGATCTTCCGGCTTCCCGACGAGCCGGTGGATGAATGGGAGCGCCTCCTGGAAGAAATCGACGAGAACGACAACGTGACCCTCGCCTATCGCGACGACGGTGGCGTGCAGGTTTTCTGGGTCGTGCCGAAGGAAGATTGAGCCTGATGAGTGTTCGCTGTTTAGCTTTTTTGCTTGTGTTCATCACCATGGGCGCCCAGGCCGGTGCGCCGCGCACCTTCAACGAAGCCAAGAAGGTCGCCTGGAAACTCTACGCGCCGCAATCCACCGAGTTCTACTGTGGCTGCAAATACACCGGCAATCGCGTGAACCTGGCCGCCTGCGGTTACGTGCCGCGCAAGAACGCCAGCCGCGCCGCCCGCATCGAGTGGGAACATATTGTCCCGGCGTGGCAGATCGGCCATCAGCGCCAATGCTGGCAACAAGGCGGGCGTAAAAACTGCACCCGTTACGACCCGGTCTATCAACGGGCCGAGGCCGACCTGCACAACCTGGTGCCGAGCATCGGGGAAGTGAATGGCGATCGCAGCAATTTCAGTTTCGGCTGGTTGCCGGTGCAGAAGGGGCAATACGGTTCATGCCTGACCCAGGTGGATTTCAAGGCCAAGAAGGTCATGCCCCGCCCTTCTATCCGGGGAATGATCGCCCGGACCTATTTCTACATGAGCAAGCAATATGGCCTGCGCCTCTCGAAACAGGATCGGCGCCTGTACGAAGCCTGGGACAAGACCTACCCGGTCGAAAGCTGGGAGCGTCAGCGCAACCAGAGCGTGGCGTGCGTCATGGGCCGTGGAAACGAATTCGTGGGACCAGTGGACATGAAGGCCTGCGGTTGACCTCGCATTCGTGAACAGCACAAACCGACTGTGGGAGCGAGCTTGCTCGCGATAGCGGAGTGACAGACAACAGTTTGTCGACTGATACACCGCTATCGCGAGCAGGCTCGCTCCCACAGGTTTTGTTCTGTCCGGTTATTGAGTGGCCGGATAATCCACTACCAACGTCTCGATGTTGCGCTTTTTCGCCCGGACCAGGGCGGCAGTCACTTGCTCCTGCTTGGCTTCGGCCTCGGCCTTGGAGCTGAAAGGACCGACCAGGACCCGCTCCTTGCCGCCCTCGCGCACTACGTTCGACATGAAGCTGTGTTCGATGAGCCAACCGGTCAGGTCGCTGACTGCCTGAGGCGTCTCGCCACGAACCTCGACGGCCCACTGCGGCGCGGCAGCGGCGGCCGATGCAGAGGTCGCGGCGGGTTTCGGCTTCGCTGCTTCGATGTCACGCCCTTCACCGCACCCTGCCAGCACCAACACCGCGATTACCCAAGCCAATTTGCGCACAACGTTTCCCCCGGAAGACATGAGGCACGGATTTTAGCACCCGTGCCCATCAAGATCGCCGCAAACAGTGCTCAAAACACGAGAATCCTGCCCGGCGTCTCTGTATAGTCGCACCCTGGGAATTAATGCTGCATCTGCACGTCAGAAAGAGGCACCCACATTGTGACACTTAGCACTAATCTATAAGCAGTACCGACATCTGCACTGTCTGAATCAGGTGCCCTATAAAGCAATCAAGGAGAACACCATGCTGATACTCACCCGCAAAGTCGGTGAAAGCATAAACATTGGTGACGACATTACGATCACCATTCTGGGCGTTAGCGGCCAACAAGTCCGGATCGGCATCAACGCCCCGAAAAACGTTGCGGTGCATCGCGAAGAGATTTATCAGCGCATTCAGGCCGGCCTCACCGCCCCCGACAAGCCGCAAACCCCCTGAACATTGCAGCAGTCCGCAGCCAGCCCGTTTGCATCGTCGCAATGGCTGGCTAAAGATTCCGATCGACCGCGCCTTACCCTCGCCTCCTTTCATCCCGCCCGTGAATCGATACTAATGGCATGGCTCTTGGCATGACTGTCAGACGTTTCGTTTTAATGATGACGAAGCGGGCGTTCGCGGTCCGTCAGCCCAGGCTCACGCCGCGCGCGATTCCAGTGGCGGCAACCACCATCAAGATCAGCAGCAAGGCTTCGATATGGCTGATCCGTGCCAACCGACCGGCTTTCGAAGAGTCAATCGCCGCCCCTTTGCCCCGTGCCATCCGCCATTTGATCAGGGCGATCATCGGCGCGATCTCAAGCAACAGGATCAGCAGGAGCAAGGTCATCTTCAGGTGGAACAGCGGCTGGTGCAGGTAATAATCCGTACCTTTTTCGTACCCACCGAACGCCCGCATCCCACCGGTCACCAACAATACCAGCGCCGACACACCCCATACGTTATCCGCAATCAACACATTGCGAACCGCATCCACACCGCCCGCCAGGCGTCGCAGCGCCGTGCCGCGCGTCAGCACTGCCCAGAGCCCGAGGGCGAACGCCAGAAGATGAATGGCCGCCAAAGACCAATGAGTCAACATGGAAGAGCCCTGTCAGAGAACGTCGAATCGACCTGACAGTACTAGCTCATAAAACCATGATTGCCAGGGTAGGCATGCAAAAAACTGTGGGGGCGAGCCTGCTCGCGATAGCGGTGTATCCGTTTGCAATGATGCTGAATGTACCGCCGTCATCGCGAGCAAGCACGGCTCCCACAGGGATTGGCGGCGGGCAAAAAATTGGAAACTGCAACAGATCCAATGTGGGAGCGAGCTTGCTCGCGATGGCGGTGTATCAGTCGACAAAAATGTTGCCTGACACTCCGCTATCGCGAGCAGGCTCGCTCCCACAGTGGTATTGCGTAAGACTTCAGTCCGCCAATCGCCAGGTCGTCCCGCCCTTGCCATCTTCCAGCACCACGCCCATGGCGGTGAGCTGGTCGCGGATGCGGTCGGATTCGGCCCAGTCCTTGTTGGCCCGGGCGGTCAGGCGCGCCTGGATCAATGCCTCGACCTCGACGGCGTCCACGCGACCTTCGGCACCAGCCTGCAGGAAATCATCGGCTTCGAGTTGCAACACACCCAGCACGCTGGCCAGTTCTTTCAGGCGTGCCGCCAGACCGGCCGCTGCATTGAGATCGCTCTCACGCAGGCGGTTGATCTCACGCACCATCTCGAACAGCACCGCGCAGGCTTCCGGCGTGCCGAAGTCGTCGTTCATCACCTCGGTAAAGCGTGCAACGAACGCTTCGCCGCCGGCCGCCGGCACATTCGGCATACCCTTCAACGCGTGGTAGAAACGCTCCAGGGCGCCCTTGGCGTCCTTGAGGTTGTCTTCCGAGTAGTTGATGGCGCTGCGATAGTGGCTCGACACCAGCAGGTAACGAATGACTTCCGGGTGGTACTTTTCCAGCACGTCACGGATGGTGAAGAAGTTGTTCAAGGACTTGGACATCTTCTCGCCGTTGATCCGGATCATGCCGCAATGCATCCACGCGTTGGCGTAGGTCTTGCCGGTGGCCGCTTCGCTTTGGGCGATTTCGTTTTCGTGGTGCGGGAATTCCAGGTCGCTGCCGCCGCCATGAATGTCGAAAGTCTCACCCAGGCAGCAGGTGGACATCACCGAGCATTCGATGTGCCAGCCCGGACGCCCGGCGCCCCACGGCGACTCCCAGCTCGGCTCACCCGGCTTGGCAGCCTTCCACAGCACGAAGTCCAGCGGATCCTGTTTCGATTCGTCGACTTCGATGCGCGCACCGATGCGCAGGTCTTCGATCTTCTTGCGCGACAGCTTGCCGTAGCCCATGAACTTGGCGACGCGGTAGTACACGTCGCCATTGCCCGGTGCGTAGGCATAGCCCTTGTCGATCAAGGTCTGGATCATGCTCAGCATGCCAGGAATGTGATCAGTTGCCCGTGGTTCCAGATCCGGCTTGAGGATATTGAGGCGCGCCTCATCCTCGTGCATGGCCTTGATCATGCGCTCGGTCAACGCATCGTAAGGCTCGCCGTTTTCGCGAGCACGGTTGATGATCTTGTCTTCGATGTCGGTGATGTTGCGCACGTAGGTCAGGTCATAACCGCTGAAACGCAACCAGCGGGTCACCAGGTCGAAAGCGACCATGCTGCGACCATGGCCAATGTGGCAGTAGTCGTACACGGTCATGCCGCAGACGTACATGCGGACCTTGTTGCCATCCAGCGGCTTGAAGACTTCTTTGCTCTTGGTGAGCGTGTTGTAGATCGTAAGCACAGGGTTTCCCTTAAGACTTGATCACTGACCCCAGGAATCGCGCAAGGTCACGGTACGGTTGAATACCGGAGCACCGGGTTTCGAGTCCTTGATATCCGCGCAGAAGTAACCTTCGCGCTCGAACTGGAAACGGTCTTCCGGCTGTGCGTTGCCCAACGAAGGTTCGGCACGACAACCAGTGAGTACTTGCAGGGAGTCAGGGTTGATGTTGTCCAGGAAGCTGGCGCTGTCTTCGGCCTTCTCCGGGTTTGGCGAACGGAACAGGCGATCGTACAGGCGCACTTCGCACTCGACGCTGGCAGCGGCCGGCACCCAGTGGATCACGCCCTTGACCTTGCGACCTTCCGGGTTCTTGCCCAGGGTGTCGGGGTCGTACGAGCAGCGCAGCTCGACGATGTTGCCGTCGGCATCCTTGATCGCTTCGTCGGCGCGGATCACGTAGCTGCCGCGCAGGCGCACTTCGCCGGCCGGCTCCAGGCGCTTGTAGCCTTTTGGCGGCTCTTCCATGAAGTCTTCACGGTCGATGTAGATCTCCCGGGCGAACGGCAGGACGCGCACGCCCATGTCTTCTTTCGGGTGACGCGCCAGCTCGAGGTTCTCGATCTGGCCTTCCGGGTAATTGGTGATGACCACTTTCAGCGGACGCAGTACGCACATGGCGCGCGGGGCGCTGTGGTCCAGGTCGTCACGGATGCTGAATTCCAGCATGCCGAAGTCCACCACGCCGTCGGAACGGTTGGTGCCGACCATTTCGCAGAAGTTGCGGATCGATTTTGGCGTGTAGCCCCGACGACGGAAGCCCGACAGCGTCGACATGCGCGGGTCGTCCCAGCCGTTGACGTGCTTCTCGTCCACCAGTTGCTTGAGCTTGCGCTTGCTGGTGATGGTGTAGTTCAGGTTCAGGCGGCTGAATTCGTACTGGCGCGGATGGGCCGGCACCGGCAGGTGCTCGAGGAACCATTCGTACAACGGCCGGTGGCTTTCGAACTCCAGGGTGCAGATCGAGTGGGTGATGCCTTCGATAGCGTCCGACTGACCATGGGTGAAGTCATAGTTGGGGTAGATGCACCACTTGTCACCGGTCTGGTGGTGATGGGCATGACGGATGCGGTACATGATCGGGTCGCGCAGGTTCATGTTCGGCGAGGCCATGTCGATCTTGGCGCGCAGCACCCGTGCACCGTCCGGGAACTCACCGGCGCGCATGCGGGCGAACAGGTCCAGGTTCTCTTCCACGCTGCGGTCACGGAACGGGCTGTTCTTGCCCGGCTCGGTCAGGCTGCCGCGGTATTCCTTGGCCTGCTCGGGGGTCAGGTCGCACACGTAGGCGTTGCCGGCCTTGATCAGTTCCACCGCCCAATCGTGCAGTTGGTCGAAATATTGCGAGGCATAGCGCACCTCACCGGACCATTCGAAACCCAGCCACTTGACGTCGCTTTCGATCGCGTCGATGTATTCCTGGTCTTCCTTGGCCGGGTTGGTGTCGTCGAAACGCAAGTGCGTGACGCCGCCGAACTCCTGGGCCAGGCCGAAATTCACGCAAATCGACTTGGCGTGGCCGATGTGCAGGTAGCCGTTGGGCTCCGGAGGGAAGCGAGTGACGATCTGTGTGTGCTTACCCGAGTCCAGGTCCGCCTGGATGATCGGGCGCAGGAAGTTGACCGGCACGGCCGGGCCGGTCTTGGAATTCGAGGTAGGGTCGACAGTGGGCTTGCTCATAGGATCCTTGAACGTACAAGTGCGCGGCCGGGTGCGGCCTGATAAATCAAAGCCCGTATCATAGCCGATGCTGTCAAGCACCTGACAGGCCAGGTCGGTAAACGATTGAATTTAATCGACGACCAGATGAAAAACAGCCTCGAAATTCGTGCCTGGCACGCTAAACTGCCCAACCTGGCCGATTGCAGCCAGACCGGTTGCGGGCAGTGAAGCCCCGAAACCCACGAATTCCTTGAAAGAGTAGCGATCATGACCCAAGTCAAACTGACCACCAACCACGGCGACATCGTCCTGCAACTGAACGCCGAAAAGGCACCGCTGACCGTTGCCAACTTCGTTGAGTACGTCAAGGCCGGCCACTACGAAAACACCGTTTTCCACCGTGTCATCGGCAACTTCATGATCCAGGGCGGCGGTTTCGAACCTGGCATGAAGGAAAAGAAAGACAAGCGCCCAAGCATTCAGAACGAAGCCGACAACGGCCTGCCGAACAAAAAGTACAGCGTTGCCATGGCCCGTACCATGGAGCCGCATTCGGCCTCCGCGCAGTTCTTCATCAACGTGGCCGACAACAGCTTCCTGAACCACAGCGCCAAGACCGTACAAGGTTGGGGCTATGCGGTGTTCGGTGAAGTGATCGAAGGCACCGACGTGGTCGACAAGATCAAGGGCGTCGCCACCACGTCCAAGGCCGGCCACCAGGACGTCCCGGCAGAAGACGTGATCATCGAGAAAGCCGAGATCATTGAGTGATACTGCTGATTTCAGATTTGCATCTGGAAGAGGAGCGCCCGGACATCACCCGGGCGTTTCTGGATCTACTCGCCACACGCGCCCGCTCGGCGCAAGCGTTGTACATCCTGGGCGACTTTTTCGAAGCCTGGATCGGCGACGATGCCATGACGCCGTTCCAGCGTTCCATCTGCCAGGCCCTGCGCGAATTGAGCGACAGCGGCACGGCCATCTTCCTGATGCACGGCAATCGCGACTTCATGCTGGGGCAGGCCTTTTGCAAAGCGGCCGGCTGCACCCTGCTCAAGGACCCGAGTGTCGTGCAGTTCAACGGCGAGCCGGTGCTGCTGATGCACGGCGACAGCCTCTGCACCCGCGACGAAGGCTACATGAAGCTGCGGCGCTGGCTGCGCAATCCGGTCACGCTGTTCATCCTGCGTCACCTGCCGCTGGGCAGTCGCCAGAAACTGGCGCGCAAACTGCGTAGCGAAAGCCGCACGCAGACACGCATGAAAGCCAATGACATCGTCGACGTCACGCCCGAAGAGATCCCGCGGATCATGCAGCAATACGGCGTGAGAACCTTGATCCACGGCCACACCCATCGCCCCGCCATCCACAAGCTGCAACTGGGCGAACACGCCGCCCGGCGCATCGTGCTGGGAGATTGGGACAAGCAAGGCTGGGCGTTGCAGGTGGATGAACAAGGGTTTGCGTTGGCGCCGTTTGGTTTTGGTAATGCGCAGTTGGCGTTGCCAGGCAACTGAAGCGCGCAGATGTCCCCTGTGGGAGTAGGCCTGTGGGAGCAAAGCTTGCTCGCGATGAACGATGACACGGTCTTGCAGTTGAACCGTGTCGCCCGCATCGCGGGCAAGCCTTGCTCCCACAGCCCCGCTCCCACATTGGATTGCATTTCACTTCTGAATCAATGCCCCGCCGACGCAGGCCCCGCCTTCGCCACGAACGGCGGCTTGGCCAGCCACACCAGCAAGATCAACCCCATGAACCCCCATCCCAGCAACGTGAAGTAATCCACGGTGGAGAGCATGTATGCCTGGCTGGTGAGGATCTGGTCGAGCTGGGCATAGGCCGGGGCACTCGCGCCGCCGAGCTGGTTGAGTGCTTCACGGGTGGCCGGCTCGTAGGTGCTGATGTGTTCGCTCAGGTAGGCATGGTGCTGGTCGGCCCGGCGGATCCAGATCCAGGTGGTCAGGGACGCGGCGAAGCTGCCGCCCAGGGTCCGCAGGAACGTCGCCAGCCCGGCGCCGTCGGCAATCTGGTGCGGTGGCAGGTCCGACATCAGGATGCTCAGGGTCGGCATGAAGAACAGCGCCACACCGATGCCCATGAACAACTGCACCATCGCGATGTGCTGGAAATCCACTTCATTGGTAAACCCGGCGCGCATGAAGCAGCTCAGGCCGATGGCCAGGAACGCCAACCCGGCCAACACACGCAGGTCGAACCGGTGGGCGTACTTGCCGACGAAGGGCGACATCAGCACCGGCAGGATACCGATGGGCGCCACTGCCAGCCCGGCCCAGGTCGCGGTGTAGCCCATCTGGGTCTGCAACCACTGCGGCAGGATCAGGTTGATGCCGAAGAACCCGGCGTAGCCCCCCACCAGCACAATGGTGCCGATGCGAAAGTTGCGATAGGCGAACAGCCGCAGATTGACCACCGGATGGCGGTCGGTCATTTCCCAGATCACGAACACCGCCAGGGCAATGAGCGAAATCAGTGCTCCGATGATGATGAAGTTCGATTCGAACCAGTCCAGGTCGTTGCCTTTGTCGAGGATCACCTGGAGCGCGCCGACCCCGATGATCAGCGTGATCAGCCCTACGTAGTCCATCGGTTGATGGCTGGTGACCACCGGCCGCGCCTTGAGCTGTTGTTGCACCACCATCGCCGCGAAGACCCCGATGGGCACGTTGATGAAAAAGATCCACGGCCAGCTGTAGCTGTCGGTGATCCAACCACCGAGGATCGGCCCGGCAATCGGCGCCACCACCGTGACCATCGCCAGCAAGGCCAGGGCCATGCCGCGCCTGGCCGGCGGGTACACCGCGATCAGCAAGGTCTGGGTCATCGGGTACAACGGCCCGGCGACCAGCCCCTGGAGTACGCGAAAACCAATCAGTTCTGGCATCGAAGTGGAAATGCCACACAAGAACGAAGCGAGCACGAACAGCATCGTCGCCCACAAAAACAGCTTCACCTCGCCAAACCGTCGGCTCAACCAGCCAGTGAGCGGCAAGGCGATGGCGTTGCTCACCGCGAACGAGGTAATGACCCAGGTGCCCTGCTCCGAACTGACGCCCAGGTTGCCGGAAATGGTCGGCAAGGCGACGTTGGCAATGGTGGTGTCGAGCACTTGCATGAACGTCGCCAGCGACAGCCCGATGGTGCTGAGCAACAGGCTGGGCGGCGTGAAAGACGCGTTATTGCTCATTGCGAAATCCTATGAAGCGACGGTGGTGAATCGCGGGCAAGCCTTGCTCCCACAGGTTCCAGGACTACCTGAACCATTGAACAAAACACAAAACCTGTGGGAGCCGAGCTTGCTCGCGATGGGGCCCTTACAGCCAATATCTTTGTTGCCTGCCATGCCGCTATCGCGAGCAAGCTCGGCTCCCACAGGGTGATCAGCGCTGGGCAGTCTTGCTCGCAACCGCGCTGTTTTCGTGAATCAACCGCGAGATCATCGCGTCGGCATCGGCCAGTTGCCGGTCATAGACCTGGGTGCTGAACGAGGCTTTCTGCGGTGGCTGCTGGGCCAGTACCGGGCCGCTCTGGTCGCGCAGATTGACGCTGACCAGGGTCGACAGGCCGATCCGCAGCGGATGCTCGGCCAGCTCCTGGGCATTGACATGAATGCGCACCGGCACCCGCTGGACGATCTTGATCCAGTTACCCGTGGCGTTCTGTGCCGGCAGCAAGGCAAACGCGCTGCCGGTGCCGGCGCCGAGGCTGTCGATGGTGCCGCTGTACTTCACATCGCTGCCGTACAGGTCGGCCTCGATGTCCACCGGCTGGCCGATGCGCATGTCGCGCAGTTGGGTTTCCTTGAAGTTGGCATCGATCCACAGCTGATCCAGCGGGATCACCGCCATCAACGCCGTGCCTGGCTGCACCCGTTGGCCCAGTTGCACGGTGCGTTTGGCGACATAACCGGTGACAGGTGCAATCAAGGTGCTGCGGGCGTTGGCCAGGAAGGCCTGGCGCAATTGCGCGGCGGCGGATTGCACGTCGGGATGGGACGACACCACGGTATCGTCCACCAGGGCGCTGGTGGTCTTGAGTTGTTGCCGGGCATTGGCCAAGGCGTTCTGCGCCGAGGTCAAGTCATCCCGGGCGTGAGACAGTTCTTCCTGGGAAATCGCCCCGCCGGCCGCCAGGTTCTTGCGTCGACTGTAGTTTTCCTGGGCCTTCTGCACTTCGGCCTCTTGCGCATTGACCTGCGCCCGCATGCCATCGACGTTGCTGTACAAGCCACGCACCTGGCGCACGGTCCGGGCCAGGTTGGCCTGGGCACTTTGCAGCCCGACTTCGGCATCGTTCGGGTCGAACTGCACCAGCACCTGGCCTTCACGCACCAGGTCGCCGTCGTCGGCACCGATGCTCACCACGGTGCCGGTGACTTGCGGTGTGATTTCCACTACGTTGCCGTTCACATAGGCATCGTCGGTGCTTTCGCTCCAGCGACCATACAGTTCGTGCCAGGCCCAGACACCCAGGCCCGAGAGAATGACCAGCAGCGTCAGCGTCACCAGCATGACCTTGCGCTTGCGTGGGTTGCTGTCTTGCGCATGTTCGGATTGAGTCGTTTCGGCAGTAGCCATGACAAGTACCTCGAATCAGTTATTCGGCGTAGCAGAGGCCGGGGTGGCCGCCGCCAGGGTCTGGGCCTCGAAACCACCGCCCAGGGCCTGCATCAGTTGAATCGACAAATCGATCTGCTCGGCATTCAGGTTCGCCAGTTGGCGCTGGGCCTGGAGCAATTGCTGCTCGATGCTCAGCACGTCCAGGTAATTACCGATACCCGAGCCGTAGCGCTGGACCACCGTGTCGTAGGAGCTCTGGGCGATATCGGTGGCATGCTGCTGGGCGCCGATCTGGCGGGCGATGTCACGCAACTGGTTGATGGTGTCGCTGACATCGCCAAGGGCCGTGACCAGGCTTTTGTTGTATTGCGCCACCGCCAGGTCGTAATCGGCGTCCCGGGCATCCAGGTCCGCTCGCAAGCGGCCGCCATCGAAGATCGGCAACGACACCGTCGGCGCCACATTGAAGAAGCGGCTGGCCGAGCCGAACATCGCATCGCCCAGCAGCGAGCGTGTCCCGGCCGCCGCACTCAGGTTGAGATTGGGATAGAAGTTGGTCTTGCCGGCCTCGATGTCCTTGCTCGCCGCCTCGACCCGCCAACGCGCCGCGACCAAGTCCGGACGCCGCCCCAGCAACTCGGCAGGCAGATTCGACGGCAAGGCGACCGCGCTGGCTTGCAGCACATTGGGCCGGGCGATTTCATTGCCGCGGTCCGGGCCCTTGCCGAGCAAGACCGCCAGGGCGATCTTGGCGCTTTGCAGGCGTTTCTCCGCATCGATCCGGGAGGCATCGGCGCTGGCTTCCAGGCTTTCGGTCTGCTGGAACTGATATTCGCTGTCGATCCCGGCAGTGAGGCGACGCTTGCTCAGGTCGAGCATCTGTCGGGTGCGCTTGAGGTCCTCGGTGGCCAGGTCATAAATGATGTGGGCCTGGCCCAGGTCGCTGTAGGCCCGGGCCACGTCGGCGGCCAAGGTCAGTTGCGCGGCCTGGCGATCGATCTCGGCGGCGCGGGCCTGGCCCAGGGCGGCTTCCCAGGCAGCACGCTGGCCGCCCCAGAGGTCGAAGGTGTAATTGAAATCCACACCCAGCGTGCGCAGGGTGCTATACGCCTCACCCAGCCCTTGCGGGTCCTGGTCACGGGACAGGCGCGAACGGCTGACGCCGCCGCTGGCATCCAGGGTCGGCATGCGCGCCGCGTTGGCGGCATAGGCGGCAGCACTGGCCTGATGCACTCGGGCGCTGGCGATCTGCATGTCCGGGCTATCGCGCAAGGCTTCCCGGATCAGGCCATCGAGTTGCGGGTCGCCAAGGCTTTTCCACCAATCGCTTTTCGGCCACGCGGCCGGTGACAGCGTGACACCGTTCAGGGATTGCCCGGCCTTGAGGCTCTGGGCCTCGAGGCTGACGCCTTCGGTCTTCAAGCCGCTGTAGCTGGCACAACCGGCCAGGCTCATGGCCAAGACCACCAGGCTTAATCGGGTACGCAAGGTTTTACGCTTCATTTTTCCCCCAGTCGCGACACGGTAATGGGGTCACCGGCGGCGAGCAGAATTTTCTTGAGGATCTGTTCGAGGGTTTGCAACTCCTCGGGGCTGATGGCGCTGGCCAACTGGTTCATGGCCTCGGCACCGATAAACGGCAGGCGATCGGCGAGGGCCTGGCCGGCTTCAGTCAGCACCAGGCGCACTTGCCGGCGATCCTGGGCGGAACGTTCGCGGGCCAGGAAACCTTTCTGCTCCAGGCGATCGAGCATCCGCGTCATCGAGCCGCTGTCCAGGGACAGGTAGCGACACAGCTCGGCCGGTGTCTCGATGCCGTACTGGGCCATGATGATCAATACCTTGAACTGCGCGGCGGTGATGCCGACAGGTTCCATGTGGGTATCGATGATTCGGTCCTTGAGCAACGCGGTGCGGCCGAGCAGCATGCCGAGATGGCAATTGTGGAAGTTGTCTGGGGTGAAGTGCTTCATCTGACCACCGTTTGCTGCCTAGGCAGTGAATGTATGTCGAGATATTACTGCTTAGGCAGCGAATGTCAATCAAATAGTTAGGTTGCTATGCACTAACAGACAAACGCAGATAAAAATGTGGGAGCGAGCCTGCTCGCGAATAGCGGTGTGTCAGTCAACGAAGATGCTGAATGTCACTGCGCTATCGCGAGCAGGCTCGCTCCCACATTGGACATGGAGGATTCAGGGAGGGTTTAGAAATCGCGCTTGTAGAAGATGTCCAGCGAGCTGGCCACGCCGCTGGCGGCTTCGAGGTAGACCTTCTTGCTGAGCTTGTAGCGCAGGGCGATGGTGTTGGCCGGTTCGAACACGCCGACGCCGTAGCGCAGGCTGAGCTTTTCCGACAGGTTGCCGCTGGCGACCACGCTGGTGGCATTGCCGCTGCCCTGGGTGTCGAGCTGGAAATCATCGATGCCCAGGTTGTTGGCCAGGCTGCTGGTCACCCCCGAACTGCCCATCAAGCCCAGGCCCAGCGCCGCCTGGGCGAGCATGTTGTTGTCCTCGCCGGTGGTGCTCAGCGGTCGGCCCAGCACCAGGTAGGACAACGCCTGCTCCTGACTCATGGCCGGCTCCGAGAAGATTTGCGTGGTCGGTTGCTCGGCACTGCCGCTCAAGCGGATGCCGGCGATCACGTCGTCGGTCTGGCGGATCGCTTCGATGTCCAGGTAGGGCTGGTCGATGGGGCCGGCGAACAGCAGTCGCGCCCGGCGCACCGTCAATCGTTGCCCGTAGGCGCGATAGCGACCGTCGTTGAGCCAGAGCTCGCCGCGGGTATCCATGTTGTCGCCGATGTGAACCTGGCCTTGCACATTGGCCGTCAGGCCGAACCCCGAGAACGCGAGTTTGTCCTGGCCGACGATCACATCAATGTCCATCGCCATGGCCAGCGGCGCCTTGCCCTCCTCGGTCTGGTGGCCGACGATCACGGTGTCATCGGAAACCTTGACGGTGGACGGCGGCAGTTCACGGATGGTGATCTCACCTTTGGGCACCAGCACCTTGCCGGCAATGGAAAGCTGCTCGCCGTGCATCGTGATATTGAGGTCCGGCGCCACGTCGAGCACCGCATAGGGCTCGACGGTGACCGGCAGTTGCGAGCCCCTGAGGGCCAGGTTCATGGTCAGGGCGTCGCCCCAACCGACAGTGCCACTCAAGCGGCCCTGCCCGCTCTTGCCACTTTTCCAGTCGCCGTCGAGCCGTATCGTTTCGCCGGCAATCATCGCCCGCACCTGCAAGGCCTCAAGGCTGACCGGCAGTTCCGGGCCAGACACCTCGCCGTCGCTGAGCAGCAGGTTGCCGTTGACCTGGGGCGCGAGCAAACCACCGGCCAGGGTCCCGCTGCCGCTCAGATGCCCGGTGAGGGTTTCCACCATCGGCACGAACGGCCGGGCCACCGACAGGTCCAGGCCGCTCAGGCGGAACGAACCGCTCAGGGGCTTGCTGGCCGGTAGCGGGTTGATCTGCGCCTGGAGCATCAGTTCGCCGAGCCTGGTGCCGACAAAATTCAGGTCGGTGTCGATGCGCCTGGGGGTCAGGCGACTGTTGAGCGTCAGGGTCTGGTATGGAAAGTCCAGCCATTGCTCCTTGTCGCGGATCCTTAAAGTACCGCCGCTGGCGTCCACCAGGATCCGGCCATTCGGGCCGCTGGCCGGCAAGTCCAGTTGCAGGTCCGCGTTGAGCCGGCCCTGCCAGGCAAAATCCTTGGGCATCCACTGGGCCAGGCTTTCGATGGGGAATTGCTTGAGGTGATAACGCAGCTTCGGTTCCGGCATCAGCCGCTGATCTTCACCGCACAGGCTGGCCTCGCCAGAACGCCAGCAATGAGCACCGACGTTGAGGGTGCCATCGGCCAGGCGCTCCAGTTTCGCCGGGGCTTGCAGGCGCCAGGCTTGACCGCCAGCCTCCACGTCGCCGCTGGCCAGGCGTCCGCGCCAATTGCCCTGGTCGAGCGTGCCATCGAGCGCCAGGGTGGTGTCGAGCTGTGGCCCTTGCAGGTCCAGGTTGAGCTTTTGTTGCTTGATGTCGCCCTGCCCGCTGACGGTCAGCACGCCCAGCGAAGTCTCGCCGACGCGGATGCCGCTGGCCTTGAGATCGAGCTTGCCGCGCTGGGCGCTGTCGAGCGTCGCATCGAGGTTCAGGCTTTGCAGGCGATTGTCCTGCAACGCCAGTTGCGTGCCTTGCAGGCCGAGCTTGCCTTGGGGCGCCTTGAGCGTGCCGGCCACATCGACACGGCCGACGACTTGGCCGCGCAATTGCGGCCACAGTTGGGCCAGGCGCGAGAGTTTGATATCGATCTGGCCAGTGAGTTTTTCTTGCAGGCTGCCGGTGCCGTTGATGCGGTTGTCCCCCAGGCGGATGTCCAGGGCGCTGAGGTTCCACTGCTCGCCGGCGCCGCTGGCCTTGGCCTGGAACAGCGCCGGTTGGCCACGCAACTTGCCCTTGAGATCCAGGTCCGCATCGAGCTCGAGATGGTCGTTCTTCATCGCCCCTTTGCTGCGCAACGGCCCGGCCAGGGTCCCAGGCAATTCGCCCAGCCAGTACGCCGGGTTGATGGCCGACAGTTGCAGCGCCGTGTCCCAGGCAATGCCATCGGCAAATTGCAGGCTCAGGTGCCCTTCGGCCTTGCCCTGCCCCGCCGCGAGCTTGAGTTGCGGCAAATGGATTTGCCTCAGATCGCCGCTGAACGGGCTGTCCAGGCTGAAGGCCCCGGCAGGGCCGTCCAGTGCGGCCTGGAAGTTGCCCAGGTATTTGCCATCGGTGTAGGAGACTTCGCCGTCGAAGCTGCGCAATGTCACCTGCGGCTCGTCGATCAGCGGATAGAGGCGATGCCAGGGGAAATCCAGCCAGGCGACTTTCGCCTCGGCGCGCAGGCCTTCGCGCCAGTCCAATTGCCCGCTGAGTTTCAGGCTTCGCTGATCGCCGGCATCAAGATCCAGGCCGGCGATCTGTGCGCCATTGGCGTCCACGCTGCCTTGCAGCAACAACGCCACCGGCCCTTTCTCGGCGGGCAATGTCGCCTTGCCGAGCAGTCGATAGCCATTTTTCAGGTCGCCTTCGCCGGTCAATTCCAGTTGGTTGAGCAACAAAGTGTCTGGCAGATCGGCACTCGCCCTGAAGCCGTCGGCGGTGATACGCACCTTGGCCGGCAGGTTGTCCGCCAGCGGTTGCAGTTCACCGGTCAACTGGCCTTGCAGGTAACCGCTGCTGCCGGCCTTGAGGTTGAGGGTCTTGAGCAGGTTGCCGTCGACTTTCAGGTCCAGGGCCCAGGGCGTGGCGCCCGGCGCTGGCAAGGTCAACCGGCCCTCGGCGCTCAACGGCCAGTCGCCGCCCGGCTTCAGCAAGCCGGACAGTTTCAGGCTCAACTCGTCGCGCTGCAATTGCACCGAATCGATCTGCAGGCCCTCGGCGGTCCAATGGGCAACCAATTGCAGGCCCTTGAGCTGCTCGCTGCCGTTGAACGACAGGCTGCCGACCTGCACATCGCCAAGTTCGATAGCGAACGGCAAGTCCAGGTCCGGCAAGCTGATCGGGCCGCTGCTCGGTTCATCGGCAGAGGCTGGCAATTGCAAGGCGACCTGGTCAGCCTTGAGCTGTTCGATGCAGAGGGTCATGCGTGCCAGGCACAGCGGCGACCAGGCGAATATCAGCCGATCCACCTCCACGCGACTGGCGTCCTGCTGCCACAACAGGTGATCGGCGCTCCACTGCCCGCCCAGGCGGCCCTGGAAATTCTCCACGCTCAGCCCCGGCACGAGGCCGAGGGCCCAACGGCTGCCGAATGCCGTGCCCAACACAACGCTCAAGGCCAGCACCAGTGCCAGCAACACCCCGGCAACCGCCAGCAGCGTTATTTTCACACCACGCTTCACAGCTCAGGCCCCATGGAAAAGTGCAATCGGATACCGCCGTCGTCGTCCATCGCATGGGCCAGGTCGAGGCGGATCGGGCCCACCGGCGATACCCAGCGCACGCCAACACCCACGCCGGTCTTGAGGCTCGGCAGTTCAAGGCTGTTAAACGAGTTGCCCTGGTCGACGAACGTCGCCAGCCGCCATTTTTCCGCGATTGAATACTGGTATTCGAGGCTACCAGCGACCATGTAGCGACCGCCAATACGGTCGCCCTCGGAGTTTTCCGGCGACAGGCTCTGGTAGTCATAACCGCGCACGCTCTGGTCGCCACCGGCGAAAAAGCGCAGGGACGGCGGGATGGATCTGTAGCCATTGGTGGCGCTGCCGCCGATCTGCGCCCGAGCCAGCAGCCGATGCTTGTCGAACACTGTGGTCAGGCCCTTGACCATGGCGGTGCCATATAAAAGGTTGTTGTCCGAACCAAGGCCCTCCTTGGCGACCTTGGTGTCGAACTGCAAGCGGTAACCGTTGTGCGGATCGATGCGGTTGTCGCTGCGCAGGTAGGAATAGCTCACGCCCGGCATCAGCAGCGTGCTCAGGCCCGCATCGTCACCGAGGCGGTACTCCTCGCGCTGCCATTTGAGCGACACCACCCGCTGCCAGCCACTGGGCAACTTGCTGTGCCATTCCGGGCCCACGGTCAGCAGTTTGCTGAGGCTGTCGGTGCCGGCCAGTTCTTCATATTGATAACCGCCGGCGTAGCGCATCTTGTCGGTCAGCGGCGGGTCCAGCGGCACGTCGTACCACAGGCCGACGTTCTGCCGGGGCGCCGACACTTCCGCTTCCCAGCCATAGCTATGGCCCTGGGGGTTGACCCAGTGGCGCGTCCAGTTGGCTTTCGCCCGCGGGCCGACGTCGGTGGAAAAACCCAGGCCCAGGCCCATGGTCCGCGGCTTGCGCGTGTCGAGCTTGACCGCCACCGGGATCACGTTATCGGTGGCGGCGGTGGGCGCGGCATCCACGCGCACGCCTTCGAAATAGCCGCTCGATTGCAGGGCCTGGTTGAGCTCTGCGATGAGTTCGGAGTCGTACGCCGTGCCGGCCTTGAACGGCACCATGCGCTGTAGCAGCTCTTCGTCGAATGGCGTGTCGCCCTCGAAGCGCACCGGGCCCAAGGCATAGCGCGGGCCGCTGTCGTAGACCAGTTCAATGTCGGCGATGCCTGCCTGGGGGTCCACCAAGAGTTTCTGCCGGGTAAAGCGTCCGCTGAAAAAACCATAGCGCGAGGCCTGGTTCTGGATCACTCGCTTGGCATCTTCATAGCGACCATGGTTGAGCACCGCGCCAGGCTTGAGGGCGGCGTTGCTGGGCACGCGAAAGGCTTTGAGCGACGCCGCCGGGCCATCGATGCGCACGGTGACATTGCGCAAGTGCACAGGCTCGCCCGGGTCGATGGTCAGCACCAGGCGTGGGTCCTTGCCGCCCTTGACCTCACTGTCGATCTGCGGCTGGTAGTAGCCCAGCGCCTGGGCGGCCTTGCGCGCCTGCTCCTCGGCGCCGCGACTGAAGCGCAGCAAGGCCTCCTCGTCACGATCCCCCAAGCCACCGATGTAACCTTCTACGTTGGCCTTGAGTTCATCGTTGGACGGCTGGACTCGTACTTCCAACTCACTGTTTGCCAGTGCCGCGCAGCTGAGGGACAGCAAAAGCGCGCCACCGGTCATTCTTCCTGGGAGGTTCATGGCGCGGATGCTATCACGAGCGTAGGTGCCTGATAGAGCCGGACATTTCGCAAAAGTTCGGCCGACTATGCCGTTGCGCTTTGCAGAACCTGCGGGTTGGCGTGGAAGAACACATGCTCGCGGATCGGTCCTACAGCAACTTCACCAATTTCCTCGTAACCCTGGCGCTTATAGAACTCAAGGTAACGCGGGTTGCCGGTGTCCAGCACCACGCCTTGGGAATGCTCGTCCACCGCACACCAGTTATGGACCGCCTCAAGCAACTGTTCACCGAAATGTTTGCCCTGGAACTGTGGGTGCACCCCCAGTAGCGGCAGTACATGCACTGCATCCGAAGGCAGGCAGGCCAACACCGCCGCGTGGTATTCCAAGTAGCGTCGGGTGCAGCGAAAACCGGTGCTCAAGACCATGCGCAGACGCCAGGCCCAACTTTCGGTGATACCCAGGCGTCGCTGCGGCGGGGCGATCAGGGCGATGCCGATCAGGCGGTCGTTGACCAGCAGGCCAATGGCCGGCAGGTCCTGGAGAAAATGCTGCTTGACCAACTCACGCACCGTGGCCCGGACCCGCTGTTCATAACCTGGACGCTCGGATTCGAACAGGTAGCTGAAGGTAGGCTCATGGCGATAGGCCTGGTACAACAACGAACGGGCTTCACGGGAATAACCACTGTCGAGCATATGGACGTCGGCGATGGCGGTTTCAGGCATGGCGTTGGATCTCCTGGGGCGAGGCTCGGTGAGGCCCAGCTCTTATTGAGTACGAACCCGATTGGGTTGCGATCGTTCCTACACCCACAGGACATTAGCAGCGCATTTGTCCTACTGCCACGCTGGCTCCCTTCCCACATGTCAGCTAGCATCGCAGTTTTGCCAGGACAGCCGACCATGAAGATCGTCTCCTTCAACATCAACGGGCTGCGCGCCCGTCCCCATCAGCTGGCGGCGCTGATCGAGAAGCACCAGCCGGATGTGATCGGGCTGCAGGAAACCAAGGTCCACGACGAACAGTTCCCCCTGGCCGAAATCCAGGCCCTGGGTTACCACGTGCATTACCACGGACAAAAAGGCCACTACGGCGTCGCCCTGCTCTCCCGCCAGGCGCCGCTGAGCCTGTACAAAGGCTTCGAGGGCGACGACGAGGACGCCCAGCGGCGCTTCATCTGGGGCACCTTCGCCGATGCCAACGGCGTACCGGTGACCATCATGAACGGCTATTTCCCACAAGGTGAAAGCCGCGACCACCCGACCAAATTCCCGGCCAAGGAGCGTTTCTACAGCGATTTGCAGCAACTGCTGGAAAGCCGCTTCAGCAACGATCAGCCGCTGGTGGTGATGGGTGACGTGAACATTTCCCCGGAAGACTGCGACATCGGCATCGGCCCGGACAACATGAAGCGCTGGCTGAAGACCGGCAAATGCAGCTTCCTGCCGGAAGAACGCGAGTGGATGGCCCGCCTGAAAAACTGGGGCCTGGTGGACAGCTTCCGCCACCTGAACCCGGACGTCACCGACCGCTTCAGCTGGTTCGACTACCGCAGCCGCGGGTTCGAAGACGAGCCCAAGCGCGGCCTGCGCATCGACCTGATCCTCACCTCCCACGGCCTGCTGCCACGGGTCAAGGACGCCGGGGTGGACTATGAGCTGCGGGGCATGGAAAAACCGTCGGACCACGCGCCGATCTGGCTGCAGTTGAGCTGACCGCGTCACACCAAACCGCTGTGGGAGCAAAGCTTGCTCGCGATGAACGATGACACGGTCCTGCAGTTGAACCGTGCCGCCTGAATCGCGAGCAAGCTTTGCTCCCACAGAAACTTTCTGATTCTGCGACCCCATTGCCCTGCCGCGCCTGACAAGTCGCAACCCTGTCACCTTTCAGTAACCTGACTGACTTAATCTTCCGGCACTTCCTCGGGTTCAGAAGGTGTCGGCATGCGGCTGCGCGTTGTCTGTTTCATCGGCCTCTGGTTACCGTCCATGGCATCGGCCGGCAGTTTGCCCATTCCCGAACAGGGCCCGGCCCTGCGCCTCCAAGGTTCCAACACCATCGGCGCGGCGCTCGAGCCGGCCCTGGTCAGGGGCTTGATGGAAGATCAGGGGCTGCTCAGGGTCAGCAGCGAAATCACCGGTCGCGACAACGAGCAGCGCATCGTCGGCCAGACCGTCGACGGCCGGCGGGTAGAAGTGGACATCGCGGCTCACGGCTCCAGCACCGGTTTCGCCGCCCTCAAGCAGGGCAACGCCGACCTGGCCGCCTCTTCGCGACCGATCAAGGACGGTGAGCTGAAGGAACTGTCGTCCCTGGGCGACCTGAAAAGTCCCACCGCCGAGCAGGTCATCGCCATTGATGGCCTGGCGATTATTCTTCATCCGCAGAACCCGCTACGTCAGCTCGATACCCTGCAACTGGCACGGATATTCAGTGGCGAGGCGAAAACCTGGGAGGCAGTGGGCGTTACTGGCGGGGCGATTCATCTGTATGCCCGCGATGAACAATCCGGCACCTACGATACCTTCAAGGAGCTGGTGCTCAGCCGCCAGGGAAAACGGCTGGATCCTTCAGCGCGGCGCTTCGAATCCAGCGAACAGTTGTCCGACGCGGTCAGCCAGGACCCGCAAGGCATCGGTTTCATCGGTTTGCCCTACATACGCCAGGCCAAGGCGCTGGCGATTGTCGACGGCGACTCGCAACCCATGTTGCCGTTGAACCACCTGATCGCCACCGAAGACTATCCCTTGTCCCGCCGGCTGTTCTTCTACCTGCCGCCCCGGGAAACCAACCCGTGGGCCACGGCGCTGGTCGAGTTCACCCAAAGCGACCAGGGCCAGGCCATCGTCGCGGCCAATGGGTTCATCGCCCAGACCGTCCAGGCCATGGCCGTCACCCCCAATGCACTGATGCCCGAGGGTTACCAGGCCCTGAGTCGTCATGCCCAACGCCTGAGCGTGAATTTTCGCTTCGAAGAAGGCAGTGCCAACCTCGACAACAAGGCTCATCAGGATCTGGGCCGGGTGCTCGACTATATCCAGAAGCACGGCAAGACCGAGCGGCGCGTGACGCTGGTGGGTTTCGGTGACGCCAAGGACGACCCGGCGCGGGCGGATCTCTTGTCCAAACTGCGGGCCATGGCGGTGCGACGTGAACTGGTCAAGTACGGGGTGACCCTGCGCGAAGTGCGCGGCTTCGGTGCGCTGATGCCGGTGGCGGCCAATAATGAAGATGGAGGGCGGATCAGGAATCGGCGGGTGGAAGTTTGGGTTTACTAGCAACGCCGCCATCAAAAGACGAACCCGCTTTTTGTGGCGAGGGGATTTATCCCCGTTGGGCTGCGAAGCAGCCCCCAAAGGCGCTACGCAATCTATCTGAGATACCTCACTGTCAGGTTTTAGGGCTGCTTCGCAGCCCAACGGGGATAAATCCCCTCGCCACAATAGCTTGTTGTTTATCCCGCTAACTTCGATGTAGGAACAAGCCAAGTCGCCTTGCGCCATTGCCTACAACTACGCCAGAATCCGCCGGCTTGTGCGCCTGGAGGCCCGGCTCTATCGTTTTCCGGTCGCTGACAGATCAGCGATCGGGTTTGGTAGCCCGGGTAAAACTAAGGCGCACAGCTCCGGCATATTTATTATGGCGGCTGTGCGCGGGGCGCCCTTGTGGCGCGCTGGGTTTGCCTTGGTACCCGGTCTACCAACCTGCGTATAGCCGCCACCTAATGTTTGGTAGCAAAAGGTTGCGGCTCCAATAACCAAGGAGTTTCATCCATGTTCAAAGCAACACCCAACCCGCCGGATTCCGATCCAACGACCCACAACTCAAAAGAATTCGACGAAGCCGCTGACCGCGCCCTCGACTACTACCTCAAACCCAAACCCGACAAACCCGAGCCTGATCCAAGCCAACTCTTCACGGTCGTCAACGGCGTCGACACCGAATCCCTGCTCGCCAATCTCAGTGAAAACCTGGCCTCGGCCAATGCCATGGTCAGCAATCTGGCCTTCGACCTGGAAGGCCCGAGGCGACACATTGCCCTGGGCATCCAGCAGTTGATCGAACTGAGCGGATTGCTGGCGAACCGGGCGCTGGATAACATCGACCCGCGCTAACCGACTCACCGCCTCTGGAGCACACCAGAGGCCTGTGGGAGCAAAGCTTGCTCCCACAACAGGTTTGCCTTTGCCCCGACGGTTTGTGCCTGGTTGACTATTAGCGCCCCGCCAACTCCATGATCATCCGCGACAACAGATAAATCCTTGGCACTACGCTCTCAACCTCCGCGTATTCCTCCGGCGTATGGATGTTGCCACCGACAATGCCAAAACCATCCAGCGTCGGCGTACCCACCCCGGCCGACAAGCTGGCATCCGCCGCGCCGCCGCTGCCTTCTTCGGTGAGTTTGCGCCCCAGTTCGCCATAGATCCCTTGGGCCATGGCCATCAATCGATCCGACTCCGCCGTCTGCGGCATCGGTGGCAGGCCGCGCTTGAGGCTGGTGGTGACTTCGGTGTCGGCGATCAATTTGTCCTGCGACACCCGCGCCAGGTCTTTTTCGATGCGGTCGAACTCCTCCGGCACCGCCGCCCGCACGTCAGCCTTGGCGCTAGCCCGGTCGGGGATCACGTTGGTCCGGTCGCCAGCCTGGAGCACGGTGAAGTTGATGGTGGTTTTCTTTTCCGCGTCGCCGAGCTTGCCCAGCTGCAGGATCTGGTGCGCGGCTTCCATCGCCGCATTACGCCCCAGTTCCGGCGCGACACCGGCGTGGGACGCCTTGCCCTTGACCTCCACCAGCGCGGTGGCACTGCCCTTGCGCCAAACCACCAAGCCATCAGCCGGGCGACCCGGTTCCAGGTTGAGGGTCACGTCATGGGCCTTGGCGGTTTTCTTGATCAGGTCGGTGGCCACGTCCGAGCCGGTTTCTTCGCTGGCATCCAGCAGGAAGGTGATCTGCGCGTAATTCTTGAAGTCGAGGTTCTTGAGGATCTTCAACGCGTAGATACCGGCTACGATGCCGCCCTTGTCGTCCATCACCCCCGGCCCATAGGCGCGACCGTCCTTGATGTGGAACGGACGCTCGGCGGCCGAGCCTTCCTTGAACACCGTGTCCATGTGGGCCATCAGCAGGATCTTCGCCTTGCCGGTGCCCTTGAGGGTCGCCAGGATGTGCTGGGTACCGTCCGAATTCGGCACCTTCTCGATGGTGGCGCCCAGCTTCTTCAATTCGTCGATGGCAATGTCACCGACCTGGCTCAGCCCCGGTACATACCCGGAGCCGGAGTCGATATTCACCAGCCGTTCCAACAGCTTCAGGGCTTCGCCCTTGTATTGCTCGGCATCGACCAGGACTTGCTGGTGGGGCTGCGCAAAGGCCATGGGGGCGAAGGCGCCAAGGGCCAGGCTCAGGCCGAGACTGACGGCCAGGCGAGTGCGAAGAGCGGTCATCGTCATGATTTCATCCTTGTTCCGTATCGAAAGAGTGCCACAGGCACCCTACCCGACAATGACCCAAGGCTCTAGACAGCAGGTGGCCATCTCAGCCCCGTGGCCGCAAGTGGCTTTGCCTGGAAACCTCTGCATCGCGAGCTTCCCAGGTCAGCGGGGTTGCCTGGCGTCTATCAGGGCAGCACCCAATAGACATCCGTGAATGAAGGGGTATTTATTCTTCTTCAAATGCCCCGCCCTGCCACAGATCTTGGCTATACATGACTCATCAGGCGGCTGTCATGGTTGGTATCAAAGCAAAAGCGGCCCTGTCATCGCGATATGCCCGGGTTTCAGCTTCACTTAACTCATTCTGTCCTGACCCATGGAGGGCAAAACATGCTGGTGTTGTGGGTAGTCCTTGCCGTGTTTATCGCCTGGAGCTGGTTGACGTATCCAGGCATCGGTCATGTGCTGTACGACATGGGCACGGCGCTGGAAGCACGGCTCTACCGGTTGCACAAGATCACCGTCCCCATCAGTGAGATGACCGTGTCGACCTGGCAAGGCGGGCCATATGAAGCGTCCGGCAGCATCCTGATGCTGCATGGCTACAGCGCCGACAAGAATCTGTGGCTGCGTTTTGCCCGGCATTTTGTCGGCGACTACAGGGTGGTGGTGCCCGACCTGGCCGGCCATGGCGAAACCGGCTTCAAGGCCGGCGGCGGCTATGACATCCCGACCCAGGCCCGACGGGTGATCGAGTTGCTCGACGCCTGTGGCCTGGACAAGGTCCATGTGGTCGGCAATTCCATGGGCGGTTACCTCGCCGCCTGGCTGGCGGCCACTTCGCCCGAGCGCGTACTGACCTTGGCGCTGATCGATCCGGCCGGCGTCACCGCTCCCCAGGCAAGCGACATGGAGCGCCACCTGGCCGCCGGGCATAACCCGTTCCTCGTCGACTCACGGGATGATTTCGCGCCATTCTACGCCATGACCATGGCCTCCCCGCCCTGGGTACCCAGCGTGGTGCTGGCGGCGTTGGCCGAACGTTACGAACAGCGCCGCGATGAACTGGCGGAGATCTTCGTCGACTTTCGCGCCAGCCCGCCGATGGAGCCGCGCCTGGCCGACATCCGCGCCCCATCCTTGCTGCTCTGGGGCCGCAAGGACCGGCTGATCGACGTGAGCAGCGTGCCGGTGTGGAGCAAGGGCATCGCCGACCTGCGGGTGGAGATCTGGGACGGCATCGGCCATATGCCCATGGTCGAACGACCGGGGAAAACCGCGGCGCTGTACCGGGACTTTCTCAAGGGCTTGGGGCAATGACGGCAATGTAAATCATGTGGGAGCGAGCTTGCTCGCGATAGCGGCGATACATCCAACACTGATTCAAGCTGACACACCGCCATCGCGAGCAAGCTCGCTCCCACCGGGATTCGTGGCAACTGAGGGGTATCGATTTTCATGAACATCCTCTACGACGAACACCTCGACGGTCCCTTGCCGAAGGTGGACAAGCAAGCCCTGCTTCAAGCCTTGCAGGCACAGATTCCAGACCTGGACATCCTGCATCGAGAGGAAGACCTCAAGCCCTACGAATGCGACGGCTTGTCAGCCTATCGCACCACGCCGATGCTGGTGGTGCTGCCCAGGCGTGTCGAGCAGGTGCAAGCGCTGCTCAAGCTCTGCCATGGGCAGAACGTCCCGGTGGTCGCCCGGGGCGCCGGAACTGGTCTATCCGGCGGCGCCTTGCCCCTGGCGAGCGGCGTGTTGCTGGTGATGGCGCGGTTCAACCAGATCCTGCACATTGACCCCGACGCCCGCACCGCGAGGCTTCAGCCGGGTGTACGCAACCTGGCGATCTCCCAGGCGGCGGCGCCGTTCGGGCTGTATTACGCACCAGATCCTTCGTCGCAGATCGCCTGTTCCATCGGCGGCAATGTCGCGGAAAACGCCGGAGGCGTGCACTGCCTCAAATACGGTCTGACGGTGCACAACCTGTTGCAGCTGGAGATCCTCACCATCGAAGGCGAACGCCTGACCCTGGGCAGCGAAGCCCTGGATTCACCGGGCCTGGACCTGCTGGCGCTGTTCACCGGCTCCGAAGGCTTGCTCGGGGTGATCACCGAAGTGACGGTCAAGCTGTTGCCCCGGCCCCAGGTCGCCAAGGTGCTGCTGGCCAGTTTCGATTCGGTGGACAAGGCCGGCCGTGCAGTGGCCGACATCATCGCCGCCGGCATTATTCCCGGCGGCCTGGAAATGATGGACAACCTGGCGATCCGCGCCGCCGAGGACTTCATCCATGCCGGTTACCCGGTGGACGCCGAAGCGATCCTGCTGTGCGAATTGGACGGCGTCGAGGCCGACGTCCATGACGACTGCGAACGGGTCCGCCAGGTGTTGGAGCAGGCCGGCGCCACCGAGGTCCGCCAGGCGCGGGACGAGGCCGAGCGGTTGCGGTTCTGGGCCGGGCGCAAGAACGCCTTCCCGGCGGTCGGTCGCCTGGCGCCGGACTATTACTGCATGGACGGCACCATCCCGCGCCGGGCCTTGCCCGAGGTACTGCAGCGCATCGCCAGCCTCGGTGCCGAGCATGGCCTGCGGGTGGCCAATGTCTTTCATGCCGGTGACGGCAACATGCACCCACTGATCCTGTTCGATGCCAACCAGCCCGGCGAACTGGAGCGCGCCGAAACCCTGGGCGGGAAAATCCTCGAATTGTGTGTCCAGGTGGGCGGCAGCATCACCGGCGAGCACGGTGTCGGCCGGGAAAAAATCAATCAGATGTGCACGCAATTCAACAGCGACGAACTGAACCTGTTCCACGCGGTAAAAGCGGCGTTCGACCCCCAAGGCCTGCTCAACCCCGGCAAGAACATTCCCACCCTGCACCGCTGCGCCGAGTTCGGTGCCATGCACATCCATGGCGGGCAGTTGCCATTTCCTGAACTGGAGCGTTTCTGATGAGCCGCGAAGCCGACCAGGACGCCAGCGACCTGCTACTCGAACAGGTCAATCGCGCACGGGCCAATACCACGCCACTGCGCATCCAGGGTTCGAACAGCAAGGCCTTCCTGGGGCGCGAAGTGGCCGGCGAAGTGCTGGATACCCGCGTGCATCGTGGCATCGTCCACTACGACCCGACCGAGTTGGTGGTCACGGCCCGTGCCGGTACCCCATTGCGGGAACTGCTCGCCGCCCTCGACGCCGCCGGACAGCGGCTGCCCTGCGAACCGCCGGCGTTCGGCGACGACGCCACGGTCGGCGGCATGGTCGCTGCCGGACTATCGGGGCCACGTCGCCCGTGGGCCGGTTCGGTGCGCGACTTCGTCCTCGGCACGCGCCTGATCAGTGGTCACGGCACGTTGCTGCGTTTCGGCGGCGAGGTGATGAAAAATGTCGCCGGCTATGATCTCTCGCGCCTGCTGGCCGGCAGTTTCGGTTGCCTGGGGGTGATCACCGAAGTGTCCTTGAAGGTCCTGCCCAAGCCACGTCACAGCCTGAGCATCCGCCTGGAACTGGACAGCACCGAAGCGCTGCAGAAACTCGCCGAATGGGGTCGACAACCGTTGCCCATCAGCGCCGCCAGCCATGACGGCAGCTGTTTGCACATGCGCCTGGAGGGGGGCGAAGGCTCGGTCAGCGCCGCTCATCAACGTTTCGGGGGCGAGGTGATCGACGATCGATACTGGACGGCACTCAATGAGCATCGGCTGGCATTCTTCGATGAGGGCTTGCCACTGTGGCGCCTGTCGTTGCCCAACCATACCGGCCCGCTCGCCCTGCCCGGCGCGCAATTGATCGATTGGGGTGGCGCGCAGCGCTGGTTGAAAACCGAGGCCGACACGGTGCAAGCCCTGGCCCATGAAGTGGGCGGCCATGCCACCTGCTATCGTCAGGGTGCCAGCGATACACCGTTCCAGCCACTGGCTCCGGCGCTGCTGCGCTATCACCGGCAGTTGAAGGCCCAGCTCGACCCGCTCGGGCTGTTCAACCCTGGCCGGATGTACCCGGAGATCTAGCATGCAGACTCGGTTCAGTGAGGAAAGCAAAAATCTGCCCCGCGCCGAAGAAGCCGAACGGATCCTGCGCAGTTGCGTGCATTGCGGTTTCTGCAATGCCACCTGCCCCACCTACCAATTGCTCGGCGATGAATTGGACGGCCCGCGAGGGCGCATCTACCTGATCAAGCAAGTGCTCGAAGGCCAGCCGGCGACAGCCAGCACCCAACTGCACCTGGATCGCTGCCTGTCGTGTCGCAACTGCGAGACCACCTGCCCGTCCGGCGTGGATTACCACAACCTGCTGGACATCGGCCGGGCAGTGGTCGATCAGGCCATACCGCGCCCCGCTGGCCAACGCGCACTGCGCCTGGGCCTGCGAAGCCTGGCGGCCAGCCCCGAGCGGTTCAAGGCCCTGCTGCGTCTTGGGGCGATCTTCCGTCCATTACTGCCGACGAACCTGAGCGCCAAGTTGCCCCGCCCTTCCCCTGCCCGTAGCGAGCGCCCACCGCTTCGACATGGGCGTACGGTGTTGATGCTCGAAGGGTGCGTGCAACCAGGCCTCTCGCCCAACACCAACACCTCGGCAGCGCGGGTACTGGATCGGCTTGGCATCAGCGTAATCCCCTGTGCAGAGGCCGGCTGCTGCGGTGCGCTGGATTATCACCTCGATGCCCAAGCCACCGGACTGGACCGTGCCCGACGTAACATCGACGCCTGGTGGCCGCACCTGGAGAACGGCGCTGAAGCCATCGTCCAGACGGCCAGCGGCTGCGGCGCATTCATCAAGGACTACGGGCATCTGCTGGAACATGACCCCGCCTACGCCGCCAAGGCCAGACAGGTGAGTGAACGAGCACTGGACCTGGTGCAGGTACTCGGCAAGGAACCGCTGGAACAGATCTGCGCGGCCAGGAACCAGCGCATTGCCGTGCATTGCCCCTGCACCTTGCAACACGCACAGAAACTCGGCGGCAGCATCGAAGCGCTATTGACGCGGTTGGGTTTCAACCTCACCGAGGTGCCCGACGGCCATTTGTGTTGCGGCTCGGCCGGCACCTATTCGCTGACCCAGCCGGCCCTGGCGCGGCAGTTGCGCGACAACCGCCTCAACGCGCTGGAAAGCGGCCAGCCGGAGCTGATTGTCACGGCCAACGTCGGCTGCCAGAACCACCTCGACGGCGCCGGTCGCACGCCCGTACGACACTGGATCGAGCTGGTGGATCAGTCCCTGGCAGAATGAAGTCCTGAAGATTCTTCGTTTGCCGGGGCCGGCGAAGGCTGCGATCTTTCGTCCAACTTTCCCACAGCCCTCGCCAGGAATTCTCACGATGAGCTTCGTCAGCCCCGACCTGATCCGCCAACGCTTCTCCAGGGCGATGTCCGACATGTACCGCGACGAGGTGCCACTGTATGGCGCCCTGATGAAGCTGGTGGAGCACACCAACGCCCAGGTGCTGGCCGAAGACCCGGCCCTGGCCGCACACCTGCGCAGCACCGGCGAACTCGAACGCCTGGACCTGGAACGCCACGGCGCGATTCGCGTTGGCACCGCCGCCGAGCTGGCGACCCTGGGGCGTCTGTTCGCGGTCATGGGCATGCAGCCGGTGGGCTACTACGACCTCACGCCGGCCGGGGTGCCGGTGCATTCCACGGCCTTCCGCGCCGTGCACGAAAGCGCGTTGCAGGTCAGCCCGTTCCGGGTGTTTACCTCGCTGCTGCGCCTGGAACTGATCGAGAATGCCGAGCTTCGGGCCTTTGCCGAGTCGGTGCTGGCCAAACGGCAGATCTTCACCCCCAGCGCCCTTGAGCTCATTGACCTGGCCGAACGCCAGGGTGGCCTGACCGAAGCCCAGGCCGAGGACTTCGTCCTACAGGCCCTGGAAACCTTTCGCTGGCACCACAGCGCCACGGTCACCGCCGAACAGTACCGGCAATTGAGCGCCCAACATCGTTTGATCGCCGACGTGGTGGCGTTCAAGGGCCCGCACATCAACCACCTGACGCCGCGCACCCTGGACATCGACATCGTTCAGGCGCGGATGCCCGTGCACGGCATTACCCCCAAGGCCGTGATCGAAGGTCCACCCCGTCGGCAGTGCCCGATCCTGCTGCGCCAGACCAGTTTCAAGGCACTGGACGAACCCGTCGCCTTTACCGACCAGGCACAAGCCCAGGGCAGCCACAGCGCCCGCTTCGGCGAAATCGAACAACGGGGCGCCGCGCTCACGCCCAAGGGCCGCGCGCTCTACGACCGATTGCTGAACGCCGCGCGGGATGCGCTGGGGGAGTTTCCCAACGAAGCCAACGCCGAACGCTACAACCGGCTGATGAGCGAACACTTTGTCGAATTCCCTGACAACCACGATGAGCTGCGCCGACAAGCATTGGCCTACTTTCGCTATTTCGTGACGCCCAAGGGCCTCGCCGCCAAGGGCACCCTCGGGCAAGCGGCGTCCCTGGAGCACTTGCTCGCGCAGCAATACCTGCGCGCCGAACCTTTGGTGTACGAGGATTTCCTGCCAGTCAGCGCTGCCGGTATCTTCCAGTCGAACCTCGGCGATGCCGCCCAGAGCCATTACGCCGGGCAGTCCAACCGCCAGGCCTTTGAAGAGGCGTTGGGGGGAGCGACCATTGATGAGCTGGGGTTGTATGCCCAGACTCAACAGCGCTCTATCGATGAGTGCAGGGCCACATTGGGCTTGTAGGAACAGGCCGAAGGATAAAACGGCAAAAAGCTGCATGACCAGGCGTGTTGCGTAGCACGCCTACATCGGCCACTTTGCCTGGCTTTCGCGGTGTTTGCTCAGGCCACAAAGAGCTGCAACGCGCCGGGCAAACCTTTGTGCGCTTTCTTGCTTGGCTGAGGGAAATAATCGCCAATAATCTGTTCAACTATTTGATATTTATCGTTTTTTTAAAAATGGCATAGCTCTTGATAATCGTCAGGCCACCTCGGGGCGATTCCCGTCCCAGGCCCATAGTTATCCAGGAAGGAGAGCATCCATTGGCTACCCCCGCGTACATATCCGTTACAGGCACCAAACAAGGTCTGATCACTGCCGGTGCGTTTACCGCCGATTCAGTGGGCAACACCTATCAAGAAGGTCATGAAGACCAAGTCATGGTGCAGGCCTTCGAACACCAAGTGACAATCCCTCTCGACCCTCAGTCCGGTCAGCCAACTGGTCAGCGCATACACAAACCCCTGATCATCACCAAGGTATTCGACAAGGCCTCGCCACTGCTGCTGGCCGCCCTGACGAGCGGCGAACGCCTGACCGAAGTCAAGATCCAGTGGTACCGCACCTCGGCCGCCGGCACCCAGGAGCACTACTACACCACTACATTGGAAGACGCGCTCATCGTCGATATCAAGGACTACATGCTCAACTGCCAGGACCCTGCGAACACACACTTCACCCATCTCGAAGACGTGCACTTCACCTATCGCAAGATCACCTGGACTCACGAAGTCAGCGGCACCTCGGGCTCCGATGACTGGCGTTCGCCCGTGGTCGGTTAAATCGGGAGCAGCCGTCCATGCATCGGCCAACTCCGCTGACTAATGTGCAGTTGAAAACAATCGATGGGGGTTGATTCAGGATGGTGTTCGCCCAGTGCGATGGCCTCGGCAATCCATGCACTGGTAAAGAGCCTGACACTGGGCGAACGGGCACAATAATAATCGAACTTTTAGAATATGTCCGTGAGCCTGTTTAAATAATTATTCATCGTTACAACTGTTCACAACTGAGCCCCCCCAGCCGCTTGTACAATTACAGTGCGCCGTGACGAGAGCACTTCCCACTCGGCTGGGTGGGCATCCCGCGCGCAACGGCCACTCGCCATAGAGCCCGACGGGAGCATGCATCCTCGCCAGGGGTTTGTGTTTGAATGGGCATTATGTATTAGCTGTACAAACAGTTATACAAAACGATGAATAAGTACAAACGTTATTCGCAACACGTCGTTGCAAGTTTAAACAGTCATTAAAAAAATCTTTTAATACCCCGTGTGACTCACTTCAGCCACGCCGACCGGTTTTCTGCGCATCGGTATCCCCTGCCTCAGGATCGCCGTGCTGTTGCTTGCGCTTGGCCGGGTCATTGGGCCGCAAGGCATCGTTATCGCGTTCCACTTCACCGGGCAACGCCGGCTCGTCGGGGTTCTGCGGCGTTTGGTCGGGGCTGTGCTTCATGGCGAACTCCTTGAATCCTTCAGGTTTGGATCACGCGTCGGGGTCGGCGACTTCTTCAGCGACGTTGGCGTCCGGGGAGCGTTGGTGCAGTTGCTCGGCCTTGGTCTTCAGGGCCTGCCACTGCGCCAGGTCGATGGCGCCCAGGCCGAACAGATCATTGGCCAGCCGCATCAGTTCGGTGAAGTGAGCGTCGGGGGACTGCTGCCAGTAGGCCTTGTCGTCGAACAATCGCTGCCAATCGGCCAGCGACGCAAGTTTGAGGTCATCGCTCATGACGGGCTCCTGCGAGACATTCATAAGTTATGAGGGGCGACGTTCGCGGGGAGTTCCAATGATTCTCAGTAGCCGGTCATTTCCAGGTAACCCGTGCCGCCCTGGTTGCCATGCAGTTGCACCGGTCCTTCCCAGTAGGGGATGCGCAAGTTCATCCAGGCATTGGGATTCAGCGCGTGGACAGTAATGTCGAGTTGCTTGCCGGGGATCTTGATGGCCCAGCCTACCGGCATCGAGCGCCCGGCGACCTTGGCGGTGTCCAGGGGTTGCAGGCTGATTTCCCCGGCGCGCAGGGTTTGCGCTTGGCCCTGGGCGTCGATCCAGGTGCCCGTGAGGTACGGCGCACCGTCCTTGTGGCGCATGCGGTAGAGCATCAGGTGCTCGCCGTTGTCCAGGTGCAAGGAGAACCAGTCCCAACCGGTCTGGTTGGCGGTCAGGGGCTGGCTGCTCCATTCGCGGTCGAGCCAGGCCGGGCCGCTGACCGCGTAACGCCGGCCGTCGATCTCCAATTCACCGCTGGCCTGGAAGAACGGCTGGCTGTAGTAGTACGACGCTTGCCCCTGTTCGGATTTCTGGCTGAAACCTTGATCGCCCTGCAACACCAGCGGCCGGCTCGATGTGAGCCGCAACGCATAGCTGAAGCGCGGGTCGCGAGCCTTCAACTGCATGTCCGCCAACGGCTCGGCCCCTGAAACCCGGGTGCCGAATTGCCAGTCGTCGATCCAGGCATTGAAGGGCACCGCCTGCACCCCGGCCTGCCCTACCCCACCTCGGGCATAACGCTCGGCGGCATGGTGCACGGTGGCGGATGTGACCGCAGCGTGACCGAGCCAGATCGTCTGGTTGCGCCAGCCGCTGGCCTGGGGCGCGGCATCCAAGGCACTGCGAAACAGCGTCCACTGCACACCGAAATCACGGCCTTGGGCATCCTTGAGATTAGCGGTGACGTACCACCACTCGATGCGAAAACCTTCATGAAGACCATGGTCGGCCGGGAAACTGAACAGCCGCCCCGGCACAACCGGCGTGAACGCGACAGCCTGGTCGCCGAGACCGGCAAAGCCCTTTTGCGCAGGGGCCGAGTCATCACAACCACTGAGCAACGCCAGCAACAACACGCAGACACTAATCCTCATGGGCAAAGGTCCTCAGCAAATCCGCCGGCTGCGTTCGGTACAACGCGTACAGCGGCCAGGCCGATGCCAATAGCGTGGCGAGCATCGCCAAGGCCAGCAACTGCACCAATTGCAACGGGAACACCCGCAGCGGCAGGCGCCAACCGAAGGCCTGCACGTTGATCACCGCGTCCAGGCACCAGGCCAGGGCGATGCCCAGCGGCAACGCCAGGACCAGGGTCAGCAGTGCCAGCAACCAGGTCTGGCCGAGATTGAGCAACATCAACTGCCGGCGCGTCACGCCCAGCGCCCATAGCGGCGCCAACTGACCGAGGCGACTCTGGCTCTGGGTCAGCAGGCTGATGAACAACGCCACCCCGGCCACCGCCAGGGTCAGGCTGTTGAGGGCGGCGGTGGCGGCGAAGGTGCGTTCGAACACCTGGGTCGACCAACCCTTGAGCCGGGCTTGATCGACGATGCGGCTGTCATCCAGGCTGAAGCGGCCTTGCAACGCTGTCAGTAGCGCCGGGATCGCGGGCGGATCGATACGCAGGTTGAAACGGTTCGGTGTCAGGTTCGGCCAGTGCGCCAGCAAGTGATCGGCATTGACCAGCACATGCCCCTTGGGATTGCCGTAGTCGGCGTAGATCCCGACGATGCGCAGCAACCATGGCCCCTGCGGCGTCGGCAGGGTCAACTGATCGCCGATGCTCACCTTGAGGCGTCGGGCCAGTTGCTCGCTGAGCATGAGGGTATCGGCGGCCGCCAGTTGCTCCCACGGTTTGTCGCCGGCCGATTCCAGCAGCGGCCAGTGCTGGCGATAGTGGGGATGATCGATGATGCCGTGGATATCCGTCGGCCAGCCCTGCAACGGGACCGAGATTTGCCAGAGGGGAACGACGGCAGTGATCGCCGGTTGCTGCTTGAGCCAGGCGTGCAGTTCGTTCGCCTGGGCCGGGGTTTGCGGATTGATGTACAACTCGGCGGTCAGCCGTTGTTCGAGCCAGTTACTGAAGGTCTGGCGGAAACCGGCGGTCATGCTGCCGGCACCGATGTTCGCCGCCAGCGCCAGCAACAACGCCATCAACGCCAGGCTCAACGTCGGTAATTGCTGGCGGCAATCGGCGAGAAACCATTGTCCGAGTACCGAGCGGCTGCGACACGACAACAGGTTCAGAGCGCTGTTGAGCAACACCGGCAAGGCCAGCGCCGCCCCCAATAGCAAGGCCGTCATCAAGACAAAACCGCTGGCCAGATTATCGCCCCAGATCAACGCCGACGCAGCGATCACCCCGGCCAGTGTCGCCACCCAACCCTGGCGTCGCAACCAGCGCGCATGAGCCTGATGCCAGGCCTGGGGATTGGCCAGCGCCAGCAAGGGCAGACGCGCGGCCCGCAGCAAACTGTCGGCCCCGGCTAGCAGCGCACCGAGCAGGCTCAGGCCGACGCCGCTGAGCCACCACCACGGGCTGAGGTTCAACTGCCCGGGCACTTCAGCACCGTACAAGCCCCGCAGACTTGCCGCGACATCGGGCAACAAGAGGCTCGCCAGCCAATAGCCGCTGAGCACCCCGGTGATGCCCCCCAGCAACGCCAGCGCCCCCAGCTCGAAGACCAGGCTGGTGATCAGCACCCGCGCACTGACGCCACAGGCCCGCAGGGTTCGCAGTAAGCCACGACGCTGTTCCAGGGCCAGGCCAATGGCAGCGTGGACAATGAACAGCCCCACCACAAAGGATAAAAATCCCAGGGCGTCGAGGTTCAAGTGAAAGCTTTCGGTCAGACGCGACAGATTGTTTTCTTCATCGGCGCGCTTGAGTTGCAACCGACCGTTGAATGCCTCCGGCAACGCCGCACTGAACGTGGCGGGCAACAGCAATCGCGACAGCTGCTCCGGCAACCCGAGCACCTGCTGGGCAAAACCAATGTCCATCAACAGCACGCCCGGCGCCATGTCCACTTGGGCGTGCAGCGGCGGCAGGGATCGCCCATCGACCGTCCGGGGCCGATCACCCTCGCCCATGCCCAAGGCTTGCAACGTCTGCGGGGCGATCCAGGTGCGGCCGGGATCGCTGAAAAACGCCACCACCTCGGTCATCTCCCGCGCCTGCCCCACCAGCGCCGCACCAGGGGGCAGCGACACCGGATCGATCCCCATCAATTGCAGGCGCTGCTCCTCGTGGCCCTCGAGCATCACTCGCGCCTGCAACACCGGCGACACCGGCCAGCCCTGGCGCCGCAGATCGACAAACCATTGCTGAGCAAACGTGCCGCCGCCGGGTGCACTGAGGCTGGCCTGGGGTTCGCCGCCAATCAGTTGGCTGGCCCGGGCGTAGCTGTCCCGGGCCTGACTGTTCAGCGCTTGCACGCCGGTTAGCAGACTGGTGGCGAGCCAGAGCCCGGTCAATACGCTGAAAAACTGCACCGGGTGCTGGCGCCAGTGACTGAGCAACGCCTTGAGGGTCTGCCGAAAGATCATCAACCCTGGGCCACTTCAGCCAGGCGACCGCGCTGCAACACCACCCGATGGGCCAGGCGCGCCGCCACCCGGGGGCTGTGGGTCACCATCAGCAGGCTGGTGGAGCTGCCATCCAGCAGTTCCAGCAGCAGTTGCAGCACTTCGTCGCTGGTGGTTTCGTCGAGGCTGCCGGTAGGTTCGTCGGCCAGTAACAGGGGCGGTCGCGAGGCCAACGCCCGCCCCAGCGCGACCCGTTGCTGCTGCCCGCCGGAAAGCTGTTCCGGATAACGCCGCAGCAAGTCTGCAAGCCCTAGCCGCTGCACCAGATGGGCCTGCCAGACAGGATCATAGCGCCCGCACAGACGCGCCTGGAACGCCAGATTGTCCTCCACCGACAGGCTGCTGATGAGGTTGAACTGCTGAAACACCAGACCGATTTCCGTACGCCGCCAGTTCGCCAGCTGGCTTTCGCTCATGCCGTCGAGTCGGTATTGGCCACTGCGGATACTGCCGCCATCGACCTTGTCCAGCCCGGCGACCAGATGCAACAAGGTGCTTTTGCCGCTGCCGGACTCTCCCATCAGCGCCAGACTGCTGCCGGGCGGCAATGTCAGGTCGATGCCTTGCAACACCGGCAACGGGCCCTGGGGAGTGACGTAGCTTTTGAAGACTTCGCGCACTTCAAGCATGGAAAGGCTCGATGGATAAACATGAGGCTCAGGATAGCGGAGCTTGCCCGCGAGGGCATCGGCACATCCAATATCGATGCACTATCGCGAGCAAGCTCAGCTCCCACAGGGATCACTGCCCCGCCGCCATCTGCGCTTGCGTCGGCCCCGGTGTGACGATGTGGTTCAGGTCGATGTGTTTCCATTCAGGCACAGCCCCCAACCGTGCATTGAAGCGGTAGTTGAAGGTGAAGGCGTCGTCGGTCGGCTGGCTCAGGGACTTGCCATAGATTGCTTCAATCCCGGCCGGCTCGTACCCCATCAACTGCAACAGCGTCGGGAAGATGTTGTAGTGGCTGGAACGGTCTTTGTTCTGCGCCCAAGCTTGCTGCCAATCCAGGGTGTGCGACTGCGCGCCCTCTATCACCACCAGCGGCACCAGCCCCTCTTCCGCCACCGGGTCGCCGTCGCAATGGGTGTTGAGCCCCGGGTTGCCGCGCTCGTGCAGGTCCTGGCCGTGATCGGAGGTGTAGATCAATACGGCACGACTCAAATCAGCCTGCTGGAAGATTCGTTTGAAGAACTCACCGACATTCCACAGCAACGTGTTCTGGTAGGCGTTGCGGTACAACACCCAGTCGTCCTTCTGGCCATTGAAGCCGTCACGCAGGCCGGTGTCGGACACTTCCTGGAACAGCCCTCGCGGCAAGGCCGGGCGGTAGTTCATGAAGTCGTCAGGGTATTTGTCGTGCACAGGGAAATGCGCGCCCACCTTATTGATCAGCACCAGCTCGGCGTGGTCATCGCCCAGCAACTCGATCAACTTCGCTGCCGCCGCCATGTCACGGTCGCGCACGCTGACCTGGTCGAATTGGATGAATTCGTCGATGTCCTGTTTCTCAAGGTCGGTCATCAGGTTCTGCAGGTTGCCTCCGGTGCGTTGGGCATCGATGTAGACGGTGCGCAACCCAGCCTTTTTAGCGTACTGCCAGATCGACGGCAGGGTGCTGTTGATACGTATGTAGTCGGCGCGAGTACCACCGTAACGCAGGGTGATATTCGTGTCGGCGCTGCAATTGGCGATGGAGGCCGCGTAACCGAAATTGATGACCTCCACGCCCGAAGGTGGCATTTTCAGGCTGGTGTACACACCGAACGGCGCGTTGATGTCCAGGTAGTTTCCGGCGACGCTTTCATCGATGATCAGCACAATGTCATGCTCGATGACCGAAGTTAGCTGCGCAATGCGCACCGGTTCCCGAGGACCCACGATGTTGTGCAGGGCCTCATAGATGAACAGGTTCAAATAGGCCAACGGCGTGTACATCACCGGCAGCCCGCGCGCGCCCTCGCCCGCCCGCATGAACAACACAGCACTGAGCAACAGCACGCCAAGCAATGGCGCAGCAACTGGCAGAAAGCCTGGCAACGGTAGCCGTCGGCGAGGCTTGAGTCCGATCCCCAACAACAGCAACACACCAGCGGCCGCCGCCCTGATGATCACTTCGCGGTACTGATAGGCCGCCTCCTGGATGAACCCACCGGAGTACACCAGCGACACGAACTGGCTGTAGGTCAGGTAGCTGTCGGTGACCCGGGTGTACACCTCGAAGAACACCGCCGAGACAAACATCACCAGCGCGAACAGATGCCGCACCGGGGCCGGGCGGATGTACGCGCTCATCCACAACGCCACCACCAACACCACGAACATCGCGCTGTACAACAGCGTAGGGAAACCAAAACCCAGCGCCTGCAGACGATCAAGGTAATAGTCGTACCCCCGCACCAGATACAGCACCAACAGCAGTTCCTTGAGGTATCGGGCCATGTCGATTTCGACTCTATCGCGACGTTGGAAAGGGGTTCGTTTTCTGCACACTAGCAGGGGGTTTCCAAAGTGCAAGAAAGGGATGAACGTCGCACGCGTCAAAAAAAAGTTACCCCAAAAATGACACGAAAACACGTCACAAAATGTAAAAACCTATGGATTACTACCGTTTATCGCTTTGTCAAATTCCCGTGAAGCCCAATAAAACAGCCACTTTTCTAAGACACTCAATAACTTGATATCAAAAGGCCCGACTCCACTTGAATTGCCAACAGTGACAACTGTCATTTTGCTGACACGCTTTCCTGAAGCTGCGCTATACCCCTCTAAACAGTTTCATCCGAGTTACATCATTCGGTCTGCGAGGCGCGCCAAAAATGGACGTGAGCGTATTTGGTACGGGGTATGTCGGGCTGATCCAGGCGGCCGCAATGGCCGACGTCGGACACCGCGTTTTGTGCATCGATATCGACCTGAACAAGATCCGGCAACTGCAACAAGCCGTACCGACCATCAGCGAACCGGGGCTGTCCAGTTTGCTCGAAGACAACATCAAGTCCGGACACTTGTCGTTCAGTTCTCAGGCCAGCGACGCGGTTAACCATGGCGAGCTGATTTTCATCGCCGTCGGCACCCCCGCCGATGAAGACGGCTCCGCCGATCTCAGCCATGTATTGAGCGTCACCCGGCAAATCGCCGACTTCATGGACAGTGACCGCACCCTGATCATCAAGTCCACGGTACCGGTGGGCACGGCCGACAAAGTGGCCGAATGCGCGCGCCAGGTCCTGGAGCGCCGGGGCCTGAAAAAACTTGCCGTGCGCGTGGTCTCCAACCCCGAATTTCTCAAGGAAGGCAGCGCCCTGGCCGATTGCATGCGCCCGGACCGGATCATCGTCGGCACCGCCGACCCGCTGGCCCGCGACCAGATGACCGAGCTCTACGCGCCCTTTTGCCGCAACCACGAAAAACTGATGTTCATGGACAACCGCAGCGCCGAACTGACCAAGTACGCCGCCAATGCGATGCTCGCCACCCGCATCAGCTTCATGAACGAACTGGCCAACCTCACCGAACGGCTCGGCGCCGACATCGAGGCGGTGCGCAAGGGCATCGGTTCGGACCCGCGCATCGGCTACCACTTCATCTACCCCGGCTGCGGCTTTGGCGGCTCGTGCTTTCCCAAGGACCTGCGGGCCTTGCTGCACACTGCCGAACAAAGCGGCATGCCACTGCGCTTGCTGCGCAGCGTCACCGACGTCAACGACAGCCAACGGCACATCCTCTTCGAGAAACTGGCGAAGCAATTCCAGGATGGCCTGGCGGGCAAGTCGATTGCCATCTGGGGCTTGGCGTTCAAACCCAACACCGATGACATGCGCGAAGCCCCCAGCCGCTACCTGATGGAAGCGCTGTGGCGCGAAGGCGCCCGGGTCCAGGCCTATGACCCGGAAGCCATGTCCGAATGCCGCCGCCTCTACGGCTATCGCAAAGACCTGAACCTCTGCGCCACCCGCGACGACACCCTGGAAGACGCCGATGCACTGGTGATTTGCACCGAGTGGAAGAATTTTCGCGTAGTGGACTTCGACCTGCTGGCCAGCAAGTTGCGCGCCCGGGTGATCATCGATGGTCGCAACCTGTACAACCCCGAACACCTGGCCGCCGCCGGGCTGTTGTATCGCGGCATCGGTCTGCGGCACACCGTGCCGGGCACCCCGGCGTCAGGGCCACAAGCGTGAACATCCTGGTCACCGGCGCAGCCGGCTTCATCGGCGCCCACGTAGTGCTGCGACTGCTGCGCGACGGCCATCGAGTATGCGGGCTGGACAATTTCAACGACTACTACGACCCGCAGCTCAAGCACGACCGCGTGACCTGGGTGAACGATCAGGCCGGCGAATTCCCCCTGGCGCGGATCGACCTGGCCGACGCGCCGGCCATCGACGAGCTGTTCCAGGCCCGACGCCCCGACGCAGTGATTCATCTCGCGGCCCAGGCGGGTGTGCGCTACTCCCTGGAAAACCCGCAGGCCTATGTCGACAGCAACATCACCGGATTCCTGAACATCCTGGAAAGCTGCCGCCGCTATCCGGTCAGGCACCTGATCTACGCCTCCTCAAGTTCCGTGTACGGCGCCAACCCGCGCACGCCTTATTCGGTGCAGGACAACGTCGATCATCCGCTGTCGCTGTACGCGGCCAGCAAAAAAGCCAACGAGCTCATGGCCCACAGCTACAGCCACCTGTTCGGTATTCCTTGCACCGGCCTGCGGTTCTTCACAGTGTACGGCCCTTGGGGTCGGCCGGACATGTCACCGATCCAGTTTGCCCGCGCCATCATCGAAGACCGTGTGCTGCAACTGTTCAATCACGGCGAACACCAACGCGACTTCACCTACATCGACGACATCGTCGAAAGCATCGCCCGCCTGATCGAACATGCGCCCCAGGTCACGCCCTTGCTGGATCACGAACAACCGGGCCCGGCCACCAGCCGCGCGCCCTGGCGGATCTACAACATCGGCGGACAGCACCCGGTGGCGCTGCGCACCTATGTCGCGCTGCTGGAAAAACACCTGGGACGCACCGCACGCGTCGAGCTGCTGCCCCTGCAAGCAGGCGATGTGCTCAACACCTGCGCCGATGCCAGCGACCTGGCAAAGACCACCGGTTTCAAACCGTGCATCGAACTGGACGACGGCCTGGGCCGTTTCATCCAGTGGTTTCTCGATTACTACGCACGGCCTGCCCACGCGCCGCTCGCGGCTGAACACTTGCGGCCCAACCTCAGCGGAGGAATCCATGACCCGACATGAGCAAGTCATCGAGATCAACGCCCCTGGACGCGACAAGCGTGTCGACCCCGACCACCGCAGGCGCCTGGACGCGGCCATCCACCGCCAGGGCCGTGGTTGGTTGACCGGTCGCGACGGCGGCCGGCCCTGGACGGTCTCACGTACCAACCGCGTAGTGGCCAGCCTCGGCGCCCTGGCGATCCTGCTGGTGTTCTGTCCACTGCTGCTGGGCCTGGCTCTGCTGGTCAAGTTCTCCAGCCCCGGCCCCGTGCTGTTCGTGCAGAAGCGCACCGGTTATCGCGGCCGGGTCTTCGGCATGTACAAGTTCCGCACCATGGTCGCCGATGCCGAGGCCCTCAAGGAGTCGCTGCGCCACCTCAACAAACACGGCGCCGATGCCATCGACTTCAAGATCGACAACGATCCGCGCATCACGCCTATCGGTCGGTTCCTGCGCCGCAGCAGCCTCGACGAACTGCCGAACCTGATCAATGTAGTGACCGGCGACATGCGCCTGGTGGGCCCGCGGCCGACCTCGTTCAACGCCTATCGCTACAAGGACAATCACCTTGTGCGCCTGAGCATCTACCCCGGCATGACCGGTCTGTGGCAGATCTCCGGGCGCAGCAATATCGACTTCGACCAGCGCGTGGAATTGGACCTCAGCTATATCGCTGAACAAAGCCTGTGGCTGGACTTGAAGATCCTGATGCTTACCCCCTTCAAAGTTTTCAGCGGCCACGGAGCGAGTTAAATGGACGGTTCAACGAATATCCTGACCATAGCCAGCCCGAGCGAGACCAACCTGACCTCGACCGTGCTCGACCCTTCCCTGCGGATCCTGCTTCTGACGGCCGCCAACACCGGCACCGGAACCAGCACCAGCGCCATGGCGCTGGCCGCTCAACTGGCGCAGATGAGCAACGGCCGCGTACTGCTGGTGGATGCCAGCCAGTCACCGCGCAACCTCAGCCAGCAACTGTCGTTGCACAAGGAGCGCGGTTTTACCGACCTGCTGTTCAACAGCCTCGCCCCGCCCTTGTTGCAAGACTGCGTGGTGCAGACGTCCAGCCTGCCCTTCGATGTGCTGCCCCACGGTCGCCTGGGCCGCAATGCCGAACACCTGAGCCCCGAGCGACTGCGCCCGCTGTTCAGGCAACTGGCGGCGCAATACCGCTTCGTGGTGATCGACGCCGACGCGGTGTATTCGGCCAGCGACACGCTGGTGCTCAGCACCCAGGTGGACGGTGTGGTGCTGGTGGTGCGCGGTGAAGACACGCGCTGGGAAGTGGCCCAGGCCACCCGCCAGCGCCTGTCCCAAGCGGGCGCGAAAGTGGTCGGCAGCGTGTTCAACCGCCGCAAGTACTACATGCCCAAGTGGCTCTACAACAACCTGTAAGCCTGCAAAAGGATGACGAGATGAACGCCAGAATACTTGTCCTGCTGTTGCTGCCGCTTGCCGGTTGCTCCAGCAATACCGATACCCGCTCGATGCCGGTGCAGATCCTCACAGCCCCGCCGGCCAACGCCCAGGCCACCGACATGCCCAAGGTCGAACAGACCCTGCGGCCCCAGGACGTGCTGGATGTGATTTTTCACATCGACACCACCTCTTCCCAGGCTTACCGCGTGCAGCCGGGCGACCAGGTTGCCCTGAACTTCACCGCTGCCAGCCAACTCAACGGCACGCAACAGGTGATGCCCGACGGCAGTATCGAACTGCCGGGCGCCAACACCTCGGTGAAAGTCTCCGGCCTGACCACCGAAGAGGCCCGCCTGGCGGTGCAGCGGGCCTACAACCAGAAGATGCTGTTCCAGCCCAATCGCAACCAATTGACCGTAATGGTGACCAGCCCGCTGTCCGGCGAGACGAACCTGCGTAACACCTTGACCCACCCTGCCACCGGCATGAGCCGGGAAATCATCGTGGGCCGAGATGGCTACGCCAGCTTCCCGGAAATCGGTGCCGTACCGTTGCAAGGCATGACCGTCACCCAGTTGGAGACCTTCCTCAACGAGCGCTATGCCCAGTTGCCCGGCCACATGACCGTGGATGTGCTGCTCAAGTCCACCGGTGGTAACGAGATCTATGTCCTCGGTGAAGTGGCCCAACCCGGTTCCTACCCTATCCGCCGGCCGATCTCCGTTCTCGAGGCGCTGACCCTGGCCCGGGGCACGAACGTCAAGGCAAGGCTCGACTCGGTGGTCATCATGCGCCGCAACGGCAATATGGTCGAAGCTCGCCACTACGACGTGGAGAAGGCCTTGAGCGGCGACGCGTCGCAGATCGCCTACCTGCAACCGGAAGACATGCTGTTCGTGCCCAAGACCAAGCTAGCCAGCGCCGGCGAACTGGCCAGGCAACTGGCCGACGTGGTGCTGTTCCAGGGCGTTGGCGTCAGCTTCGGCTACGACCTCGACAACAAAAGCGGCAGCAACTGACCCCAGGTGACCGATCATGAACCCCAAGGAAAACTATCTGCACGAGTTCTTCAGGATCTTCTTCGCCAACAAGCAGTGGGTGAAGCGCGTCTTCCTGATTTTCGCCGTGATCGCCCTGGTGCTGCCGTTGATGCTCAAGCAGAGCTTCGACATCACCGCCCAAGTGATCGTCCAGTCGAAAAAACTCTCCCAAGGCGACGCCACGACTTCGCTGAACCAGGAAAGCGCAACGTTCGTTCCACCGTCCCTGGCGGACATGGAAACCGAGAGCAACATCCTGCGCTCGCCGGCGTTGATTCGCGAAACCATCAAGACCCTGCGCGACCAGGGTGAATACACCCCAAGCCCAGGCGTCCTCAACAAGTGGGTGAGCGAACCGCTCAAGCGCTACATCACCCAGCCGTTGCGCGAATACGTCATCAATCCGCTGCGCGACGGCCTGGGGCTGGAGGTGGATCCGGTACGCGACACCGTACTCGATACGCTTACCGATGAGGCCATCGAAAACCTGAAGATCGAAACACTGCCCGGCTCCAACGTCATTTCGATCGTCTACAGCTTCGGCGACCCAGCCCAGGGCACCCGGTTCGTGGCGCAATTGCTGCAGAACTACCTCACTGGCCGCCAGGACCTGCAATCGATCGAGTTGCCCCAGACGTTCTACGAGCAGAAAAAAGTCCAGTACCAGACGCGCCTTGACGGCTTGGAAAGCAACCGCCTGACGCTGCTTGAAGGCATCGGCTCTTCCGATCCCAAGGAAGAAATCACTTTCCGCTTGAATGCGATCAACACCGAGGAACAGGCACTGAACCTGTTCCAGGATCGCCTGCTGCAAAGCCAACGCTGGCTCGATTACCTCAAGACCAGCCTGGCGGCAGCGAACAGCTCGCGGTTCAACGACTACACCTTCCCGTTCACCTTCACCACCACCGTGGACAACATTGCCTTTGAAGACCGGGAAATCCGGCAGCTGGGCGAACAACTGACCAGCCAGGTCAGCCGCTACATGAACGACCTGGCGATCTTCCAGCCAGGCAGCGAACCGATGTTGCTGGCCCGGGAGCAGATCGTCCGCACACGCCAGCAGTTCCTCAAGGTAGTGAACAATCGGATCCAGGAGCGCACCACCGACCTGGCGGTGGTCAGTTCGGTGATCAATCAGAAAGTCGAACGTATCGCCGCCTTCAAGGAGCGTATCCACCAATTGCAGGAAACCCAGAGCAAGCTGCGGCAGATGGACACCGAGATCAACGCGCTGCATGCGGCCTTCTCGACTTATGCCCAGCGCTTCGCCGAGGCCAGCACCGCGCGTTCGCTGGACAACGACCTGTCCAACGCCCGGGTCCTGAGCCCGCCGTTCGAACCAACCACCCCGGCCTTTCCCAAGCCGATGCTGATTATTGTCTTCGGCATGTTCTGTGGCCTGCTGCTGGCGATCGCCCTGGTCTATGTGCGTGAGTTCTTCGACCATCGCTTCAAGCACCCAGCACAAATCAGCCAGCAACTGGATCTGCCGGTGTTGCTGGTGATCAACGAGCAATCACCCGATCAGGTCAATCCGCACCGCAACTGGACCCTGCCCAGCCTTGTCCATTGGGTGAAAAATTGAACGCGCCGTTCGGCCCGACCCACCACAGCAGCCCCCTGTCGATCATTCATCTGCTCGACAGCGGCGGCTTCTATGGGGCCGAGCGGATGCTGCTCGATCATTGCCTGGCGACGCCCGGGCAGCACCAGGTGCTGTTCCTGGCGGCGCCGCCGACCTTGATCACGCGGTTCCGCCAGGCTGGGGTCGATTGCCGTCATTGCACCAGTTGGGCCGAGCTGTTGCAGCACTTGCGCCAGCGCCGGGACGAACGCCCGCTGATCAACACCCATAACTTCAAGGGGCTGCTGTTCGGCTGGTCCGCCGCCACGCTGCTGCGCTTGCCGCTGGTGATCACCCAGCATGGCTTCACGCCGCGCAGCCCCAAGCAGCGGTTCTATACCTGGCTGAGCCTGCAACTGTGCCGCACCGCCTCGGTCAAGCGAGTGGTCTGCGTGGCCGAAAGCATCGCCACGCTGCACCGCCAGGCCAGCGTGCGGGCGGAAAAACTCGATGTGATCCCCAATGGCCTGCCAGCGCCCAGCGCGCCATTGACCCATCGTGCCGACAAGCAACGCTGGCGGGTTGGCTACGTCGGTCGCTTGAGCAGCGAGAAAGGCCCGGACCTATTCCTCGACGCCATGATCCCCCTGTGCCAGCGGCATTCGTCGCTGCACGCGGTGATGCTCGGCGACGGCCCGGAACGCCAGGCGCTGCTCAAGCGCATCACCGACGCCGGACTGCCCACGCGTATCGAACTGCCCGGCTACCAGACCGATATGAACGCCTGGTGGAGTCGCCTCGACGCGCTGGTGATCAGCTCGCGCACCGAAGGCACCCCAATGATTCTGCTCGAAGCCATGCAGGCCGGCGTGCCGGTGGTGGCGTTCGGCGTCGGCGGCATTCCCGACGTGTTGCAGGACCGCCATAACGGCCTGCTCGCGGCACCGACCGACAGTACGGACCTGGCGGCGCAGATCGAGACGCTGTTCAGCGAACCGCCACTGGCGCGGATCCTGGCCGACAACGCGCGGTGCACCCAACGCGAGCGCTACGACCTGCGCACGCTGACCGAACGCTGGTCGCAGCTTTATATCCGTACGGCACGGGAGGCTCGCTCATGATTGTCCCGCTCTCGATCGTCAGCCTGCTGGGCCTGGTGTGCCTGGCGTTGCTGGCCAGCCCTTATCCGTTCCTCGCCCCAGGCGCGGTGCTCGGCCTGGTGGGCGTTGCCATGCTGTACCGCAAACCCGCCTGGGGTTTGCTGGGCATCGCCGCGCTACTGCCGTTCGAAGGCCTGTTCAAGGACAACGTGTTTTCCGGCAGCAAATTCCTCGGCGTGGCGCTGATCCTGATCCTGATGCTGCAGTTGGCCTTGCACCAGATCCCTGCGACGCGCTTGCGTAGCAACATCTGGAAGCCGTTGCTCGTCTTCATGGCGCTGTATGGCCTGAGCCTGTTGATCTCGGAAAACATGGACCTGTCCTTGACACATCTGCGTGAACTGGCAGTAGGGCTGATTCTGTTCGTGATCACGTTGCTAATCGGTCGCGAGCTGAACCTGGATGTGTTCGCCCGGCTGATGACAGTGAGCGTCGCCACGACCTGCGTACTCGCGATGTTTTCAGCCAAATACCAGGATCAGGGTCGCGCCTCGGGTTTGCTGGAAGACCCGAACGCCTTTGCGCTGTTGATTGCGTTTACTGTACCGCTGGCATTGTTGTTGACAATACGCAGCCAGAACCTGTTGTACCGGTTGTTCTGGGGCGGCGGTTTCATCCTGTTGTTGGGCGGAATGACCAAGACCGAATCGCGTTCAGGGCTGGTTGTGCTGTTGCTCAGTCTGATGATCGGGCTGTATCACTATCGGGCGCAGTTGCCACGTGTGCGTCCTCGACACCTGGGGTTCGCAATGCTCGGCCTGGCACTGATGGTTCCGGCGACAGTCGCCTTGATGCCTGCTGGCTACGTGGCACGCATCGAGTCATTGAGCATCCTCAGTTCCGGCACCAACGCCCACAAGGACGGATCCTTGGGTCGCCGCGCCTCGTACATTGTGGTGGGCAGCCAGATGATCCGAGAGAAACCGATACTCGGCTCAGGCCCCGGGACGTTCCCGGAGCACTACGCCCCCACCGGTTACGCGAAAGCGTTCTCGGCCAATCGCAAACGGGGGGATCTGTACCGCCAGGCCCATAACACTTACCTGGAAATTTTCAGCGAAATCGGCGTGCCAGGTGGCTTGATGTTTATCGGTACGATTGGGCTGGGCCTCTACAACCTAGTGCGCGCGCGCCAACTCTGGCTCCTGCGCCGGGACTGGGCTCAGGCGGATCTGTTGACCCACCTGAGCATGAGTTTCCTGTCGCTGGCGTTGTTCCTGATGTTCCTCAGCGCACCGAACCACAAGTTGCTGTGGATCATGCTTGCCTTGACCAGCCTGTTGCGCTACGACGCCGAACAGGCCGAGCCGCGGGAGGCCCGTTCATGAGCCGCGTAAGCGTCATCATACCGATGTACAACGAGGCCCGGCACATCGGCCGCACGCTGCTGGCGGCGCAGGAAGCGGTTCGCCAGGCGCAGCTGGAGTGCGAGTTGATCGTGGTGGACAACGGCTCGGACGACCACGGCCCGCGCATCGCCAACGAGCTGGGCGCGCGGGTGCTGATCGTATCAGGGGTGCACATCGGTGCCCTGCGCAACCGTGGCGCGGCGGCAGCCAGTGGTGAATGGCTGGCGTTCATCGACGCCGACATGCAAATGCCGACCGACTGGCTCAAGTCGCTGGTCGAAATGGAAGGCCGTCAGGGCGATGTGCTGGCGCTTGACCTGGACACGCCTGGCCAAGCGCCGTGGTTCGCACAGGCTTGGCAACGCCGCAGTCAGCGTCCGGGCTCGCGCCCCTTGCATCGCGTCCAATGGTTACCCAGCGCCAATCTATTGATGCGGCGCGCCTGGTTCGAACGGGTTGACGGTTTCGACGAGACCCTGCGCACCGGCGAGGACAAGGATTTCTCCCTGCGCCTGCGCCAGGCCGGTGCGCAATTGTTGCTGGTCAACGAAAGCGTGGCCCTGCACTGGGGCTATGAAGGCAGCTGGCGCGAATGGATGCGCAAGGAACTGTGGCGCCAGGGCAGCCACTGGCAGTTGTTGCGCAGCCACGGGCCGAGCCTGCGCCTGCTGCGCTTCCCCGCCCTTTCCATTGGCACCTGGGGCATGGATTCGCTGGCCTTGGTGGCCCTGCTCCAGGGGCAGGCGCGCCTGGGCCTGATGCTGTTATTCATCAGCCTATTGCCGGCCTTGGTTCTGAGCCTGCGCCAGAGCCAGCGCGACCCGCGCCTGACCCTGCAACTGTGGACCTTGCACGGAGTGCGCCTGCACCTGACCGGCGCCGCGCTGCTGCTCAATCTTTTTCAACGCAATGTCAGGAGACCTGCCCGTGGCTGAATTCATTTACTGGTCGTGCCTGTTGCTGCCGGTTTACGCCTACCTCGGTTATCCCTTGATGTTGAGCCTGCTGGTGCCGCTGTTTCCGCTGCGGCGCTATGGCAAGGCGTTGCCGATGGACGTCAGCATTGTCATAGCCGCCCACAACGAGGCCAGGCACATCGAAGAGAAGTTGCGCACCTTGCTGGCCCAGGACTATCAGGCCCATTCGCTGCAAATCATCCTCGCTAGCGACGGCTCCACCGACGACACGGTGGCCTGCGCACGCAAGGTGATCGACCCGCGCATCACCGTGCTCGACCTGCCACGCCAGGGCAAGGCCGCCGCCCTCAATACCGGCGTGGCCCACAGCAACGGCGAGATCCTGGTGTTCACCGATGCCGACAATCAATGGTTCCCCGACACCCTCGGCCATCTGCTGGCACCGCTGGGGGATCCTGAGGTTGGCGCCTGTGCCGGCCATATGGAGATTCCGGTGCCGGGCAAGGGCCTGAGCCTGGGGGACAGTCTGTATCGGCACTACGAAGGTTGGTTGCGGCGGGTGGAGAGCCGCACCGATTGCATGGTCTCGGCCGACGGCGCCCTGTTGGCGCTGCGCCGGGCTTTGTTCCAACCGATACCGGCGCAAGTCAACGATGACTTTTTCCTCAGCACCTGCGCGCCGGCCGCCGGTAAGTCCATCGTCTACGTGCCACGGGCTCGTGTGACCGACCAGGGCGTGGACGAAGCCGACAAGCAGTTTCGCCGGCGCCAGCGGGTCACCGTCGGCGGGTTGCAGAGCCTCGCGCACCGTCGTGAGCTGCTCAATCCGCTGCGTCATGGGCTCTACGCCATCGGGCTGATCAGCCACAAATTGATCCGCCGCCTGGCGCCGGTGTTGTTGTTGCCATTACTGCTGAGCAATGTCTGGTTGTGGGAGCAGCACATGTTTTATCGCCTGAGCCTGGTGGCGCAGTTGCTCGGCTACGCCATGGCACTGATCGGGTTGATGGACGCAGGCCACCGTTTGCCCCGGCCCTTTCGCCTGGCCGCGTTCGTGCTGGTGACGCTGGCGGGCATGAGTATCGGGCTCTGGCAATTCCTGCGGGGGCATCGCTACAGCCAATGGAACCCTGAGCAGAATCGCTAAGGAGAAGGGCCGATGTCGATCAAACACGTTTTCAAACGCACCGGCGGCTGGCTGTACCTGAATACGTCCCTGGGCCGCCACCCGCTGCGTGGCGCCGGCGTGATCCTGATGCTGCATCGTGTGTTGAACAACGATCGCGCCGCCGAGCTGCCCCATCGCAACGAGCTGTGCGTGGGGCCCGAAGCGTTTGAACATCTGCTGATCTGGCTACTGCGGCATTTCGAGTGTGTGCCGTTGATGAGCTTGCTGCTGGCCGACCCTGAGAGCGTCCCGAACCGCCCACGGGTGGCCCTGACCTTCGACGACGGCTGGCGCGACAACGCCATGAATGCCTTCCCGTTGCTGCGTCAATATCAGGTGCCGGCGAGCATTTTCCTCTCCACCGACTTCATCGGCAGCCGCCAGCACTTCTGGTGGGAAAGCATCGGCGAGACCCTGTGGGGCAGCCATGGCCAGGTGGCGCGGCATTCGTTGATCGAGCACTTGCAACACGTCGGTCGACCGTTGCCGGTGCTGCTCGATGACATTGACGACGAGCGCCGCAGCCTGGCACTGCTGCACTACCTGCAAAGCCTCAAGAGCCTGGATCCACGTACATTGAACGACCTCACCGAAACCTGCCCGCACGGTTCCCAACCCCAAGCGCTGGACTGGTCCCAGGTGCGCATGCTCGAGGATTCCGGCCTGGTCCGCTTCGGCCCCCATGGCGCCAGCCACGCGATCCTGACCGGGCTGGACGACCAGCGCCTGCATGAAGAACTGTCCCGCAGTTGGACGGCCCTGGAAAATGGCTGCGCCCAACCCTTGCCGGTGTATTGCTACCCCAACGGGGACAATGACGCCCGTGTGCGCGAGCAGGTGGCGGCCCACGGTTTTCCGTTCGCGCTGGGCACCGAGGCCGGACTGTATCGCCATGACGGCGACCCGCTGAACCTGCCACGTTTCGGCGTCAGCCAACGCAACGCCTGTCACCCCGAGTTATTGGCCTGGCGTATTCGCCGAGGAGTCCGCTCATGAACCGTGCACGTTACCTCAGGCTCTTGGTGATGAGCATGGGCACGAGCCTGGCGATGATCGGCCTGCGCCTGTTGCGCAACGTGTTGCTGGCACGGATCCTGGGGCCCAGCGAACGCGGGCTGTTGGCGCTGCTCAGCACCCTGCCGGACTTGATCAGTGCCACCACCAGCGGGGGCCTGAATTCCGCCGTGGGTTATCAGGCGGCGCAGCATCGCTCGATGAGCCTGTTGCTCAGCCATGTGCTGGTCTTCGGTTGTCTGCTGGCGGGGTTGCTGACGCTGCTGGTGGTGGCGCTGGTGCGTGAGTTCGGCGCCGAACTGGACGTCACCACGCAACTGGGACTGCTGGCCTGGCTGCTGTTGCTGGCCGTGCCGCTGGCGGCGCTCAAGACCGGCCTGCTGACGCTGCACAACGCCTCCGGCGGCGTCGGCGTGTTCAACGCCTTGCGGCTGATGGAATCTTTGGTCCCGCTGTTGCTGTTCGTGGCGCTGTTCTGGATGTGGAAAGACACGGCGCTGGAAGCGGCGCTGATCAGTTGGCTGGCGGGCCTGAGCCTGGTGGTGCTGGTGGGTTGGATGTGGTTGCGTCGCGATCACGCGGTCACCCTGCGCTGGGATCGCGCCGGCCAGACCGAACTGTTGCGTTACGGTGTCCGCAGTCATCCGGACCTTTTGTTCCAGCAACTGATGACGCGTTCGGATTACCTGTTCATCGGCGCGCTGTTGGGCAGCACGGCGCTAGGGCACTACGCCATGGCCAGCGCGGCGGCCGAACTGCTGCATATCGTGCCGGAAGCGGTCACCACGCCACTGATGAAACGCCTGCTGCAGCAGGACAGCGACATGAAGCGCCTGACCCCGCTGGCCTTGCGCCTGACAGCCACGGCCATGCTGGGCGCCTGCCTGGGGATGGTCCTGGTCGGCGAATGGCTGATCGTCACCCTGTTCGGCATCGCCTATCAGCCGGCGTACCCGGCCCTGCTGGCGCTGCTGCCAGGGGTGTTCGGGTTGTGCTATGCGAGCATCCTGCGCCTGGACCTGCTGGGCAAGAACCGCCCCGGCACCGTTTCGCTGCTGATGGGCGGGGGGGCGCTGTTGAACCTGGCGTTGAACCTGATTTTGATCCCGCGCTACGGCATCGTCGGCGCTGCCGCCGCGTCCTCGACCGCCTACCTGGGTGTCACCCTGGCAATGCTTGTCATGTATTGCCGCCTCAGCGGCGTGGCGCTGTGGCAGACGCTGATCATCCTGCCCAGCGATTTGCTGCCAATGCGTCAGATGCTACTGGGGAAATCCGCGTGAATACCGTTGTCAGCAAAACCGCCATCGCGAGCAGGCTCGCTCCCACAGGGTCCGGTGCCGGACAGAATACCTGTGTCCACCACCCCCCCCTTGTGGGAGCGAGCCTGCTCGCGAAAGCGGTGGGTCGGTTAGCGGCGATGTTGAGGCTGAAGGCCTCTTCGCGAGCAGGCTCGCTCCCACAGTGGAAGATCGGCGCGTGCCTATGTCTTCTCGCGCTGGCAACTTCGGTCCACGGCGCGTCCATGCAATGGACCGGCATCCGTGACGGCAGCCTGTACCTGCAAACCGACCGCCAGGACGCTGTCACCGTGCGCTGGGTGCCCGCCTGGCAAGCCGAAGCCAATACCGAACACCTGTATCTGCTCGACGGCCAGGGACGATTGGCGGGTGAGCGCCTGATCAAGGCCGACCAGGTGCGTGGAGAGCAACAATGGCCCCTGCTGCCCGGCACCGCCAGTTATCGACTGGAAATTCCCGGCTACAGTTTCCGGCGCTATAGCGTTGAGCACGATGTGCGCACCCGCGCCCTGTTTGCCCCGGCCAAGGTGCATTTCAGTGCTGAAACCCACGATGGCGATGAGCTGTATTTCAAAGTGGCAGCCGGCGAACAGGCGGTGCTGGCAGGCAAGTTCCACGGCGGCGTACGTGCGCTGCAAGCCCGGCGGGTCGCGGACGGCAAGCAGCTGCAACTCAATCTCAAGCCACAGCGGGCCTATTGGCAATTCGATCAGGTGGCCCTCCCGGTGGCGGACGTGGACCAAATCTGGCGCCTGCATCTGCAAGGCAACGGCAAGGCCGCGTTCTGGTTGGACGGTACCGCCAACCTGTTCGCCCAAGACCCGGCGCACCTGCAACCGGTGCGCCAGGATCCGGGGCAGACCCACCTGACGTTGTACAACGAGGCGCTCGGCACGACCCCCAGGCTGGGCATATACCTGCCCTATGAGTTACTGCCGCCATCCAGCTACCCTGTGCTCGATGCGCTCAAACCCCAGGCGGCAACCCTCTACAGCTTCGTCGACGTCATGGCGGCCAAGGTCAATCATGAAGATGCCTTCCGACGCTTGTACCGGGGCCGCTTCGGTATCAGCCAAGACATCACCCTGCTGGCCGCCAGCCAGCGCCGGGCGGATCTGCAGGCCGACCGGACCAGTCTCGGCGGTTTGCAAGCCTGGCTCATGTCGACCCGGGCGTCGGGCGACAACGGCATCCATTACCTCAGTTTTGCCGATGAGCCAAACCTGAACTACCCAGACTTCGCCAGTTTCCAGCAACTGTTCCAGAGCATGGCTGCCCAGGTCCGCGCCGATCCTGCCAACGCACGCGCCGGTGTCCGCATCGCCATACCGGCCAGCTCGCGGTTCACCAACGGCCCCTTCGCCGAAAATGCGGCTGACAGGCGCGGGATCGACTGGGCACGGCGCCTGCTCGCGACGTCCGACGACCAGATCGACGCCCTGGCCTGGCACGAATGGATGATCCGCGACCTGCTGGCGACCCGGGTCTACCGCGACAGTGTCCGTCAGGCCGCCAACCTGGTGGGACTGGACAACCAGGGCCGGCCCCGCAAGGCTTTGCTGTTGGACCAGACCAACATATCCAGCGGCTCGAGCCTGAGCCCTTACGACCAGGAAACCCACTATGCCGCTTTGTGGTGGACCTCGGTGGCGATCAACGCCTCCGCGGATGGTTGGCTCGATATGCTCAACTGGTTCATGCTCGCCGACGAACCCGAATACCCCAAAGGCATGGTGCGGGTGCTGGACGCTCAGCGCTTCGAGCTCAAGCCCGTGGGCCTGGCCCAGCAGTTCATTCAACAGCACTGGCTCAACCAGGTGCTGCGCCTGGACAACGACGCTTTTGAAGTCGACGTACTGGCCATGGCCACCGGCAAGCAACGCAAACTGCTGGGCGTGAACAAAAGCACACGAGCCCATCAGGTCAGCCTCGACGGCGCGACCTGCCCTCAACCTGGCATGACCCTGCTGTATTTCGGCCCGGACAACCGCAGCCACAGCGTTGCGTTTGATTGCAAGGCCGGCCAGATCGGATTTCTCCTACCAGGGGAAACCGTGTTCGCCCTCAGTTGGACAGCCCCCGTTCTCCCCAACCCTGCCACCCGTCAGGAGGCACCATGAACGCTCTGCAAACATTGCGTGATCGCATTCAGGAAAAAGGTCTGCGCGCCGTTCTAAAGCAGCTATGCAGACACTACGTATTTTCCCACACCCGACTGGTGTGGCTGGAGCACGATATACGGACTCCGCTCCCCCCACACAACCTCAAGCCCTACCCACCGATGCGCCTGGAGTTCATCACCGTCGCCAATGCCGATGCTTTTGCCCGGCACTTCGGCGACCGCGTCAAAACCATGCGCGAGCTGGCGGCCGAAGGCTACACAGGCTTGATGTATCTGGATGATCAGGGCGACACCGTGGGGTTCGCCTGGGCCAGCACACGGGACTATTTCGACCGCCATTTCTATCACTGCAACTTTCCGATCAAGCCTGGCGAGTACTTTCAGTTCGGTGGCGAGGCGATCCGTGAATACTGGGGTTCCAGAATATCGGCGGACATGCAGTTGGAGGTATGGAAAGTCATGGCGGACCATGGTTGCAACACCATGGTCGATGTTTGCGATTTGCAAAACATCCAGGCGATCAAGATGCATATTCGCATGGGCTTCGAGGAGCGCGGGCAGATCACCCACCTGTACCACTTGCTCGGTCGCTGGCGGTTTCTGCGAAATACGTCTTACACCGGCACGGTACTGGACGCTTTTCGTAAACAGGCCCGGCCGGCGGCCTCGACTTCGGCGGCCTGATCCCCATGACGATCCGGTTCCAATGGTGTCGCTCCCTGGGCGCGGCGGACTTTCCTGTATCAGCTTATGAACAGCTGCGAACCCAGGTGGCCGACGCAACACCGTTCAACACCCTGGCCTGGCTGCAAGCGGCGGAATTAGCCCTGTTGCCCGAGCAGCAATTGCATGTGCTGCTGGGCTGGCAGGACCAGAGTTTGTGCCTTTGCCTGCCCCTGATATCAGGACTTGAACGCATCGGCGGGCTGCGGTTCCGGGTGTTGCGTCACTTGGGTTTTCCAATGACCGACCGCATCGCCCTGATGGCGCGCCTGGACGCCGAAGACATGGTCCAGGCGCTGATGCAGATCCGTCAGCACTTGCCTCACGCGTTGCTGCAATTGAATGAAGTGATCGAGCCGGTCTGTGAGCAAAGCGCCCTCAGCGCCTGGATGGCGCTGAGCTCAACCGGGGAACGGCGGCTCAGTTGCCGGGTTCCGGTGCACTTGATTGACAACAGTGACCGCCAAGAAATATCCGGCGATCCACGCTACAAATTGCGCCGGGCGCGCAAGCGGATTGCCGCTTGCGGTGCCGAAATCCGTCGAGTGACGCCGGACGCCATCGGCATGGGGCAGCTGTTGCGGGCCCTTGCCGATGTCGAGGCGGTCAGTTGGAAAGGTGAGGAAGGCGTCGGCATCTTCGCCGACCCCAGGCGCCGGCAATGGATGAATCACGCCTTCACCGCCCTCGCCGCCCAAGGCCTGGTGCGGGTGGTGCTGCTGGAGCTGAACGGCGAATGCATCAGCTATCGCCTCGGCCTGCTGGACCAGGGGCGGCTGTACGACTACAACCTGGCGTTCCTGCCGCAGCACGCCGATCTGGGCAGCGGTCGGGTATTGCTCGAAGAGTGGATTCGCTGGGGGCTGGACGACAACTGGCACTGGATCGATGCATCGCGGGTCAGCCTGGAGAACTCCAACCATCAGTTACACGAACGCATGACCGGCCAACTGGAACACTGGCGCTGGAGTTTTTATTCATGGCAGCCCGGTGGCTTGCTCCTGGGATTTGCCTTGCGACTATGGAAAAGCTTGAAGCCATGGTTTGGCAAACGCCGAAGCAAACCAACCGCGACGACGGCATCGTCCTCCCCCAAGAACCAGGAGAACACGAATGCCTCGTCAAGTGATCGTCAACGCTGACGATTTCGGACTCAGCCTCAGCGAAAACGCGCTGATCCTGCAAGCCTTCGAGAGCGGCGTGATCAGCTCGGCCACGGCCATGGCCAACATGCCAGGGTTCGAGCAAGCGTGTGAACTGGCCCGGCAACCGCTGCTCGACGGCCACATCGGCCTGCATTTCAATCTCAGCTACGGCCCGCCGCTGGGCCAGGCGATCATATCGCGACCGCTCTTTTGCGATGCCTATGGGCAGTTCGACCTGAACCTGTCGCGTTATTGCCTGCGCCTGGGTTCAAAGGACCTGGCGGCAGTGGAGGATGAACTGCAGGCGCAATGGCAACATTGCCTGGACCACGGCCTGCGTCCCAGCCACCTTGACTCCCACCAACATGTGCACAACATCTGGCCCATCGGCGAACTGGTGGCCCGCTTCGCCGCCAGGCAAGGCGTGCCCATGCGCCTGGCGCGCAACCTGGGAGCGAACTTGACCATGCCCAAGCGCATCTTCAAGACCCTGCTCAACCGGCGCATGCGCAGCTTGTGCGGTGCGACGGCGGACTACGTCTGCACCCCAGCCGACCTGAACCACGCCGCGCCACCGAAACATGGCTCACTTGAGGTCATCGTGCATCCGCTGCAATTGGACGGGGATTTTGGCGATGCCAGCCTGATACCGGGAGACTCGTTGACCCAGATACTGCACAAGCGCCTGGCGGGCGTGCCCAAGGTCGCCTACGGCCAGACCGCGCGGGTGTTGACGCTGATTGAATATGGGGATGTGCAATGACAGGGACGCCGCGTCCGACAGAAATCCCTGCGCCACTTCCGGAGAATCTGCTACAAGGCATATTCCGTTTGCAGTAGCGAATTGCACCGATGTCTTCACTCTTACTTTCTCGCCTGAAACGACGCTGGTTGGCCTGGCTGTGCATGAGCGCATTGGTGATCGGCCTGCCGGTGGGCTGTGCAGTGTTGCAGCATAAGGAACGCGAGCTGGTCTTTCGTATCGAGCCGGGAACAGCGAGCTGGTTCAGTGGGCTCCCCAGCAGCGTGCAGGAATTCGATCTCAAGCCCAAGAGCTTCAAGGCCGGGGAAAATATCCACGGCTGGTGGTGGCCGGCCGAACGCAAGAACGCGCCGGCCATCCTGTACTTGCATGGCGTGCGTTGGAATCTGACCGGCCAGTTGTTTCGTATCCAGCAACTGAGGGCACTGGGCTATTCGGTGCTGGCGATCGATTACCGTGGTTTTGGCAAAAGCCATGGGGATCTGCCGTCGGAAGCCAGCGTCTATGAAGATGCACGCATCGCCTGGGAACGTCTCAAGGTACTGCAACCGGACCCGGCCCTGCGGCTGATCTATGGTCATTCCCTGGGTGGGGCCGTCGCGGTAGACCTTGCTGCGCAGCTGGGCCAGGAGGCGGCGAAGAATGGCGGTGCCCAGGTCCGAGGCCTGGTCATCGAATCCACTTTCACTTCCTTGGGCGATGTTGCAACCGCCATGGCGAACACGTCCCTGCCGGTGCGCTGGCTGCTGTCGCAGAAGTTCGACTCCATCGACAAAATCGGCGAGATCAACATGCCGCTGCTGATTGTCCATGGTGCCGCCGACCGCTACGTACCGCCCCGGTTCAGCGAGCAGCTGTTCAACGCCGCCCGGGAGCCCAAGCGTCTGTTGCTGGTGCCCGGCGCGACGCACAACAACAGCATGAGTCTGGCGGGGAAAAGCTACCGGCAGGCATTGGATGCCCTGATGAAAAGCTCACCCGCGCCCGTGGCTGGAAACGCCCTGGCCAGCCCGGCCAAGGCGGGCTGATCACTCTCCCTTCAGATCACCACCCCCCTTGTGGGAGCGGGCTTGCTCGCGAAAGCGTCAGCCCAGTCAACATCGCTGCAACTGACCCGCCGCTATCGCGAGCAGGCTCGCTCCCACAGGGGTTGGCGGTGTGCATGGAGCTTTGGTCACCCCAAGACAGACCATGTGGGAGCGAGCCTGCTCACGATAGCAGTGCAAGCGCACGCAAAAAAAACGGCACCTTTCGGTGCCGTTCGTTTTCAAGCGTGGGGCTTTACTTGCGTGCCGCCTCCCATGATTTCAACAGCTCGGTGTAGCTCACCGTTTCACCTTTAGGCTTCTCGTTCGCCAGTTTCGGCTTCGGTGCGCCCGGTTGGTCGAACCAGTATTGCGCGTCGCGCTCGGGGTTCATTTTCGGGGCGCAGGTGGCTTGGGCCTTGGAGCGTTCCAGGCGCGTCATGATCGCGTCCTGGTCCTTGGCCAAACCGTCGAGGGCCTGTTGCGGGGTCTTCTCGCCGCTTGCTGCTTCGGCGATGTGGCTCCACCACAGTTGCGCCAGGCGTGGATAGTCCGGCACGTTGGTCCCGGTCGGGGTCCATTGCACACGGGCCGGGCTGCGGTAGAACTCCACCAGGCCACCGAGTTTCGGCGCCAGGTCGGTCAAGGCCTGAGAGTTGATGTCCGACTCACGAATCGGTGTCAGACCGACGATGGTCTTTTTCAGCGACACGGTCTTGGACGTCACGAACTGCGCGTAGAGCCAGGCGGCGAGTTTCTGTTTCTCCGGCGTGGACTTCATGAATGTCCAGGAACCCACGTCCTGATACCCCAGCTTCATGCCCTCTTCCCAGTACGGACCACGCGGCGACGGCGCCATGCGCCATTTCGGCGTGCCATCGGCGTTCATCACCGGCAGGCCCGGCTTGGTCATGTCGGCGGTGAAAGCGGTATACCAGAAGATCTGCTGGGCAATGTTGCCCTGGGACGGTACCGGGCCGGATTCGGAGAAGGTCATGCCCGCCGCTTCCGGTGGTGCGTACTTCTTCATCCAATCCACGTATTTGGTGGTGGCGAACACCGCCGCCGGTCCGTTGGTATCGCCGCCGCGGGTCACACTGGAACCGACCGGATGGCAGTCTTCGACACGAATGCCCCACTCATCCACCGGCAAACCGTTGGGCAGGCCCTTGTCGCCACCGCCGGCCATGGAGAACCAGGCATCGGTGAAGCGCCAGCCCAGGGACGGGTCTTTCTTGCCGTAGTCCATGTGGCCGTAGACACGCTTGCCGTCAATTTCCTTGACGTCTTCGGAGAAGAACTTGGCGATGTCCTCATAGGCCGACCAGTTCACCGGTACGCCCAGCTCGTAGCCGTATTTCTCCTTGAACTTGGCCTTCAGCTCGGGGCGCTCGAACCAGTCGGCGCGGAACCAATACAAGTTGGCGAATTGCTGGTCGGGCAGTTGATAGATCTTGCCGTCCGGCGCGGTGGTGAAGGAAATGCCGATGAAGTCCTTGATGTCCAGGGTCGGCGAGGTGAAATCCTTGCCTTCGTTGGCCATCAGGTCAGTGATCGATTCAGTCTTGCCGTAGCGGAAGTGCGTGCCGATCAAGTCCGAGTCGTTGACCCAGCCGTCATAGATATTCTTGTCCGATTGCATCTGGGTCTGCAGCTTCTCCACCACGTCGCCTTCCTGGAGCAGGTCGTGGGTCAGCTGGATCCCGGTGATTTCGCTGAAGGCCTTGGCCAGCACCTTGGATTCATATTCGTGGGTGGCGATGGTTTCCGACACCACGTTGATTTTCATCCCGCGAAACGGCTGGGCGGCCTTGATGAACCACTTGAGTTCTTCGAGCTGCTGCTCGGCGGTCAGGGTCGACGGCTTGAATTCACTGCCGATCCATTTTTTAGCGGCGTCTTCATAGGCGTCGGCCCAGGCCGCAGCACTCAGCCCGCTGAGTGCCAGCATGGCTGCCAATGAAACGCTATGTCGCAGCTTATTGTTTTTATTGAACATAGAGACCTCCTGTTTGGGTTTGAGAGCCTGATCGGCGAACCTTCGCGACTAGCCCCACCGCATCACTGCCAACAGCCACACCAGAGACAACGCGAACGCTATCCAGATGCTCCAGTCGGTGGCGCCGATCACCAGCATATGCAGGTAGGCGCTACCGAGAAGACCGATAAACAACCGATCGCCCCGGGTGGTGGCAATCGGCAGGAAACCGCGCCGAGGGATACTCGGCGAACGCAGTTCCCACGTAGTCATGCCTGCCAGCAGCAAGGCGATGACCCCAAAGAATGCCGCCGTGGGGGCGGTCCAGTTCATCCATTCCATCATCGACTCCTCAGACCCGGCCCAGGGCGAAGCCCTTGGCCACGTGGTTGCGAACGAACCAGATCACCAGCATGCCCGGCAGGATGGTCAACACCCCCGCCGCCGCCAGCACACCCCAATCGATCCCGGAGGCCGACACGGTGCGGGTCATCACCGCGGCGATCGGCTTGGCATTGACCGAGGTAAGCGTGCGCGCCAGCAGCAGTTCGACCCAGGAAAACATGAAGCAGAAGAATGCCGTGACACCGATGCCGGAGCCGATCAACGGGATGAAAATCTTGGCGAAGAACTTGGGGAAACTGTAGCCGTCAATGTAGGCGGTCTCGTCAATTTCTTTTGGCACCCCGGACATGAAGCCTTCGAGGATCCACACCGCCAGCGGCACGTTGAACAGGCAATGGGCCAAGGCCACGGCGATATGGGTATCGAACAGGCCGATGGACGAATACAGCTGGAAGAACGGCAACAGGAACACCGCCGGTGGTGCCATGCGGTTGGTCAGCAGCCAGAAGAACAGATGCTTGTCCCCGAGGAAGCGGTAGCGGGAAAACGCATAGGCCGCCGGCAGCGCGACGGTCAGGGAAATCACCGTGTTCAGGCTGACGTAGTACAGCGAGTTGAGGTAACCGGTGTACCAGCTCGGGTCGGTGAAGATCACCTTGTAGTTGTGGAACGTGAAATCCTGGGGCCACAGGGTCAGGCTGCCGAGGATCTCGGTGTTGCTCTTGAACGACATGTTCAGCAGCCAGTAGATGGGCACCAGCAGGAACAGGATGTAGATCAAAAGCGGAATCAGCTTTCTCTTGCTCATCGTGCGGGCCTCAACGGTTGGCGTCGGAGTGCGTCATGGCGGTATAGAACAACCACGACACCAACAGAATGATCAGGAAGTACACCAGGGAAAACGCCGCCGCCGGCCCCAGGTCGAATTGACCGATAGCCATCTGCGTCAGGGTCTGGCTGAGGAACGTGGTGGCGTTACCCGGCCCGCCGCCGGTGAGTACGAACGGCTCGGTGTAGATCATGAAGCTGTCCATGAAACGCAGCATCACGGCGATCAGCAGCACACTCTTCATCTTCGGCAACTGGATGTGGCGGAACACGGCCCAGTTCGATGCGCGGTCGATCCGCGCGGCCTGGTAGTACACGTCGGGAATCGCCCGCAGCCCCGAATAGCACAGCAGCGCGACCAACGAAGTCCAGTGCCAGACGTCCATCACCAATACCGTGACCCAGGCGTCCATGGTGTTGGCCGCATAGTTGTAGTTGATGCCCAGGCCGTTGAGGGTCGAACCCAGCAAGCCGATGTCGGCGCGGCCGAAAATCTGCCAGATGGTGCCCACCACGTTCCAGGGAATCAGCAGCGGGATCGCCAGGATGATCAACACCAGTGACGACCATTTGCCCTTGGTCGGCATGGTCAGGGCGATGGCGATGCCCAGGGGGATTTCGATCAGCAACACGCACGCCGAATAGATGAACTGACGCAGCAATGAATCGTGCAGCCGTGGATCGAGCAGCACCTGCTTGTACCAGTCGGCGCCGACGAAGTAGCGGCTGGACTGGTCGAAGATGTCCTGCACCGAATAGTTGACCACGGTCATCATCGGGATCACGGCGCTGAAGGCCACCAGCAGGAACACCGGCAACACCAGCCACCAGGCCTTGTTGTTCTGCACCTTGTTCATGGCTGCACCTCGCTCAGTGGTTCCAGCAGGTATTCATCGGCATAGACCATCAACCATTGCGCCGGAAAACTGATGTACGCCGTGCCTTCCGGCACCGGCTTGTCTTCGGCCAGGCGTACTTTCAACGGCGCGCCATCAAGGTTGAGGGTCAGGATCTTGTAGGTGCCCAGGTCTTCGACGTGGACCACGTCGGCCCGCATCGCGTCGTCGTATGGGCCGTCCCAGACATGCACGAATTCCGGACGAATACCGACCTTCAGGGTTTTGCCCTGGGCCTGGGCAACGCGTTGTTGCAGGGTTTCGGACAGGGGCAAGTGGGTCGAGCCGAAGCCGACGCCGCCGGGCTGCGCCGTGACTTCGATCAGGTTCATCCCCGGGCTGCCGATGAAGTAGCCGACAAAGGTGTGGCTCGGGCGCTCGAACAAGTCCCGGGGCGTGCCGAACTGCACGATCTGGCCGCCATACATCACAGCGATCTTGTCGGCGAAAGTCGAGGCTTCCAACTGGTCGTGGGTGACGTAGACCATGGTGATGTTGAACTGCTCGTGGATCTGCTTGAGCTTGCGCCGCAGCTTCCATTTCAGGTGCGGGTCGATCACCGTCAGTGGCTCGTCGAACAGGATCGCCGACACATCGTCGCGCACCAGCCCGCGGCCCATGGAGACTTTCTGTTTTTCGTCGGCGGTCAGGTTGCGGGCCTTTTTGTCCAGCAGGTTCTGCAGGTCCAGGACCTCGGCGATTTCCTGCACCTTGGTGTGGATCCTGGCTTCGGCCATGCCCTGGTTACGCAGCGGGAACGCCAGGTTGTCGAACACGGTCATGGTGTCGTACACCACCGGGAACTGAAACACCTGGGCGATGTTGCGCCGCTCCGGAGTCAGGTCGTTGACGACCTTGCTGTCGAACATCACCTGGCCTTCGGAGGGGCTGAGCAGTCCGGAGATGATATTGAGCAAGGTGGATTTGCCGCAGCCCGAGGGCCCGAGCAGCGCATAGGCGCCGCCCTGCTCCCAGATGTGGTTCATCTCGCGGATCGCGTAGTCCTCAGGGCCCGCCGGGGTGCTGGTGTAGCTGTGGGCGAGGTTCTGCAAACGAATTTCAGCCATCAGGCAACCCTCGCAATACGCAGGCCCGGGGCCTGGACCAGCTTGCCTTGGGCATCGAAGACAAACAGTTTATGGGTCGGAATGTAGATGCGGATCGGCGCATCCACGTCGTACTCATGTACCCCTGGCAAGTGCAGCACCAGCAGGAAATGTTCGTTGCGCACATGCAGGAACGTCTCCGAGCCGCTGATCTCGGCCACTTCGACGGTCACCGCCAGTTCGAGGTCGTCGTCGTTGCTCGGCACCAGGGAGATATGGCTGGGGCGCACGCCGAAGCGGAACTCGCCCTCGCCCACCGGGCGCAGGTCGACGTTCAGCGGGAAGTGCACGAAATTGGCGAAGCTCACTTCATTGCCGGCGATGCGTCCGGGCATGAGGTTGATGGGCGGTTCGGAAAACAGCTCGGCGGCCAGCACGGTCTGCGGCTGGTGATACACCGAGGACGATTTGCCGCTCTGGATGACCCGGCCTTCATGCAGGATGGTGGTGGTGCCGCCCAAGGCCAATGCTTCATTGGGCTCGGTGGTGGCGTAGACCGCGATGGTGTGGCGGGCCTGGAACAGTTCGCGCATTTCCTGGCGCAGTTCTTCACGCAGCTTGTAGTCCAGGTTCACCAGCGGCTCGTCGAACAGGATCAGCTCGGCGTCCTTGACCAGCGCCCGGGCCATGGCGGTGCGCTGCTGCTGGCCGCCGGACAACTCCAGCGGATGACGCTTGAGGAATTTCTCGATCCGCAGCATTTTTGCGGTTTCCAGGACCTTGCCCTGGATAACCTCCTCGGACACCCCGGCCTGGCGCAACGGCGAAGCGATGTTTTCGAAAACGGTCATGGTCGGGTAGTTGATGAACTGCTGGTAAACCATCGACACGTTGCGCAGCCGCACCGGGCGGTTGGTGACGTCGACGCCGTTCATCAGGATGCGGCCGCTGTCGGGCTTGTCCAGACCGGCCATCAGGCGCATGAGACTGGTCTTGCCGGACAGCGTGCGGCCCAGCAGGACGTTGAAGGATCCGGGTTCGAAACTCAGATTGGCATCGTCGATCCAGGTCTGGCCTTCGACGGTGCGACAGATGTGCTCAAGCTTTAATGACATGGCTCGGCCTTTTTATTATTTGGAGTCAAGCGACCCGAGCTAGAAAGCGAAAGCCGTGCCAGAAATTACAAGCCTTTGATCAGATTGGCATTTCCCTTGATCTGTAGGAAAAAGGCGTTCATTGATGAACACAAATGAACAATCATGAGTGAACAACTGAACAACGCCCGGGTTGACAATGAACAATTTTGAACAACACTGAATAACACCTGTGGGAGCGAGCCTGCTCGCGATAGCGGTGGATCAACTGCATTGATGTGACTGACCCACCGCTATCGCGAGCAAGCTCGCTCCTACAAGGGGCTGTGTATGAAGTGATATTCAGGCTGCCCCTGCACAAGGAGTCTGTGCGAGACTTGCCACAACAATAAAAACAGCACCTGCGAGAGTGCCCCATGGCCGCACCTGCTCCAGCCTTGTCCCACGAGGCCATCATCCAGGCATCCTGGTCCCGTTGCCGCGCCTTCGGCCTGAACCATCAAAGCGTGCCGGCCTTCGACCAATTGCCCGCCCAAGGCATCGCCCAGTTGCTGGAGAGCCAGCATTCGCTGGTGCAGACCACCCACCAGGAAGTCTTGCCGTATTACGAAAACATCCTGAGCAACTCCAACTGCCTGATCATGCTGGCCGACAACCAGGGCCAAGTGCTGACCTCCTGGGGCACCCAGCGTTTCATCGAGCCGAAACTGGCCCATGGCTTCAGCGCCGGGGCGAGCTGGATGGAGCGCTGCACCGGCACCAATGCCATCGGTACCGCGCTGGCCTGCGAACAGGCGGTGCACATCGAACACGATGAACACTTCCTCAAGGCCAACCGCTTCATGACCGGCTCCGCCGCGCCGATCTTCGATGCCGAGCGCAAGGTCATCGCCGTGCTGGACGTATCCAGCGACAGCTACCTGCCGCCGTCCCACACCCTGGGCATGGTCAAGATGATGAGCCAGACCGTGGAGAACCGGCTGATCCTCAACCTGTTTCGCGGTGAACACTTCCAACTGACCTTCAACACCGGCTTGAACAACCTCGACAGCCAATGGGCCGGGCTGCTGATCTTCGATGAGAGCGGCCAGGTACTGTCCGCCAACCGCCGGGCCGACAACCTGCTGGGCTTGAGCCTGTCGCGGGTCAGCATCGAAAGCCTGTTCAAGGTCTCGTTACTGGAACTGCTGAACCAACCCGACGGCCTGCCGTTCGCCCTGCAAGCATCCGGCAGCAATCGCTTCCAGTGCTTGCTCAGGCGCCCGAGCCAAGTGTCGATCAAGGCCCGGGTTTTCACCGAAGCAGCGCCTGCACCAACGCCCGTCAGCAACGCTATCAGCCTCAACACCCTGCACTTCGGCGACAGCCGCGTGGAAAAAGCCGTGCGCCAGGCCGAGCGCCTGCTGGAGAAGGACATTCCGCTGCTGATCCATGGCGAGACCGGCGTCGGCAAGGAAGTCTTCGTCAAAGCCCTGCACCAGGCCAGTTCCCGCTGCAAGCAGCCATTCATTGCCGTCAACTGCGCGGCGATCCCCGCTGAGCTGGTGGAGTCGGAACTGTTCGGTTATGAAAAAGGCGCGTTCACTGGCGCCAACCAGAAAGGCAGCATCGGCCTGATCCGCAAGGCCGACCGGGGCACGCTGTTCCTCGACGAGATCGGCGACATGCCCCTGCCAACCCAGGCCCGGCTGCTGCGGGTCTTGCAGGAGCGTTGCGTGCAACCGGTGGGTAGCGCCGAGCTGTTCCCGGTGGACATCCGCATCATCTCCGCCACCAACCGCTCACTGCGTGAACAGGTACAACTGGGGCGGTTTCGCGAAGACCTGTACTATCGCATCGGCGGCCTGACCCTGGAACTGCCACCGCTGCGCGAACGCAGTGACAAGCAGGCGCTATTCAAGCGCCTCTGGGAACACCACCGCGAACCGACCCAATGGGCCGGTTTGAGCCGCGAAGTATTGGATCTGTTCGAACGCCATCCATGGCCGGGCAACCTGCGCCAGGTCAGCAGCGTGCTACAAGTGGCCCTGGCGATGGCCGAGGAACAGCCGATCCGCCCGGAGCACCTGCCCGACGATTTCTTTGTCGACCTTGAAATGGAACCGGTGGAAACGCCTGAGCCGCTGACGGTGGACCTTAACGATGCCGAGGACCTGAACCGCCAGTTGCAGGCGGTGGGCGGGAATATCTCGCACTTGGCGCGACGGCTGGGGGTCAGCCGCAATACCTTGTACAAACGCCTGCGGCAACTGGAAAACTGATACGAAACCTGTGGTGAATGCGATACCTGAGACAACTCGGAAAAACTGTGGGAGCGGGCTTGCTCGCGAAGGCGGTGTGTCATTCAACATTGATGTTGACTGACCCGACGCTTTCGCGAGCAAGCCCGCTCCCACAAGTTCCGTTTCTCAACTGACTGGCATTATTCCGAAGAGGCTGCCATTTCGTTGAAACACCGGGTCAATCAAACGCACCGTTGAGCACTTCATAGATGATGCCAGTGGCGATCGCTACCAGGATCAGGTCAGTGCCGACCTGTTGCCACTCATAACCGTCATAGTGCGGCAACCGCCCCAGCAGTCGACCGTCGAGTTTCTTGGCGATACCGGGTGGCAACGGCTTGCCCCGGGCAAGATTTTTCTGGATGCCCGGCGGCAATGCCGGGCCAGGGCTCCAGTAATCGCGATAGCCGCCAATCACACCCAGGATGCCGCCGCGATCGATGCTCGGGCCGTTATGCCAATCGCCGCCGCCACCACCCTGGTTGCCCTTATTGCCCTTGTTGCCAGAATTTCCTTGACCGCCCTTATTGCCCTGCCCGCCTTTGCCTCCCTGGCCGTGACCGGGGCCTTGATCGAATTGAGCGCTTCCCTTGCCGTTGCCCGGGTCTGCGACAACAATGCCAGGGCCCGCTGCCAGGGCGAAACAAGTAACTGCAGCAATCAACGAGCGCGATTTGAACATGGCAGTTCTCTCGAAAAAGGGATGTCCCCTGTAAAGATATAGAGACTAACGGTGATATTAGTTCCATATCACGCTACCGTCGTCGCCAGGACAGAATGACGCGTTCAACCCGCAATCAAGGAGCTCCATGCGCAAGGATTACCTGGCTTTTTTCGCCTCGATGTTCCTCTCCCGGCTGGCCGATCAGATTTTGCTGTTCATCGTCCCGCTGATTGTTTTCCAGACCACCAACAGCGTCTCCTGGGCGGGCCTGGCTTTCTTCGTCGAATCCTTGCCACGCTACCTGTCGTTCCCGATCTGCGGCGCGCTGTGCGACAAGTTTCCGCCAATTCGCATCCTGCACATCAGCCAGGTTTATCGCGCCGTAGCTTGCGGGGTGGCGGTCGCGCTCTATGGCGTCTTCGGCGGTATCTATTGGATCGTCGCCCTTTCGGCCCTGTGTGGCGTACTGACCACTCAAGGCATCATGGCCCGCGAAGTGGTGATGCCTTACATCTTCAAGCACTACACCTACACCAAGACCCTGTCCTACTCGCAAATCGCCGATCAGACCGGCTTGGTACTGGGCCCGCTGGTCGCTGCGCTGCTGCTTGAGGTGTGGGCGTGGCACTGGGTGGTACTGGCGATTGCCGGGCTGTTCCTGCTGGCGGACCTGGCCATGCTGTACTGGCAGCGCACCAGTTCGGTCATCCTGGAAACCTTCGAGCAGCATCACGACCTCTGGCTGAACCCGCTGCGCATCGCCTTCGGCCATATCCGTCGCCTGGCGGAGCTGAAAAAAATCATCGGCCTGGCGGTGGGCGTCAACCTGATCATCGGCGTCACCCTCGCCACCTCGGCTGCCATGGTCATCGGCCATTACGGCGCCGGCAAGGATGACTATGCAGGTTTACAGGCAGCCGGTGCCGTGACCACCATCCTCATCCTGTTCCTCCTGGCCCGGCTGACCTTGCCCTTGAAACTACTGGGCGCCCTCTCCTACACGCTGATTGCCGTCGGCGCCTTCATCACCGCGCTCAGCCCGAACACAGGGGGCTACGTCGTCGGTTTCTTGCTGATTGTCGGTTTCGACAAAATGTTCAACGTCTACTTCCGCACCCTGCGCCAGCAAGTCATTCCGCCCCAGGACTTCGGCAAGACCGTCGGCGTCATCACGCTGCTCAACAACCTGTCGCAACCGCTCGCGGGGCTGTTGGTCGCGGTGCTCGCGGCGCCGGTTGGAACGCAACAGGTGATTCTGCTGTTGGCGGTTGCCTGCAGCCTGATCGGAGCCGGGGTGGTTGTGGTGCACAGGTATTCGACACACCGGTCAAGCGTCTACAGCGCCGAGACCGACTGACCCTTCCGGAGAGCGGTTTGTATTATCAGTGACTTATTGTTGAGGCATGGTTGCAACGTTGTTGGCGTCAATGCACGTCTGCCCCGCCATTCGTCACCTGTCGAGTGTCGGGGCCAACAAGCGGCCACGTCTGGCTCAGGGTTTGCACTGGCCTGTCTCAGCAGCCAAGAACGACGTAATTCTGACGCGGCGGCAAATTAATCAATGCTTGGTCAGCAAACGGAGATGTACCGTGTCAACTCTCAACGAAATCGCAGCGAACCACGCGAGAATGGCAAAGTTAAAGGAAGAAGAGTCGATGCGGCTGAGTGCGCTTCAGGGTCAGGTAGTGGGGAGTTTTGAAATTCCGCCCATCGAGGCGCCACAGGAGATGTCGCTGCACTTTATGGCGGGGGTACAGGATCACTCGTTTGGGGAAGCGGCGGCGCTGAGTTTTTGACCTGGGTGTTGATGGGGTTTCGTCGCTCGCTTGTTCGCGGGCGACTCGACCTTTCAGAACTGCCTGGCTAAAGCCGCTGCAAGTATGCCGGCCGCAATTGCCGGCAACGGTTTCTTCAGTGTCAACATGACGATTGCCGTGGTCAGCAAAGCCAGGCGTGCGCCGTTATCACCTTTAACCGCCAGCGGAGCCAACACCGCCACCAACACCGAACCGGACATGGCCGTGATGAACTGCTGCACCCGATAGTTGATCGGCACGAACGACATCACGAAAACACCGCCCCAGCGAGTCGCCAATGTCACCGCGGCCATTATCAATATGACAACCAAGGTGCCATAACCCGCCGTTTCAATACTCATTGTTTTTTCTCCATCCACAGCGCGCCCAGAATGCCCCCCGCCAAAGCGCCGACCACGACATGACTGTTCGCCGGCAAGTACCAGTAAGCCAACAGCGATGAACAGGCCGCCACGGTCCAGATGATGAACATGCGCAGGTTTTTCTTCCCGCCCACGACCATCGCCAACAAGAAACAGCCCATCACCATATCGAGCCCGAAACTGACCGGGTTCTCAATGGCGCTGCCAAAATGAAGCCCCAGCCAACTGCCCAGGATCCACGCGACCCAGAGTGCAATGCCGCCGCCGAATAAAAGCCCGAGCCCCGGCTTGCCACGACTGAGCGCCTGCATCGCCATAGCCCAGTTGGCGTCCGAAACAACCAGCATGACACCGTAGCGTTTGGCGACGGGCAGCTCCCGCAGCCACGGGTAAAGCGTCGCGCCCATCAACAAGTGCCGGGCGTTGATGGCGAAGACGGTGATCATCAGCGGAACGACCGGCACTTGCTGTCCCCACAGATCCAGTGCGGCAAATTGAGAAGCGCCGGCAAAAACCAGCGTGCTCATGAGCACCGCTGACGTATCACTCAAGCCCGTTTGCGCAGCCGCCAGGCCGAAAGCAACGCCGAACACGACGACGAAAAGAGAGATGGGGATCAGTTGTTTGAAACCGTCGTAGATGTGATTTAACGTCAGCGCGTGCAGGTGGGGTTCAACATTGGACAAAACAGGGCCTCTTCTGAATATCTGAGGTGCAAAAACCGAGAGTATGGGGCTGAATCTGCTTGCCGGACACTTTTTGGCGGGGCAATGGGCAACTCAACCGGCCGAGCCTTAGAGATTGCGCGTGGCAAAACCGCCAAAACAGGAAAACGTCAAATCCTTGCACAACCCTTCCAGGTCGCCATAAACGAGTTTTGAACCGACGTTCATCAGCAACAGCTCGGAAAACAGCGTTGCCACACTCTGTTTCTTTATGATGATTTTGTGCGCCTCAGACGCTGGAAAACTGTCCTCCACCTCATAGCCGATGCTAAACAACCCGCTTTGAGACCTGAGCCGGTCATTCATATAGTTCGGTGTGTAAAAACAGAACCCGTCTTCACGAGCATCGGGGACGTTCGAAAAAACGTCTTCCGGCAAGGCGTTGGTTTCCACCCAAGTATGGTCACCTCCTTGTCCGCGAGGTGTCACCACATACACCGCCGCGTCATTTTCAACGACCCCAACCCTGTTATCCGTATCGACAGGAATCGTATCGTTTTCATTGTAGTCAGCCATCAAGCCAACACTTTCAATCAGAGGAATCCGTTTGTACCTCACGCCGTCCAGGGCGAAAAAAAGCGCAACCAAGGGCGACAACGACCAATCCAGTAAGCGAGTGGGCATGCCGTAGTGCTGCGCAAGCGCGAGCACATCCCAATCATTGTGGGAGGACAGTTGATGATAGGCGTGACGTTCGGCGTTGAATTTTCTGAAGGCCTTGGTGGCCCTGGAGATCAAATCCCCTGACCTGGTTTTGGGGCTGCGGGCCAGAGAAGTCATTAATCCCCAGTTCGCATTGCCTTGGCCTCGATAAACCGAGCCGTGGACCGTACCGGATTCTTTATTGAGTTTCTTAACTGCGTCGATGTACTCAGTCAGACTCGACACAACAACCGTGGTTTTATACACAACACTTCACTCCCTGAATAAAAGTCCACCACTCACCTGCCAAAGGTAAACAGTCGTAAAGCTCGCGCCAAACGCGTACCTTGCCCCCTTTCCCTATTCAAAACGGCGTCATTCAACCCGAAACAGCATCAAATTGCCACCGCACCATAAGTGGAATGTCGTGAGCGCTCTTGAAAGACAAATAGAGTGAAACGCGTCACAGACCAGGCGACCGCTCAAGTGGCCAGTGCGGAATGTTCCACACCAATGGCCATAAAACGGCAAAATAGACACCCCAGGCGACTCACTCGAGCCCTTCGTCAAAGATCAAAGCAATCAATGCTCTAGAAACAGAGCACAGGATTTCTTGGAAGAAAGAAAAATTACTCATGGAAAGCAGGAGCCTTGAAAAATGAGCACAACTGAACAAGTACAAAGCACGGGTAAATACAGCGCCAAGTGGCAGGAACGCTTTGACTTCTTTGACACTTACGGCGCTCCAAACGACCCGCGCTACAAGGAAGCCGTCAAGACGCTGCCAGGCGTCAAGAAGAAAATCCTGATCAACGCCAACGTGATTGCGTTTTTCTTCGGCCCTATCTACCTGTTCGTCTTGGGTCTCTGGAAGAAAAACCTCGCCCTGCTGGGTATTTTCCTGGCGATCAACATCGCATTGAGCGTGATTTTCGCAATCCTCGGCATGGAGTTTCCCCGGCCGTTGAGTACAGGCCTGAGCATCGCCCTGTCGATGATGTACGCACTCATGGCCAACTACGCCTACTACCTCAAAGAAGTGAAAGGCGAGCAAGGCTGGAACCCGTTCAAAGGCATGCGTCTCTGATTGCAGGCTTGGGTCATCAAGAGCCCGCACCTCATCATGAGTGTGCGGGCTTGTTGTTTCTGAGGGCTAAATTCTTGGGGGGGCAGCATCAGCCGATGCTCAACTGCCCGGATGACCGGAATGTTGTTTTTTTACATCACTTTTGGCCTTCCGCTCAAAATAGGCATGAACAAACCACAGTGCCAGGGCAAACCCAGCAAAGCCAAAAATGAAGAGCAGCACCTCTATTGCAGTACCTTCATGAGAAAACATTGTGTTCACCTCATCCTTAAGTGAATTGATCAAAAATCGCCACGCTTAAAATTTCTCGTAACAATCCAAACATTTTCAGGGTAGTCGCCAGCAATCTGCGTGGCAACCCTGTTCATCAAGACGGAACCTGCCAGAGCGCTAAGCAAGGGCAAGGCTGCGTTGGCTGGCCTCTACCGGCCCCCCCTTGTACCCATGTCCTTGATGAAGCCTACGAAACAGATCGGGACTGGCTGTTGTTAAGCGCAATGCCGGGGGTTGACCTGCTATCGGCTCCCATCGACGAGGCGGCCAAGGTCAACGTCATGGCCGACGCCCTGCGCCAACTCCATCAACTCGACCCGGCCGATTGCCCCTTCGACCATAGCGCCAGCCATCGCATTGCCAAGGCCCGAGCCCGATTGGAAGCCGGGCTTGTCGATCAGGAGGAATTGGACGAAGAGCACCGGGGACTCGCCCTCGCCCTACTCTTTGAAAGGTTGCTAAACCGCCAACCAGCCGAACACGATCTCGTCGTGACCCACGGCGACGCGTGCCGGCCCAATATCATCGTCGATAACGATCGTTTTACGGGTTTCATTGATTGCGGTCGGCGGGGCGTCGCGGATCGATATCAGGACCTGGCGCTGGCAACTCGGGACATTGCCGAGGAGTTCGGAGAACAATGGGTAGCGCCGTTTCTGCGGCGATACGCAGTGCTCGAAGCCGATCAGGATCGAATTTATTTTTATCGGCTTCTGGATGAGTTCTTCTAGCACCGGCACCTGGTTATGACTGACGATCAGCAACAACCAGGCGCAATATCACATCGATCACAAAGGGCGGGCAGCGGCACTACTGTCCTCAGAAACAACGACTCGAACGTCAGTCACAGCCCGATGGCGCCAGACCTTTATCAAGGCGCTGCCTCCAGGCGTCATGCGGCCGATGATGGCCGTGACCTCGGAAGGACTGTTCACAGCCGCGCCAGCGATCTCCAAAATGACATCCCCCGCCAAGAGCCCCATTTTCTCTGTATCGGCGCTTGCCTCCGGCCCAAACACCAGACCCCCTTTCTCGGACGGTAAACCAAAGCTCTTCACAACAGCAGGCGTAACCGAGCCGATGTGGGCCCCGAGATGCCCAGCAGCAACAGGCATGGGAGCCGCAATACTTTTGGCAGATATCGGCGCTGGAGCGGACGTTGTGGGAAAACAGGACTTGGAGCAATGTGTCTGTCCAATCCTTCATCGTGCTCTTAGGCAAGAGGATCAGACCACCGATAAATTCCGGGGCGACTTGCGCGTCGACACCTTCCCAATCCGAGCAAAGTGTTAAGTAGGCGATACATATCTGTCAGCATTTTAAACACTCGCACCAATAACTCCTTAAACCCCTTGAAAAGAATGGCAGCACACAGAAGCCCGACTACTCTGAGCCTTAGCGACACCCCCCCAAAAAAAACAATGCAAAGGAGCAGCAGATGAAAACACTACCGTTGATAATGGCTGTATTACTCTTAAGTGGCTGCAATGCAAACTGGAACAGCATCTATAGAACTCATGACTTCCAGCTCCCTCAAATAGCCAAAGAAAGGCAGAAATCCGTATTTATAGATATTAACCAAAGAGCAATTATAAGCGGTAACGACACCATTTGTGCGGAACCGAGCCCTGATGCAATGCAAGCCTATGCGGCTCAACTCGCTGCGTCCGGCACTCTGAGTGATAGAGCCCAGGCGGAATTGGCAGCCGCGGTACAAACTTCGGCAGCCTACATTGGCGTCAGGTCAAAGAATATTCAACTCTTCAGAGATGAGTTCTATAGACTCTGCGAAGCTCGCATGAACGACACGCTCGATGATGCACAATATAATTTTTTCCTGGCAAGACTCCAGCGTTACTCGGTGGCATTGGCAGCCGTGGAAGAACTGAACCAGGGTGCAATTGCTCCGGCTGTGTATCTATCGTCCTCCGGCAGCGCGTCAGTCGCAGGATTAGCAGCCCAGCGGCAGGAGTTGACCGCCGTTCAGAGTGAGCTGGCGACTGCAAAAAAAGCGGTGACCGATACATCTTCTGACGCAGCCAAAGCGAAGGTAGCTGAATTAACCGGAAAAGAAGCAGAGCTCAAGAAGGCCATCGATGAGAACAAAAACAATTCAGTCAGTGGTAAAACTTCAGGGCAAATTGGAACACCCGTAAATGGTACGTCTCAGATAACGGCTGACGCCACTCAAAAAATCATCACAGCGGTCCTGACGACCAACGACCTCCCCTATATGTGCCTGGAGCGCTTGAACGAATATGCCAAACGAAACATGAGCCTGGATGAAAGTGACTCATGGTCTCAACTTCCCGACGGACGTATTATTTCCAAAGGCGGACGCCCGCTGAATGACGCCGACAGAGTCATCGTTTCATATTGCAAATCCATACTTCAAACAGCCGGAGCTAATGCACAATTCTGAGAGTTTGAGAGAAAGGGATATACACACAAGAACTTCGGGGGCTCCAGTGTGCCCCCGCATTCCTTAAGTTAGCGTTTAATCGCCCAAGACAACAAATCAGTGTTGCCCCAGCCATTGCATTGGCCGCCCTCTGAAATGAAAGTAAAGGAATGACACCCTCCTCAAAAAAGTAAAGGAACAGCCCATAGCGGATCCTGGTGCACTCAAGCTTTTGAGCAACTAATTCAAGAGGCTTTGGCGTTAGACACCGAACCCTGATCGGCCTGCGCCGAAAGCGGAATATCAAACACTCGATCAAACACCCATTGAAAAACCAGCGAGTAAAAAAAGAAAAACACGAACAACCCCAGGTTGGTCACCAGCGCCAGCCACAGGCTGATACCCAACCACGCGCCAATCACCGGAGTCAGGATCAGCGTCAAGCCGCCTTCAAATCCCAGGGAATGGAGCAGTCGTCGCAGCCAGTTGCGATGGCGGCTGCGCTGGCGACGCTCCCACCACTCGAACAGGCCATTGAAAAGCATGTTCCAGGCCAGCGCGACTGCGGAAATCACCAGCGACAGCAGGGTTGAATAACCCATGCCCTGACTGTAGGTCAGCGCCAGCGCCGGTGCCACGAACAGCACACCGCCGGCTTCGTAAAGGATGGCCTGAAGGATTTTACGGGGCGTGCCTTGCATCGCTGGGCTCCTGGGTGGGGATGGGAGACCACAGCCTGGCCAATTGAACGCGCGCGCACAATTGAGCTAAATTGAGCCACGCTCAGCCTGAGTAACCTACCCGCCCATGTTCGCCAAACTGCCCCTCACCGCCTTGCGCGGCTTCGAGTCCGCCGCACGGCTGGGCAGCTTCAAGGCAGCGGCCCAGGAACTGAATGTCAGCCCGGCGGCAATCTCCCATCAGGTCAAAAACCTTGAAGCCTTCCTTGGCGTGCGACTGTTCGAACGCTCCAGCCAAAGCGTACGCCTGAGCGCCGACGGCGAGCGCCTTCAGCCTTTCATGCACCGTGCCCTGCTTGATATCCAACATGGCCTGCAGGTGCTGTCGCCGCCTTGTGCTGCCCAGTCCTTGGTGGTGAGCACAACGCCGGCATTCGCCAGCCTTTGGCTGATACCGCGGCTCGGGGATTTTCATCGGTTATATCCGGAGATCGACGTCAGGCTGCATACCAGCAACGACGTGGTCGACCTGCAGCGTGACGCCAGCATCGACCTGGCGATCCGCGCCCTGTTCATGCCTGACCCACAGCTGTTCGAACAGCCTTTGCTGGACGAGTACTTTGGCGTTTATTGCCGCCCCGGCTGGCAACCACCCGTAGCAGGCTCGCCCATCGAGCTGATCGACGTGCCGTGGCTGAGTAGCGCGAGCGTAGCCGTCGACTGGCCTGCCTGGTGCGCCAAGGCTGGCACTCTGGGTTGGCTCGATAACGCACGATTCCGGCGTTATGACGAGGAACAACATGCGCTGCAGGCGGCGATTGCCGGGCACGGGCTGGTGCTTGCCAGCAATGTGTTGGTTGCTGAGGCTGTTGCGCGTGGGGAACTGGTTGATCATCGCCCTGAGGTTCGTTTGGCGGGTGCGCGGTATACGGTGGTGTGTGTGCCGGGGCGGGAGCGGCAGGCGGCGGTGCGGGGGTTTAGTGAGTGGTTGTTGGGGCGGAGTATTGGTTGAATTAGTTCTGCCTACGTCCCGACGAATCGGGACGCTTGCAGCGTCGGGTGCGTTGTTAGCCAGTGGTTTAGACTCTGCGAGTTTAGGCATTATGACTTCCTAATCATCGTGTCTGCCCACGCTTCCCAGACCCCAAAACCACTACGGCTGTAGAAAAAAATACTTGTAAGGTGGCACAACGATAAAGCCTTTTCTTTTGTTAGCTCTCAAATTACTCCCGATCATATCATGCATATCCACTAGCACACGCGCCGAACTACCATAGTTTGAATGCCCAAGAAGATCATCAACACCTCCCGCACGAGTTATATCAACGGAGTCAATTCCGGGAAAGAAAAAGCCTTCAGAGCCACTAAAGCCAAGCATTCCTCGATCAGCAAGATAGGTACTAGAAGAAACTTTGAGCGCCTTATCCTCTGACGACATATAGATTGTCGCGCGGCCAAACCTACTAAACGCGGCCTTATATTTTAGAATAAACGTCTCCCTGGGAAAGTCGGGTGCAGCCAGTATGATATTACCCAGTTTCTTATCAAATAGTTTTGGATGAGTAGAGTAGAGTCTAGCCAGTGCAGGAATAACTACTTTTGACCCCATGCTATGAGCCAGGACATGAACTCTCTTTCCCTGCGTAGAAGCCACCAGCTTTAACATGAATTTTTCGAAGTCATCAACAGAGTCCAACGCCCTACCAAAATCACGATTGTATTTTAACGGATCCCCAATAGAAGGCCAACTGAACACCACCGGTTGCAAATCAGGATTAATATCATAAGAAACTTGAGCTGCACGCTTCACAGCGTCTTCAAATTTCACATTAAAGCCATGTACGAAAAGCAATACATCACCGTTTTCAAAACCTTTCGCTGACTTGAACTGCTTAAAAAAGTCAGCCTCAGTCAACGTTAGCGACCTGTCACTAAGCAAGGTGATAATTGGATCATCCTGCTCATCCACGACTCCAAACCTCATTAACATCTTAAATGCAGGGCTATGTGAATCTTTAAAGCTTCCTACATCCCGTTTAAAAGGAATCAGAACGGTCTCCTGACCATAAGACAGGGGGTCACCGGACACATTCAACTCAGGTAATAGACTGCCATCCGGCGCTTTTCTTCTATTTGTCGCATAGCTGACCTTCACTGGCGCAAAAACTTCAGCCCTGTATTCCGGCGTGGGATAAGGTAACTGCTCAGAACTGGAAGTTGGAGCCGGATACGAAACTGAAGATGTACACCCGGCAAAAAATACGCTGAATGATAGAAGCCAGATACCACCCAACAAAGAAAATTTCATTATTTTTCCATCCTTTGATTTTATTTAACGCGAGCACCAAAACAGAAAGCAATCCACATTTTTTCAGTAAAAAGACCGTCTACCTGAAACCTCACAAAAACAAATAGCATCAATCTGCCATTAGTCAAGGAATTTAGCGACTAATATTTTCCAAGACTTGGGTCACGGTGCGGATGCGGTAATCGGCGGTTTCAAAAAGGAGTCTAAAGCAGAAACCGCAAGAACGATCAAATCCTGTCCCCATCCATTTGATAACGTTGCTTCAGCACTCATGGAGATTCGTCATGCTGAGTATTGAGAGGGCCCTGTGGTACATCGAGCTGGAGCTGGAATCCCAACTCGATCTAGGATGTGTCGCGCGCCATTGCAACATGTCTCCTTTTGCCTTGGCCCGTTTGTTTGCGTTGTCGACGGGCTGGTCGGTGATGCGTTACGTCCGCGCACGGCGTTTGAGCCAAGCGGCATTGACCTTGCGTCGAGGTGCGCCGGATATCCTGCAAGTAGCGCTGGATGCTGGCTACGGCTCCCATGAAGCCTTTACACGCGCCTTCTGCGATCTGTTTGGGTTCACTCCAAAGCAAGTGCGTGGGCACGAGGATGAACATCTCTCGCTGGTGGAGCCTTTACGTATGAAAGAAAGGAAGCTCATAACACTCTCTGAACCTCGCTTTGAAACTAGAGCAGAGTTTTTCATCGCGGGTCTGGGGGATCGTTTTACCTTCGATAAGAACGAAGGCATCGTCGGCTTGTGGCAAGCGTTCTCCCCCTACCTGGGACAGGTACCCAATCAGGTAAACAACGGGAGCTATGGCCTGTGCTGTAACCCTGAACTGGATGGTAGTTTTGAGTACATTGCCAGCACCGAGGTGTCCTGCGTCGAAGGTCTTCCTCCGGCTTTTCGGTATTTCAGGGTGCCGCAGCAAAACTATGTCGTGTTTCGGCACCAAGGCCATATCTCGACGATCCATCAGACGTTCTTCACCATTTTCAATCACTGGTTGCCTGAATCCGAATATGAGCTTGCCGACGCGCCTGAGTTCGAACAGTACAGTCCTGATTTCGAACCCTCCCGAGGGAAGGGTTACGTGGACGTGTGGATACCGCTTGCAAGACGCCAAACATCCCATGCAATAAATGTATAAGTCAGACCACTAAGCATGGAGCCCGCCCCATGAGTTTTAATTGGCACAGTGATCAGCTCACAAGAAATACGACAATCTGCAAGAATTATCGAAACACCCAAAACGTCCGCAGATTCATGGTGGAGCACTGCGGCGCGGACTTTAAATTTGATCGAGGCTTTATGGCCTGGATACGTAATGGCGTACCTAAAACGCTCGGCGAAGCCGTCGATGAGTGGCAGCAGCGCAATCGCGATACCCACTGAACGTCCCACGGGCATCAGGCCAAACACTCTGGATGTCCAAATGGGCGCCCATGTGTGCGGCAGGATTAGAATCGGGCGACTATAAGTTAAGTCGCCCGTCTTCATTTCCGCCGCCTGCGCCCGCAGTCGTCTTCCAATCACATCCATGACATCACAACCATCGCGTAACGATGTGGCCAGCAATTTACAAAAATCAGTCAGCACCACAGTGTCTTAGCCGATGTCCGAGCGAAACGCGATATTTTTCAAGACTTGGGTCACAGTGCGAATGTGGTAATCAGCGGTTTCGAAAAGGACGTCTAGAGGTGCTTCGGTGTCGATGAGCAGGGTTGCGGGGATGCAGTCGATTGCGTAGGAGTTTTCGCCGATGGCCCTGGCGCGCCGACGTTACTCACTGGACAGAAATCGGTCGATGATCATCGCGACCGCTTGCACTGGAGAGACCAGGGCTGTGTCTACGCAAAACGTAGCTTCATCCCACGGCTCATATTCGTGATCCAGTACTGACTGCCAGGTGGGTGGCGTCAGCCCGGGAATATCAACCATCCTTGTTTCGACCCGGCGCCGATGCTCATCTTTATCGGAGCAAATCACTTGGATGTTTGCCAATCGACTACTCGCCTGCGAGGCGATTTCGCTCCACGCGATTCGGCTTTCAAGAACGGGATTGACACAATCAACGATGACTGTGCGGCCCAAACGAAGATTACTCCGCGCAAGCTCATTGGCGACCATGTAACCACTGCGCCCCACATCTTGTGCAAGAGCGCCCGAGTTTCGAATCGCCTGCTCAATCGTATCGATCCGCAGGTACACGGCGCCTGTTGTAGCGGCGAGATCATTGGCGATAGTCGTTTTTCCGGTGCCGGGAAGGCCGCTGAAGACGATGAGCATTCCATGTCCTTCGATTAGTGGGCTAATCCAGTGTAGGCAGCAGCCGGTTATGCGGCAGCGATTGCTCGATCTCACCCGTTCGTCACGTCGACAGCGGGATCAACATTTTCGTTAATGAAACCAGGGACACCACGATTTTAAACCCGTACTGAACGCAATCTTTCACATCCCTTTCACAGCCAAGCGCCTATGGTCATCTCAGCTCCTAGTGAAACTCTTTTAGCCCGGCCTCCCCAGTCGGGCTTTTCTTTGCGCGCCAAAGGTACGCCGACGCTTAGAAACCGGCGACAATCCGCGATTTTGAGTTTATCTGTAATCCGCCCGTCCCATAATCGTGGTTTGTCCCCGTTTTCCCCGTCCCGTTCCCCCTGGGCTAGAGCACTGCCACTTCCAGCTTTGGCCAGTTAAATTTGTAGTTAAGAGGAGGCAGCTCGAAATGCTGGGCCAAATAGAGGGCTAACATTTCCCCTTCTTTTGCATAGGCGGCTGTCTTATCGAGAGTCGGACACCAGCTAACCCAGAGTGTGTCCAAAGGGAAAACGGTTTCGAAGGAGGCGTAATTAAACCGCCAGCCCGCCATATGCCCTGAGACTCCGGGATTCCTTGCGCAGCGCACAAACGCAGCAAGACGCCGCCGTAAATTGTCCGATTCGCCAATAGTCAAGATGCCGTGCTCGTCGGAACCGACAGCTCGGCCAATCTCGTGGTCTGCACAGATTATGTAGGCGCCGGGTGCCTCCGGTGCATTGAGGAAATGCTCAGTCAGCCTAAGCCACTCTGGTTCCCAGCCTTGCCAATTATCGATTTTCATCGCCTACCTCCATTGCTAAGTGGCAGAACGATATCGCGGCTTCCATGGGCTTGATGAAACGCCAACAGACTGGCCAGGCATCCACCAGGACAAAAGCCCAGTGGCCGGAGGGGATGAAACTGGGGACAGCCTACGATTCAAGTCCCTTGCAATCGCCCGTTTCATATCGTGTCTGTCCCATTTTCCTTCGCGCCTCAATGAAGAACCCTGCGGCTCTCCCCAATTCTGATCCTATCGAGCGCCCTGTTTAAAGCATCCAAGGCATCGAGCAGGGCTTTAGCCTCAGCCTCTCGACCATCGCCCCAGAGGCGTTCAGCCATCTTGTTCAGTGCCTGGATAGAGCGCTCAATGTCAGCAGCCGTCGCTGCTTTGTTTTCCTGATGTTTCTTTGGCATTGATTCACCCTTCCTCAGGGCGTGCTTCATCAGCTTCAAGAAAAAACTGGGATCACCACCCGCCCCGCTCAACCAACACTAGTTAGCCAGGATCGATTACTTAGCTTTTGCGCTCTTGATATCACTGATGATTTTCTGAGAAATAGCCTGGACCTGCTCTTGAGTCATAGCCGACATGACACCTTCCCAAGCCGACGAGGACGTGTCATAGGTGCGAGTTCCAATCAGGTGACCCGATTTCAAGTCCGAGTAGTCTGCACTGGAATTGACCCACGCGTTTCCCACCATGACCCCGGCTCCGTAGCGCGCGCCAGGGGTCAGGTAACGGAAATTGGTCACGTTGATCTTGATACCGACCCCGTCCTTGCCGTCGTGGCTTGATGCCTGAGCCTCTGTAAGGCTGTAGCCGGCGCGAGTCGCTTCGACCTGTAGAGCGTCATTCCATTCCTGCTTTAAACGGGGCCAGTCCTCGTTTTGTTGAACCTTGCCATTGCCTTGAAAGCTTACAACCAGATTCTGTTTGGCTGACTCCTGGATGATGAGCGTTTCAGTCCCGCCGCTTTTTACAGAGGCAGCGCATCCGCTCAGCATCAAAACAGCAACAGCGCAGGACAGCGCAATCGAAAGCTTGGATGTGTTCATTGAATTTCCATATCCACAAAATCGGTTGAGAAAGGCGTTGAATATCCCCGCCGAGCCAAATGGGCCCACACGCTGGACGCGCAGAATTTAGCACCATTACTTCGCTACTACGAGCCGGGGTGGAAGTCAGAACGACTGGGACAGGCCACGATATTGCGTACATTAATTTAGCGGTCTCAAAAATCGCGGTTTGTCCCTTCTCCCCGCTGCGAATCAGCCCTTAGACAGATGCCTATGGGCAGGTAATAGCTTTTCGAGACTGCTTCTTGGTCCACAAAAGACGACCGTTGATTCTTCCATCAGTCCATGACTCGGTAACCAGAGCGCAATGGCCGCTCTGGTTCTCAACAAACGTCCTTGGATAACCTTCAGGCTCTTCTCCACCCAGACGCATCCAATTTGGATCTGGCGAGCTCACTGATTGATAAGGCATGCAGGCTACCAGTGCGGCCAGCGAGAGAGCCAAAACTACCTTTTTCATTTAAGTCCCAATCAATTGACGAGTGTCCGGGCAAAACGCGGAGTATAGATTGACTGGATGCTTTCCCAGCGCGAGCTACGACGGGGACTTGCTGCAAGTGCCGCTATGGAACCCACCTCAATCGGCGGAAACCAGAAAGCTGGGGACAGACCGAGATTTGAGTTCACGTGTAATCGGACCGCCTCATAATCGTGGTCTGCCTGTGTTTTCCTCGCATCCGTAGCCCGCAAGACCATTGTCGCGAGCGACGATGAGGAAATCGGGACAGACTTCGATTTGAACTCATGATCACTTTCTAACCCACTGTAAGGCCGCCCTGGCGATGCTCGCTCCCGGCGGGCTCGGCTCGTGAAGAAGGCACGGAAACGGCGCCAAGGGTTTAAATTGGACCAAGCCATATCCAAGCGTGCCTGCACCATCTCATTCTTCGCCTGAACGATCTGCCCTGCCAAACTTAGCGCCCTCCTTTTGAACTCCCTGTGAAGCGCCTGCTCCTCGGTCTCGTTTCCCAGTGGCTTAACCTTCATCTCGGAAAATGTGAAAAGCGTTTTATCGCTGAGCACACAAAACGTGCCGCGACATTTTTGTATTTCACCCTGAAAGACAAAATCGACCGAAATGAACGCACGTTCGTCCATGTCTATGTAGTACAGCGACTCACCCAGGAGATTTCGAACTTTTCCGTCCTGATAAATCCGGCCCAAGGGCGCCCCGTCGCTGCCATTGCCTTTGAAGACCAGGTAACGGCCGTTCGTGTAGTTGTACGGCATTAACGGTCCTCATTTCGAATAGACATCGGCGCACATGCTGCTCGTCGAGCTGCTGACGCGAGCTCTAAAGATAATTATCTTCTGGTATGACGCGTCGTGTTTAGTCCTTGAAAAGTACATTGCACCGGGCGCACCACCCTTCAGCTGCGCTCCGGTTCATTGGAAAACGGAGGAGAGGATGGCTTGTATCGGCAACCGTCAAAACCAGTGAGAATCCTATGAATCTACGCCGAATCTCGTCGGCTGGAACGCTCATGCCCGCCCCATCGACTATTTGAAGAACCCCGCCCGACACCCTGCTGTCAATCCGTTGCCACTCACACTGCCATCCTGTTACCCACGTGAAGTCTCGAATTTGATAGTCGCCGGTGGTGCTTTGGCATTGAGCGAGCTTCTTGTTGGAGAGGTCAAAGACAAGAAAATGGGGGCTGGGATAGCCGAGCAGTTGAGTATCGTCAAGGCTCAGACCTTCCTTTAGGTTGATGGATGCTACAAGTGCTTTTGCTCGTCTCTTGCGCCGTATCAAATGCCATATGGCGAGGCAAAAAATAGAAACAGAAGCCAGGAAGAGCTGACGTCCTTCGACTGTAAGCTTACCGGACGAAAACTCTATCATGCCCCACAAGAGTCCTATCGTCGCAAGCCCCGACAACCATGCGGCGGGGATCACTATACTGTTGGCGAGGCTAGCTCCGAGCGTCCTCACACAGCTTTTCATAATTGGTCCAATATCATTTATGGAAGAACTCGTAGGTTATCACTCACAGAGCGCTAACTTATAGGACTTGGCCCGCAATGCGGGGAAAAGGGAAAAGGGGCGGTTTTATTTTCTAACCGACGCTAATCGATCCAATCGAACTCACTCGATGGAAGCTCTCAGCGCAGCGCAGCAAAAAAATAAATCTGTCCCCTTTTCCCTAATACGTGATATCTGAAAATGTGTCGCGGAAACTGAAACTGGCGCATCAGCGCGAGGCGCTTAAAGTATTGGCGGACTGATCAATCTTCCGGCTTAAGAAACACAACCAGAATGCCAGGATACTCTGCACGAAACTCATCATCGAGATCGGCCTGAACCTCCGCAAACTCGATGTTAACCAGGTCAGGTCCACGGCTCTTTACCCGGCCTAGCGTGAGTCCGCCACTGAATCCAATCTCATGGTCATCCGGGTACGACTCAAGCTGACGACGAAGCTCGCCGACGGTGACGATGTGTTTTTCCATGTGTACCTCCTTGGCATACCGACGTCTTGCCGGTATCCCGTAATACCCCAAAACCAAAACCAAAACCAAATTGCCACCGCGCCGGTAGCGATGGGAGCCCAGGCCGACACACACCACTTATTGACATTCGGACATCACGCTGGACAGCGCGCGGGTTGCTACGGCGCTCGCCGTGAGAGGTTAGCGCCAATTAAATCAATTGACTCATTCTTCTTTTCCGGATGGCTTGCGCGACCTTTGTTTGGAAAACATGATCATCCTATACTTAGAAAGAATATCCTCAACCACACTTCGCTCCACCCCTAAATCTTCTGCCTTCCGCAAAACTTCTTGGATGGTTACAGTGTCGTTATTCGCGAGCTCAACTATGAACTCCTCCGCAGTTTTAAAACTACTTGTAAAACTAGGCCACTTATCTGCAACGACCGACTGCCGGCTCTCAAGCTCCCTGACTCGACTTGATAACGACCGCGTATTGGATAATATTTCTGCAAGTATACTTTGTTCTGACCTTGGTTCCACATTCTCCGCTTGAGGAGTATTTTTAATGGCCTCTTTGAATTTTTGATCAAACTGAGGCCAGTATGTATCAAACACTTGACGTAGAATTCTTTCATCAAGCCGATTTTGGTCAAGACATGCATTTAGGGAGCAAGTCAGCCCCCACATAGAGGTTCGCTCTGGAAATGTGTGATTGAACTGCGCTAAAGGATCCTCAATTTCACTGCTCTGCAAATCTATCAAGAAAGTGCAGACTCGATTTGTGCTTAGCCCTTTAGCAAGCGCCCCAGTTTCAAACAATATCCAAGGCTTATTTTTGTTCTCTTGTGTTAAGCAAACTATCCCGGCTGCGGTATCCTTCAACTGATCTGAGATTTCAGAAAACCAAATAGCGCCTTTGTCAATATCACGTGTAGATATCCAAGGCTGTGAAGCCTGCAACACGCACTTTATCCAATCGCTGATCAGCTCTGCGACTACCTTGCTACGCTGACCAGACCAGCTTACGAAGACCTTCATTTTCAGCTCCATGCGACATGATCCAAGCTGATTAATGTCGCATAGCCACCATGCAAAAATCTACCACTCACATGCGCATCCGGAAACGGAAGGCGTCGCCTAACTGGAGAAATCCATGACCCACAACTGCGAGTACGTCCGGCAGCACTATCAGGTGCCCGCCGAAATCGGCTGCCGGGTCATCGCCTATGGGCAGCCTGGTGTCATCCTGGCAGATCGCGGCCACTACATCGGCGTCGTGTTGGACGAAGATCCGAAGAAGCGGATCAGCAACTACCACCCAACCCATGAAATGCAGTACGGCGAAATGGCCGAGACACTGCCCCTCAAGGAATGGCTTGTCCTGCCTTTCAATCACGACTGGGACGATCTCAGCTGGAGGAGCCGAGAAAGCCTGATCAGGGTTTGGGCCGCTACCCGAGGCCAAGCCAAGTACAAGGCCTATGAGCAACTTAAGGATTACTGCCACAGCATCAGGGCGATGCTCCATTTCAAAGTCCGACGCGCCTGAACAATCCTCGCGGTTTTAAAGGTTAGGCAGTAGGAGGTCCGAGTTTTTCTTTCAAGAACACAATCGCGTATCTGTACCCTCTGCTGTTCTTTGCGCTCCGCAACGGCACGCGCCCTTCACTGTGATCATCACCAAGACCAAAGCGCTCCGTATGCAGAAATAACTCTCCGGCTTCCTCGTCGAACTCCAGCGAGTAAGTCCAGTCTTCAACGCCTTTTGTTCTTGTTCCAACCGTAAATCTCATACCGACCTCCTACTCTCGGCACATACCGGGCCAAACACAAATACCCCACTTCTACGAATCACGCCAGCCGGCGAGGATCACCTATGTCCGCACAACAGATTGACGCAAAGAAACTTGAGCGAGCTATCTGCAAGATCAAGCACTGCCTGGCACTGGCGCAAAGCGCCAACGAGAACGAAGCCGCCACGGCGCTGCGGCAGGCACAGGCACTGATGCGCGAATACCGCCTCACCAAGATGGATGTGAAGTTGAGCGACGTCGGCGAAGTCGAGTCGGCGCTCTTCCGCGCCAAGCGGCGGCCGGCTTGAAGGAAAAAGGGGACGGATTTATTTTCTAGTCGGCTGTTGATCCAAGCGAATCCATTCGATGGAAGCTCTCAGCGCAGCGAAGCAAAAATAAATCTGTCGCCTTTTTTCAGTTCCTAAACGATCAGATTAACGATCGTTTGAAGTCTGCTATCAGCTGCGTTCCGCTACCCACTCCGGCTGAACTGGTTGTATCCGAAAGCCAACCAGGAACAAGTGACACGCCCGAGGATAGAGTCCTCACTACGATGGAAGAGTTAGAGGGCTTCCACATCATAAAGGCGATAGTGCGTACAGTAATAGACGCAAAGCGGATCGCACACCGAGACACTCAGAGTTATTTTGGAATTTTATTAGACGACAACAATCGAAAACCAATAGCAAGACTCCATTTCAACAGAACTCAAAAGTATCTAGGTGTTTTTGATAAAGACAAGAATGAAACTCGACATTCGATCAATTCGCTCGATGAAATCTATGAGTTCTCAGACTCTTTAAAAGAGACAATCACCTTTTATCAAGGGCAGGCTTAAAAAACTCTAGCCCGACGGAGCGGGCCTAGGTCACGCTAATGAGTTCATTACTTGACCGCTTCATAATCGTGGCCTGTCCCGTTTTTCCCTTTTATTCGCCACAACGAGAAAGCCCCAACCTAAGTCGGGGCTTTCTCGTTTCTGCTAGACGCAAAAACCGCTCGATGGCAGGCGGTGCTTGTTAGTTTTTACAGGCCACCTGCGGAGGCGCAGCATGCGTCAGCTTTTGGGGAATCACAATCGAAGTGCCAGGCAAAGTGGTAAGTTCGAGAACCGCCAACATGCAAATTAGCGCTGGATCGCCATCTTTGCTTGGTCTGCCATCCACCCCTACCACCGCTTCGTAGTCTTTCCCTGGTTCCAGCTTGTAAACGAGCGCCTGGCCACCACAGGTCCGGTAAGAGCTGCCGTTGCCCGCAATGGTCGCGCCCCGGGTTGCAATTTGGAATGGCAGATCCGTCCTGACGCGATACTCGGTTACGACCTCTTTGTAAGCCCCTTCCCCCATCCGAATTGCAGGGATGTACTGGATAAGACTGGGCCAAACTCTTTTCGGTACGCCAACGCTCGCCGACTTCAGGGGATACTGCGGATAGTTGATGTTCGCTGTCTCGTCCCCCCCGAAACGTCCGGCTTCAGCCATCTTATGCCGGGTAGCAGGAGCACAACTGCCGACGATGCTATCTCCGTACACATCAGAGTTCGTGATAACGCGAACACGCGCCACTCCCTCTGATTGAGCAGGCTCTTCGTATGGAACTGAAGGTATTCCAGAGCAACCAGCAAGCGCTATAGAAAGAAAAGTTACGGAAGTGACAACCCGCATGACCATGTCCTTATGTACGCCAACAAAAAAGGGCCCACCTTTCGGTGAGCCCTTCTAGACCGCCCAGCAGAGCGGATTTTGTTTGGTAGGCGCGATTGGACTCGAACCAACGACCCCCACCATGTCAAGGTGGTGCTCTAACCAACTGAGCTACGTGCCTGCTGTGAGGCGGCATTCTACGGAATTCCGGAGGGGTGTCAACACCTTTTTTTCACCTAACCCTATGAATATGCAAAATATTTAATTTCACCGATGCGACGAAGATTTGGCGGTGGCTGGCGGCCGATTTTTAACTCGGGTAGGATCGGCGCATTCGTAAAAAATATAAAACAGAGGTTGCAGAATGGCGAACACATCCTATCCAGCGTCCTATTACGCCGCGTCAGCCAACCCGGTTCCTCCGCGCCCTGCCCTGCAGGATGACGTCGAGACGGACGTTTGCGTGATCGGCGCTGGATACACCGGCCTCTCCTCTGCGCTGTTTTTGCTGGAGAACGGTTTCAAGGTGACGGTGCTTGAGGCGGCGAAGGTCGGCTTTGGGGCTTCGGGTCGCAACGGCGGGCAGATCGTTAACAGTTATAGCCGCGACATCGATGTGATTGAGCGTAGCGTCGGCACTCAGCAGGCGCAGTTGCTGGGCAATATGGCGTTCGAGGGTGGGCGGATCATCCGCGAGCGGGTGGCGAAGTATCAGATTCAGTGCGATTTGAAGGACGGCGGTGTATTCGCTGCCCTCACCGCTAAACAGATGGGCCACCTGGAGTCGCAGAAGCGTTTATGGGAGCGTTTCGGGCATACCCAGTTGGAGTTGCTGGATCAGCGGCGTATTCGCGAGGTGGTGGCTTGCGAAGAGTATGTGGGCGGCATGCTGGATATGAGCGGCGGGCATATTCATCCGCTCAACCTGGCCTTGGGTGAAGCGGCGGCGGTGGAGTCGCTGGGCGGGGTGATTTATGAGCAATCGCCAGCGGTGCGCATCGAGCGTGGCGCCAGTCCGGTTGTGCATACACCGCAGGGCAAGGTCAGGGCCAAGTTCATTATTGTGGCGGGCAATGCCTACCTGGGTAATCTGGTTCCGGAGTTGGCGGCCAAGTCCATGCCTTGCGGCACCCAGGTGATCGCCACTGAGCCGCTGGGAGATGAATTGGCTCGCAACCTTCTGCCTCAGGACTATTGCGTCGAGGACTGCAACTACTTGCTCGATTATTACCGGCTGACGGGTGACAAGCGTCTGATCTTCGGCGGCGGCGTGGTGTATGGCGCGCGGGATCCGGCGAATATTGAAGCGATCATTCGGCCGAAGATGCTCAAGGCATTTCCGCAGCTCAAGGATGTGAAGATCGATTACGCCTGGACCGGAAATTTCCTGCTGACGCTGTCCCGCCTTCCTCAGGTCGGGCGCCTGGGGGATAACATTTATTATTCCCAGGGCTGCAGCGGTCATGGTGTGACGTATACGCACCTGGCGGGCAAGGTCCTGGCTGAAGCGCTACGTGGGCAGGCGGAGCGTTTTGATGCGTTTGCGGACCTGCCCCACTACCCCTTCCCCGGCGGTCAGTTGTTGCGTACGCCGTTTGCGGCGTTAGGGGCTTGGTATTACGGGTTGCGGGATAAATTGGGGTTCTGAAGCGCCCAACAACAAGGGCTGCTTCGCAGCCCAGCGGGATAAATCCCCTCGCCACAGCAACCCCCTCGCCACAGGCTTGTTCCAATCTTTCAAATCCCGAAAACAAAAAACCCCGGTCTTTCGACCAGGGTTTTTGCTATCGACTAGAAGTAGCTTTTCAGCTTTCTTCTTAGCTTCAAGGCGTTCAGTGGGCCTCGAAGCAGATATGGCGCAGCGGACGGGACTCGAACCCGCGACCCCCGGCGTGACAGGCCGGTATTCTAACCGACTGAACTACCGCTGCGTATCGCTATGGACTTGCGTCCAGTTAACTCGTCTGATCCAACCCCTTGGGCTCGGATCTCGAACCAGGCGAACCTGCTTCGGAAAATATGGCGCAGCGGACGGGACTCGAACCCGCGACCCCCGGCGTGACAGGCCGGTATTCTAACCGACTGAACTACCGCTGCGCGTCGGTGGAGGCTTTTGACAGCTTCCGTCTCGCTTTCGCAAGACTCTCGTAAAACATGGTGGGTGATGACGGGATCGAACCGCCGACATTCTGCTTGTAAGGCAGACGCTCTCCCAGCTGAGCTAATCACCCTTTGCTTCGTTGAGGCCGCGAAATTTACGCAGGTACCGAAGCTAAGTCAATAGCAGGGTTGAAGTTTTTTCAAAACAGTTTCAAACGGCACCCGCAACCGCCCTCACTTATAAATCATTTTCTTGGTCATGCCGCCGTCCACCACGAACTCCTGCCCCGTGACAAAACCGGCATTGCGCGACAACAGCCACGCCACCATCGCCGCCACGTCCTCTACCGTGCCTACCCTGCCCGCTGGATGCTGGGCGTGGTCGGCATCAGTCAACGGCTGTGCGCGACGCTGGGAGGGGTCCCGCGCGTCGATCCAACCGGGGCTGACGGCGTTGACCCGGATCTCCGGCCCCAGGCTGATCGCCAGGGCATGGGTCAGGGCCAGCAAGCCGCCCTTGCTCGCGGCATAGGCCTCGGTGTCGGGTTCCGATTGCGCGGCGCGGGTCGAGGCCAGGTTGACGATGGCGCCGTTGTGGGCGCGCAGGTACGGCGCGCAGTGCTTGGCCAACAGCATCGGCCCACCCAGGTTCACCGCCAGGACCCGATTCCAATAAGCCAGGTCCAGGCTTTCCAGGGTGATGTTGTGCGGGTCGGCGATGGCCGCGTTGCACACCAGCGCGTCGAGCCGCCCAAACTGCCCGAGCACCTCGGCGATACCGGTGGCGACCTGCGCCTCGTCCGCCACGTCCATGGCGATGAACCAGGCATTGTCGCCCAGGGTCTTCGCCACCTTGGAACCGCGTTCGCGATCCAGGTCGGTCAGCACCACCTGCCAGCCTTCACAGATCAGCCAGGCGGCGATGCCCAGGCCGATACCCCGCGCGGCGCCCGTAACCAGTGCAACCCGGCCATGAGTGCCGCTCGGCGGCGTAGCCAGCTCGATCACAAGGCCGCCAACCCGCGGGCCAGGTCGGCTTGCAGGTCCGCCACGTCTTCCAGGCCGACCGCAACGCGGATCAGGCTGTCACGAATACCCGCCGACTCACGCTCCTGGGGCGACAAGCGACCGTGGGACGTGGTGCTCGGGTGGGTAATGGTGGTCTTGCTGTCACCCAGGTTGGCAGTGATGGAGATCAGCCGGGTGGCGTCGATGAAGCGCCAGGCGCCCTCCTTGCCCCCTTTGACCTCGAAGCTCACCACCGCACCGAAACCGCGCTGCTGACGCAAGGCCAGGTCATGTTGCGGATGGCTCTTGAGGCCGGCGTAATGCACTTTCTCGATGCCGTCCTGCTGCTCCAGCCACTCGGCCAAGGCCTGGGCGTTGGCGCAATGGGCTTTCATGCGCAGGCCCAAGGTTTCCAGGCCCTTGAGGAAGATCCAGGCGTTGAACGGACTAAGAGTAGGACCTGCGGTACGCAAGAAGCCCACCACTTCTTTCATCTGTTCGCCACGACCGGCCACCACGCCGCCCATGCAACGGCCCTGGCCGTCGATGAACTTGGTCGCCGAATGCACCACCACGTCCGCGCCCAGCTTCAGCGGCTGTTGCAGCGCCGGAGTGCAGAAGCAGTTGTCGACCACCAGCATGGCACCCTTGGCGTGGGCGATTTCCGCCAGCGCGGCGATGTCCACCAGCTCGGCGAGCGGGTTAGAGGGAGATTCAACAAAGAGCAGCTTGGTGTTGGCCTTGATTGCGGCATCCCAACCGGACAGGTCCGCCAGGGGCACGTAATCGACTTCCACGCCAAAGCGCTTGAAGTACTTCTCGAACAGGCTGATGGTCGAGCCGAAGACGCTGCGCGATACCAGCACATGGTCACCGGCGCTGCACAGACTCATCACCACGGCCATGATCGCCGCCATGCCAGTGGCAGTGGCCACGGCTTGCTCGGCGCCTTCCAGGGCGGCAATACGCTCCTCGAAAGCCCGCACGGTCGGGTTGGTGTAGCGCGAGTAGACGTTGCCCGGCACTTCGCCAGCAAAGCGTGCCGCCGCATCAGCTGCGGTACGGAACACGTAGCTGGAGGTAAAGAACATCGGATCGCCATGTTCGGCTTCCGGCGTGCGGTGCTGACCCGCGCGAACCGCCAGGGTATCGAACGCTACACCTTCAAGGTCGCTGTCCAGCCGACCGGCATCCCAATCCTGACTCATGCTGTCACTCCTGAATTCGGTTTAAACGCAAACCGGCCCCTCAGGGCCGGTTCGTCAATCAGTTGTTGTACAGATCGATGATCGCACTGACCGCCTGAGTCTTGGCCTTGGACGCATCGTTACGCGCGTTCTCGATCTTGTTCAGGTAGGCCTCGTCGATGTCGCCGGTGACGTACTTGCCGTCGAATACCGCGCAATCGAACTGCTCGATCTTGATCTTGCCACCGCCGACCGCTTCGATCAGATCCGGCAGGTCCTGGTAGATCAACCAGTCGGCGCCGATCAGGTCGGCGACGTCCTGGGTGGTGCGATTATGAGCGATCAGCTCATGGGCACTCGGCATGTCGATGCCGTAGACGTTGGGGTAACGCACGGCCGGGGCCGCGGAGCAGAAATAAACGTTCTTGGCGCCGGCTTCCCGGGCCATCTGGATGATCTGCTTGCACGTGGTGCCGCGCACGATGGAGTCGTCCACCAGCATCACGTTCTTGCCGCGGAATTCCAGCTCGATGGCGTTGAGCTTCTGGCGTACGGATTTCTTCCGTGCGGCCTGGCCCGGCATGATGAAGGTCCGGCCGATGTAGCGGTTCTTCACGAAGCCTTCGCGGAACTTGACGCCCAAGTGGTTCGCCAGCTCCAGGGCCGCGGTGCGGCTGGTGTCCGGGATCGGGATGACCACGTCGATGTCGTGTTCCGGACGCTCGCGCAGGATCTTGTCGGCCAGCTTCTCGCCCATGCGCAGACGGGCCTTGTAGACCGAGACACCGTCGATGATCGAGTCCGGACGCGCCAGGTAGACGTGTTCGAAGATACACGGGGTCAGGGTCGGATTGGTCGCGCACTGACGGGTGTGCAGCTTGCCATCTTCCGTGATGTAGACCGCTTCGCCTGGGGCCAGGTCGCGAATCAGAGTGAAGCCCAGCACGTCCAGGGACACGCTTTCGGAGGCGATCATGTACTCGACGCCTTCATCAGTGTGACGCTGGCCGAACACGATCGGACGGATCCCGTGGGGATCGCGGAAACCGACGATGCCGTAGCCGGTGATCATCGCCACCACCGCGTAGCCACCCACGCAACGGTTGTGCACGTCGGTCACGGCGGCGAACACGTCTTCTTCGGTAGGCTGCAGCTTGCCGCGCTGGGCCAGCTCATGGGCGAACACGTTGAGCATCACTTCCGAGTCGGAACTGGTGTTGACGTGGCGCAAGTCAGATTCGTAGATCTCCTTGGCCAATTGCTCGACGTTGGTCAGGTTGCCGTTGTGGGCCAGGGTGATGCCGTAAGGCGAGTTGACGTAGAACGGCTGGGCTTCAGCCGACGTCGAACTGCCCGCGGTCGGGTAGCGCACGTGGCCGATACCCATGTGACCGACCAGGCGCTGCATGTGACGCTGGTGGAACACGTCACGCACCAGGCCGTTGTCCTTGCGCAGGAATAACCGGCCGTCATGGCTGGTCACGATACCGGCAGCGTCCTGGCCGCGGTGCTGGAGCACGGTTAGCGCGTCATACAGCGCCTGATTGACGTTCGACTTACCGACGATACCGACGATGCCACACATGCGACGCAACCCCTACTTAATGGATCTGAACTGAACAACACTCACTGCGGCGTTTTGGCCATCGGCAAGAGGTGTTCCTTGAACGGTATTTCAGCGGGTACGCTGATACCGCTGGCAAGCCACTGACTGCTCCAACCCAGGATCAGGTTCTTGGACCAGTCTGCGACCAATAGAAATTGTGGCACGAGCCGGGACTCCTGCCACCACGTATCCTGCTGCACCGGCCCCAGGCTCAAGAGCCCGACGGCCACGACCACCAGCAACGCGCCACGCGCCGCGCCGAAGGCCATGCCCAGGAACCGGTCCGTCCCGGAAAGCCCGGTGACGCGAATCAGTTCGCCGATCAGATAATTGATCATTGCGCCAACCAGCAAGGTGGCGATAAACAAGATGGCACAGCCCGCGATCACGCGCGCCGACGGAGTTTCGATGTATCCGGCGAGGTACTGGGACAGCGAACCACCAAACATCCAGGCTACGACTCCCGCGATGATCCAGGTCAGCAGCGAGAGGGCTTCCTTGACGAAGCCGCGGCTCAGACTGATCAATGCGGAGATGGCGACGATCGCAACGATCGCCCAGTCAACCCAGGTAAATGGCACGGTGCAGCCTACAGACGGATAAGGCGGCGCATTTTAGCAGAGCGCAGGGCTGTCGGTAAGCTGCACGATTCAAATCCACTAAATCGCTGTTAGCCGCGTTCTGGCTGGAAGCGCACGACGAACCCCTTGAGGTTCTGCTGGCGACTGAGCAGATCACGCAGGCGGTCGGCCTCGGCACGCTCGATCAGCGGACCGACAAACACCCGGTTCTTGCCATCGGCGGAACGGATGTAGGCGTTGTAGCCCTGGCTGCGCAGGGTTTTCTGCAAGTTCTCGGCACTTTCGCGACTGGTCAGGCTGGCCAGTTGCACCGACCAACTGACCGACAGGCCATTGGCATCCACACGACTCTGGGTCGTGTCCGGCTTGGCGGGTGCCGCGGTGATCGGCTGGCTCGGGGCCGGCTTGACCGCTGGCGCTGCTGGAACAGGCACTGGCGCGACAGTCGGCTTGCTTGGCGCGGCCGGGGCAGGAGCGGGCGCAATAGGCGTGGAAGGCGCAGCAGGTTGCTCAGCCAGCTCCTCGTCGCTTGGCACCGGTTCCTGAGGCAACGTCTGAGGCTCGGGCACAACCACTGGCTCAACCTGCACCGGCGGCACTGAAGGCGCCTGGGGCGCGGCCGGCGCGTCGACTGTGACCTGGCGCTGCTCATCCTGGCGGGAAAACAGCATCGGCAGGAAAATCACCGCCAGGGCCACCAACACCAGGGCCCCGACCATGCGCTGCTTGTACGCCTTATCCAGCAATGCCATCTGCAGTCTCCTCCGTGGAGCGCCGGGCCAACCATTGAAGGGCCTCGGCAACACAAAAAAATGATCCGAACAGCAGAATTTCATCATCGGCCGTCGCCAGGGCGCACTGCCCTTCCAGGGCGTCGGCCACACTGGCGTAGGCTTGCACTGAAGCACCGCGACGCTGCAAGGCTTCCTGCAACTGCTCCGCCGTACGTGAGCGCGGCGAATCCAGTGGCGTCACCGCCCAGTGCTGGACACTAGCACCCAACGCCTCGACAACGCCATCCAGATCCTTGTCGGACAGCAACCCGAACACCGCCAGGCGTTGCCCCACCACCGGCCGCCGCGCCAGGCGCTCGGCCAGGTACTGCGCTGCGTGGGGGTTATGGCCGACATCCAGCAACAGGTTCAGGCGCTTGCCTTGCCAATCGAACTGACGACGATCGAGGCGCCCGACCACACGAGTCGCCTGCAACGCCTGGACGATTTGCCCGGCATCCCAGGGCAAGCCCAGCAGCAGATAGGCCTGGAGCGCCAACGCGGCGTTTTCCATCGGCAGGTCCAACAGCGGCAGATCGCGCAACTCCACCGGATTGCCCCGCAGGTCGCTGCCGCGCCATTGCCAATGCTGCTCGGTCATCGCCAGGTCGAAATCCCGCCCGCGCAGAAAAAACGGGCAACTCAGTTCGCGAACCTTATCCAGCAACGGTTGGGGCGGATTGAGATCGCCGCAGAGTGCAGGCGCGCCCTGGCGAAAGATGCCGGCCTTTTCGAAGGCCACGGATTCGCGGGTATCACCCAGGTAATCGGCATGGTCCACGCCAATACTGGTGACCAGTGCAATGTCTGCGTCCACCAGGTTGACCGTATCCAGCCGCCCGCCCAGGCCGACTTCCAGCACCACCGCATCGAGACCGGCACGGGCAAACAACCAGAACGCCGCCAGGGTGCCCATCTCGAAATATGTGAGGGTTGTATCGCCACGCCCGGCTTCCACCGCGGCGAAGGCTTCGCACAGCTGGGCGTCTGTGGCTTCGACGCCGTTCACTTGCACCCGCTCGTTATAGCGCAGCAGGTGCGGCGAACTGTAGACACCGACGCTCAGCCCCTGGGCCCGCAGCAGCGAGGCCATGAAGGCGCAGGTCGAACCCTTGCCGTTGGTGCCGGTGACGGTGATGACCCGGGGCGCGGGCTTGGCGAGTCCCATGCGGGACGCTACCGCTTGCGAGCGCTCCAACCCCATGTCGATGGCCGATGGATGCAACTGCTCGAGGTAGGCAAGCCAGTCGCCCAGGGTACGTTGGATCATAGGCCTGCAGGCACCGGCGGAACCACGACCGGCTCGATCGGTGCGGCGACGAATTTCGGCGTCGGCAGCCCCATCAGTTGAGCCAGCAGGTTGCCCAGGCGCGGACGCAGCTCCTGGCGATGGATGATCATGTCGATGGCGCCGTGCTCCAGCAGGAACTCACTGCGCTGGAAGCCTTCCGGCAGCTTTTCACGCACGGTCTGCTCGATCACGCGTGGGCCGGCGAAGCCGATCAGGGCTTTCGGCTCGCCGACGATCACGTCGCCGAGCATGGCCAGGCTGGCGGAAACACCGCCGTAGACCGGGTCGGTCAGTACCGAGATGAACGGAATGCCTTCTTCACGCAGACGCGCCAGCACCGCGGAGGTCTTGGCCATTTGCATCAGGGAGATCAGCGCTTCCTGCATCCGCGCACCGCCGGAAGCGGAGAAGCAGATCATCGGGCAACGGTTTTCCAGGGCATGGTTGGCTGCGCGAACGAAACGCTCGCCAACGATGGCGCCCATGGAACCGCCCATGAAGGAGAACTCGAAGGCCGAAACCACCACTGGCATGCCCAGCAAAGTGCCGCTCATGGACACCAGGGCGTCTTTTTCGCCGGTCTGCTTCTGGGCCGCGGTCAGGCGGTCCTTGTACTTCTTGCCGTCGCGGAATTTCAGGCGGTCCACAGGCTCCAGGTCGGCGCCCAATTCCACACGACCTTCAGCGTCCAGGAAAATGTCGATACGGGCACGCGCACTGATGCGCATGTGGTGGTTGCACTTGGGGCAAACGTCCAGGGTCTTTTCCAGCTCGGGACGGTACAGCACCGCCTCGCAGGATGGACATTTGTGCCACAGACCTTCAGGCACCGAGCTTTTCTTCACCTCGGAACGCATGATCGAAGGGATCAGTTTGTCTACTAACCAGTTGCTCATGCTTCTTTCTCCAGTACCGGCGGCCCGAACGCTCTGGTTCGCGGCCCCGCGTATGCCCTTGAGCTAAATTCATTGTGCGGCGAGGATCGAAGGCCACCACGGTCAGCGCGAAACATGACCTGCATGCAGCCCAACCTCCTCAGCCATCCCGGCAACCGCTGCACCGCGGTTACCCCTACGTTATCGGCCCACCCGGAGGCGGCGCCTGCCTGCTTTGTACAGTGCTGGTATGGACGGCGGCAGTCTGCCAGCCGTCACATTGACGACTGGCTACTGCGTACAGCGGCCATGAATGCACGAATCTTTGCCGGGTCCTTGATGCCCTTGCCCTGTTCCACCCCACCGCTCACATCCACTGCGTAAGGGCGAACCTGACGAATGGCCGCGGCGACGTTTTCCGCCGTCAGGCCACCGGCCAGGATGATCGGTTTGCCCAGGCCTTGTGGCACCAGCGACCAGTCGAAGGCTTCGCCGGTACCGCCAGGAACACCTTCCACATAAGTGTCCAGCAAAATGCCGCTGGCACTGGCGAAGGCCTCGCAACGGGCGGCAATGTCGTCGCCGGCCTTGACCCGCAACGCCTTGATGTACGGACGATGCCAGCCTTCGCAATCGGCCGGGGTTTCGTCGCCATGGAACTGCAACAAACCCAGCGGCACCGCATCGAGAATCTCGCCTAGCTCGCAACGACTGGCGTTGACGAACAGGCCCACGGGAGTCACGAATGGCGGCAAGGCCTGGACGATCGCCCTCGCCTGCTGCACCGTCACCGCCCGCGGACTCTTGGCGTAAAACACCAGCCCGATGGCATCGGCCCCGGCCTCGACCGCCGCCAACGCGTCCTCGACGCGGGTGATCCCGCAAATCTTGCTGCGAACGACCGGCATGGTGGCTAAAACCTCAGGCAAATCCGTGAAAGTCCCGGATGGTAGCAAATGCTGCGCGGGGCGTCAGCCGTCGAGTTCCGAGAAGCCCGTGAGGAAATGTGGCCCTATGTAACGCTGTGGCAACTCGAATTCATCGTGATATTCGACCTGCACCAGGTACAAGCCAAACGGGTGCGCCGTGACGCCACCGGAACGGCGGATACGGCTGTCGAGCACTTCCTTGACCCATTCCACCGGGCGCTCGCCGGCCCCAATAGTCATCAATACGCCGGCGATGTTGCGCACCATGTGATGCAGAAAGGCACTGGCGCGGATGTCGAGCACGATCATCTTGCCGTGACGGGTCACGCGTAAGTGATGCAGTTCCTTGATCGGCGACTTGGCCTGGCACTGGCCGGCTCGGAACGCGCTGAAATCATGGACGCCGACCAGGTATTGCGCGGCCTCGGCCATGCGCTCGACATCCAGCGGGCGGTGATTCCAGGTAATTTCTTCGTTCAGGTGCGCCGGACGGATCTGATCATTGTAGATCACGTAGCGATAACGCCGGGCGATGGCCTTGAAGCGCGCATGGAAATGCGCCGGCATCTCCTTGGCCCAACTGACGCTGACGTCGTGCGGCAAGTTGATGTTGGCGCCCATCACCCAGGCCTTCATCGAACGCTCGACCTGGGTATCGAAATGCACCACCTGGCCGCAGGCATGCACGCCAGCGTCCGTACGGCCGGCGCAATGCAGCGACACGGGCGAGTCGGCGACTTTGGACAGCGCGTTTTCGAGGGTTTCCTGCACGGTCAGTACACCGGAAGCCTGGCGCTGCCAGCCACGGTAGCGCGAGCCTTTGTATTCAACGCCCAAGGCGATCCGGAAAAAGCCGTCGGCCGCCATTTCGGCGGCCGGGTTGTCTATGTTTGCCAAGGAATTACAGCCTGCTGAGGTACGCAAAGGCGGGCATTATAAGGCGGTCGGGACGGGATGCCAGTGCAACCGTTAGTCCTGTGCTGGACGGGCCGACGCCATCGCGAGCGGGCTCGCTCCCACAGGGGGCTGGCGATGGACTCAGAATTTACGCAACACACAAATACCATGTGCGAGCGGGCTTGCTCGCGAATACGGTGTGCCAGCTAAAAATTCATGACTGACACCCTGCTTTCGCGAGCAAGCCCGCTCCCACAAAGAGCTCTGTTGGATTCAGATTTTGCGCTACACACAAAAACCTGTGGGAGCGAGCCCGCTCGCGATGGGGCTAGCCCAACACCATCACCTCCCAACCCCAAACAAAAACGGCAGCCTCATTGGCTGCCGCTCTTGTTGAACCGACCCTCTCAGACCAGGCGCGACAACATTTCCTGTGCTTCGCTCTTCTGGGTCGCGTCGCCTTCGCTGAGGACTTCGCCGAGGATATCGCGAGCGCCGTCGTTGTCACCCATGTCGATGTAGGCCTGGGCCAGATCGAGCTTGGTGGCTACCTCGTCGGTACCGCTGAGGAAGTCGAAGTCCGGTTCGTCTTCAGCGCCTACCAAGGCATCTTCGGCAGTGAAGGTCGGTTGACCCAGGCTGTCGGACAAACGATCCAGCTCGGCGTTTACATCATCCAGCTCGGACTCGAAGGCGTCCTTGGGCGCATCGTGGGCATCCATTTCATCGGACAGGGACAGATCGAAATCCGCTGGCAGCTCCAGGTCGTCAGCCGGTGTATCGGCCAAGGCTGGCGTTTCAGTCGCAGGCAAGTCCAAGCCCTTGAGGTCATCGTCCAGGTCCAGCAGGAAGTCTTCGTCATCGAGCGCCGGAATCGGCGTCGGCGCGTCGGCGCCCAGGTCCAGGTCGAACTCCGACAGGTCGTCCAGGCTTTCGTTGGCCTCGGTCTGCTGCTTGAGCACCGACTCGAAACTCAGGTCGTCGTCCTCCGGAAACGCGTCCAACTCCGCGACAGGCTCAGGGGCCGGTGCGACCGGGGTTTCCAGGTCATCCAGGCTCAGGTCGAAGGCGCTGTCGAGTTCCTCGTCGGTTGGCGACTTGTCTTCCAGCAGATCCTTGACGTACTGCGCATCCAGCTCCGCGGCCACGGTCGCTGCGGCCAGGCCTGCTGTAGCGGCGACCACCATGGCCGGGAAACGGCTCTTCAGTTGTTCGACCTGGGCGAAGTTTTCGCCATTGGCCACCAGCTGGCGCTCCTGGGCGACAAAAGCATCGCGGTCACCCTGCTGACCGTAGACTTCCATCAGCTTCAGACGCAAGTCGCTGCGCTGAGGCTCGGCCTTGATGCCCTGCTCGAGCAGGTCGGCTGCCTGGTTCAAGCGGCCGCGGTCGATATGGGACTGGGCCTGGGGCAGCACGTCGTCGGAACGCTCGGCGGCCGGAGCCACCAATGGCGCGGCGATAGGCGGCGTGACCACCACAGGCGCGACCACCGGGGCTGGTTTGGGGGCCGGCGCAGGCGCGGGTGCGGGTTTCGGCTCGAGTTTTACGCTAGGTGGCGGAACCTCAATGCCCTCGAAGCTGCTCGGGGGCAGATCGAGCTCCGGGGAGAAGTCAGCCTCCTCCTCGAGGGCCCGGGCCATGCGCAAGTGTTTTTCCGCTTCTTGCTGGGCCTTGCGGCGTCGAGCGAGCAACAACAGCAGCAACAGCAGGAGCAGTGCACCGCCGCCAATCAACCCCAGCAGGATCGGGTTGGTCAGCAGGTCGTTGTATTTTTGCTCGTTGGACGCGGCAGGCGTCGGTTCGACCGGCGCGGCAGGCGGTGTCGCTTCCGGGGTCGCTTCTGGCGCAGGTGCCGGTGCAGCCGCCGGGGCTTGTGCCGCTGGCGCAGGCGTCAGCTGTGCGGACATCGCCCCAGGTGCCTCGCCAGCTGGCGGAACGGCGGCGCCTTCGGCCTGCATCTTGGCCAGCTGGTTGTTCTTCAGCTCGATCAGGCGCTGCAGCTTGTCCAGTTGGCTCTGCAGATCCGCCATGCGGCTTTTCAGCTCTTCGTTATCCCGGCGCGCCGAATCGAGGCTTTCCTGGGTGACAGCAAGCTTGTTGGAGAGCGCCTGGGCATCGCCGGCAGCACCCTTGCCCTTGCCGCCCGCCTTCGCCGAGTCGGCCGAGACCAGGCTCAAGTTGTCGCGACCGGCCGCCTGTGCCGGCGCGCCTTCGCCACGACCACGCTTGGTGGCATCCAACTGCTGCTTGCCGGCACCCGCCACGCCCCGACGTCCCGAACGCCAGGCGGCGTTCTGCGCAGCCACTTCAGCGATGGCCTGGGGTTGCGGCAACGCCGTGCTTTGCACCGGATCCGGCAGGCGCAACACCTGCCCGGTCTTGAGCAGGTTGATGTTGCCGTTGATGAACGCGTTCGGGTTCAACGCCTGGATCGCCAGCATGGTTTGCTGGACCGACCCGCCGTTGCGCACCTTGGCGGCGATTTCCCACAGGGTATCGCGCGGCGTGGTGGTGTACTGGGAAGGCTTGGTGGCGCCGGTAACCGGTGTGGACACAACCTGGGGTGGCTTCGCCCGGGCGGCGTCGGCGGCCTGTGGCGAGAATTTGGAGGGGTCGAGCAATACGCTGTAGTCGCGCAGCAGACGGCCATTGGGCCACATCACCTGCACCAGGAACTTGACCATGGGTTCGGACAGCGGACGGCTGGAGGTTACCCGCAGGACGCTCTTGCCGTTGGCGTTGATCACCGGGGTGAAGGTCAGGTCATTGAGAAAGGCCTGGCGGTCGACCCCAGCCTTGGCGAAGTCTTCGGGGGAGGCCAGGCTCGGCACGACTTCGGCGGCGGTCAGTTGCTGGACGTCGAGCAACTCGATCTCGGCGACCAAGGGCTGGTTCGGCGTCGACTTCAGGGTCAATTCCCCGAGCCCGAGCGCTTGCGCCATACCGGAGGACAGCGCCGAGGCGGCCGCTATTGCTAACACCAGTTTGCGAACTTGAACCATAGCCTCTTCCTTTGTTTGAACATTCCTCGGCCAGCGAGAAGGTATTGATGCCGCTGCCGTAAGGCATTGCGCGCAGCCCCGATGCGACGGTGCGCGCGATCATTTCACTCATGCCCCGGGAAAGTCCCCCAGAGGGATGTTCGCCTTCAGCACTCCGGCCAAGCATAGCGCCCAGCTAGAATCATTCGACAAATTGATGCCAAGTATCTTTTACAGCAAGTCTTTTATCAACAACTCAGCCACCTGCACGGCATTGAGCGCCGCGCCCTTGCGCACGTTATCTGACGTCAGCCACATATTTAGCTCCGCCGGATCGTCGATCCCGCCGCGCACACGACCAACGTAGACCACATCCTGCCCCACCGCATCGCCCACCGCCGTCGGGTAATCGCCCGCCTCCACCAGCTCGATACCGGGCGCCGCTTCCAAAGCCGCGTTGACCTTGGCCAGGTCGACGGCCTTGGCAGACTGCACAGTCACGCTAAAGCTATCGCCAAAAAACACCGGGGCTTGAATGCAAGTGACGGAAATCTTTAACAAAGGCTGATTCAGCACTTGGCGCAACTCGCGGACCAGGCGTTTTTCCAGCTGCGTATGCCCCTGCTCGTCCGGCGCGCCAACCTGGGCCAGCAGGTTGAACGCCATCTGCCGGTCAAAGAACTTCGGCTCCAGCGGACGGGCGTTGAGCAGCTCGGCAGTCTGACGCGCCAACTCGCTCACGGCCACGCGGCCCTGGGCCGACACCGCGAGGCTGGCGGTCAGGCTGATGCGCTGCAAATCCAGGCATTCACGCAGCGGCGCCAGCACCACCGCCAAGGCCGTGGCCGACGCGCTGGGACTGCTGACCTGCAACGGTTTGTTCAAGCCAGCCAATACTTGGGCGTTGGCTTCCGGCACGATCTGCGGCGCCTGTTCGGGCGGCAAGGCACCGGACAGGTCGATCAGCGCACAACCGGCTGCCGTGGCCCGCGGGGCGAAACTCAGGGTCACCGCTGGGCCCGCCGCGAAGAACACCAGTTGGACTTTGCTGAAATCGAACTCGTCGACCTCGCGCACCCGCACGTTTTTGCCGCGGAACATCACCGAGCTGCCTGCCGATTCGCTGCTGGCCAGCAGGTGCAGGTTACCGACCGGGAAGTCCCGCTCTTCGAGAATCTGGACGAGGGTTTCGCCAACAGTACCGGTGGCGCCGATCACGGCAATATCAAAGGACTGGCTCATGGGTCTACCTCAGGTAAAACGTGGGGAGCGGCACTTTACCGGGTGGTCGGTATGCAGGCAATTGGCAGGGGGATTTGCGGTGCCTGGGCTGGTCCCATCGCGAGCAGGCTCGCTCCCACAGGTTTTGCGACCACCAAGGATCCCATGTGGGAGCGAGCCTGCTCGCGATGGCGCCGCCTCAGGCGCATAAAATCCCAAAACCGCCCCCCCAAATAAAAAACCCGCACCTCTCACAAGGCGCGGGTTCTTTCACAGCGACAATCGATCAACGCTCGAGCAGGATCCGCAGCATGCGACGCAGCGGTTCGGCCGCACCCCACAGCAGTTGGTCGCCGACGGTGAAGGCACCGACGAATTGCGAACCCATGTTCAGTTTGCGCAAACGGCCCACCGGGACATTCAGGGTGCCGGTGACCTTGGTCGGGCTCAGCTCCTGCATGCTGATTTCGCGGTTGTTCGGCACCAGCTTGACCCAAGGGTTGTGCTGGCTGATCAGCCCTTCGATGTCGGCTATCGGCACGTCTTTGTTCAGCTTGATGGTCAGCGCCTGGCTGTGGCAACGCATGGCGCCGATGCGCACGCAGATGCCGTCCACCGGGATCGGGCTCTTGAAGCGACCGAGGATCTTGTTGGTTTCGGCCTGGGCCTTCCACTCTTCGCGGCTCTGGCCGTTAGGCAGTTCCTTGTCGATCCACGGGATCAGGCTGCCGGCCAGCGGCACGCCGAAGTTCTCGGTCGGGTAGGCATCGCTGCGCATCGCCTCGGCGACCTTGCGGTCGATGTCGAGGATGGCGCTGGCCGGGTTGGCCAGGTCATCGGCGACGGCGGCGTGGGTCGCGCCCATCTGCTTGATCAGTTCACGCATGTTCTGCGCACCGGCACCGGATGCCGCCTGATAAGTCATGGCGCTCATCCACTCCACCAGCCCGGCTTCGAACAAGCCACCCAGGCCCATCAGCATCAGGCTGACGGTGCAGTTGCCGCCGATGTAGTTCTTGGTGCCCGCATCCAGCTGCTGGTCGATGACCTTGCGGTTGACCGGGTCGAGGATGATCACCGCATCGTCCTGCATGCGCAGGCTGGAGGCGGCGTCGATCCAGTAACCCTGCCAGCCGGCTTCACGCAGCTTGGGGAATACTTCGCTGGTGTAGTCGCCGCCCTGGCAGGTCAGGATCACGTCGAGGGTCTTGAGCTCGTCAATGCTGTAGGCATCCTTGAGCACACCGGTGTCCTTGCCCACGGATGGGCCCTGGCCACCGACATTGGAAGTGGTGAAAAACACCGGCTCAATGAGATCGAAATCCTGCTCTTCCAGCATTCGCTGCATGAGCACGGAACCGACCATGCCGCGCCAACCGATCAGACCTACACGTTTCATCGCAACTACACCTATACAAAAGTGGGCCACCGTCGAAGCAGTGGGCCCGAAAGATTACAGATTCCGCAGCGCGGCGACTACTGCATCGCCCATTTGCTGCGTACCGACTTTGGTACAACCTTGCGACCAGATATCGCCGGTACGCAAGCCTTGGTCCAAGACCACGCTGACGGCTTTTTCGATCGCGTCGGCGGCATCGTTCAAGTTGAAGCTGTAACGCAGCATCATCGACACCGACAGGATGGTCGCCAACGGGTTGGCAATGCCCTGCCCGGCGATGTCCGGCGCCGAACCGTGGCATGGCTCGTACATGCCCTTGTTGTTGGCGTCCAGGGAAGCCGACGGCAGCATGCCAATGGAACCGGTGAGCATCGACGCTTCGTCGGACAGGATGTCGCCGAACATGTTGTCGGTGACGATCACGTCGAACTGCTTCGGCGCGCGCACCAGTTGCATGGCGGCGTTGTCGACGTACATGTGGCTCAGTTCGATGTCCGGGTAATCCTTGGCCACCTGCTCGACCACTTCGCGCCACAATTGGCTGGAGGCCAGCACGTTGGCCTTGTCCACCGAGCACAGCTTCTTGCCACGCACGCGGGCCATGTCGAAGCCGACCCGGGCGATACGGCGGATTTCGCTTTCGCTGTACGGCAGGGTGTCGTAGGCCTGGCGCTCGCCATTATCCAGCTCGCGGGTGCCACGCGGGGCGCCGAAATAGATGCCGCCGGTCAGCTCGCGAACGATGAGGATGTCCAGGCCCGAGACGATTTCCGGCTTCAGGCTCGATGCATCGGCCAGTTGCGGGTAAAGAATCGCCGGACGCAGGTTGCCGAACAAGCCCAGTTGCGCGCGAATTTTCAGCAGGCCGCGCTCGGGGCGGATGTCGCGTTCGATCTTGTCCCATTTCGGGCCGCCCACGGCACCCAGCAGCACGGCATCGGCGGCACGGGCACGGTCCAGGGTCTCGTCGGCCAGGGGCACGCCATGCTTGTCGATGGCCGCGCCGCCGATCACGTCGTGGCTGAGTTCGAAGCCCAGGCTGTACTTGTCGTTCGCCAGCTCCAGGACCTTGACCGCTTCGGCCATGATTTCCGGGCCAATGCCATCACCTGGGAGAATCAGAATCTGCTTGCTCATGCTTTCCTCGTTTGCTCTGTCGACACAGGCCTCTGGCGCTGGCCGGGAAAAATGCTACCGCTCGGCCCACAGCACCAGTACATCTGTACTGAACGAACCATCGGCCTCAATCTCAAAATATTCACGCACTTCATCACCCATCGAACGCTGCAGCTGGAGAATCGCCGCACGCATCACCTCGGGGGTACGCATGCGCTCGACCCAGGAGTGGTACTCCAGGCGCAGGCGCTGGCGTGAGGTGCTGCGGGTGTGCAACCCCGCTTCGCTGACCTGGCGCAACCACTCGCCGGCCGAATAATCGCGCACATGGCTGGTGTCGCGCAGCACTTCGATGCTTTGCAAGTAGGTGTCCAGCAACGGCGTGCCCGGCGACAGGATGTCAATGAACGCCATCATCCCGCCCGGCTTGAGCACCCGACGCACCTCCCGCAACGCCAGGCCCAGGTCACTCCAATGATGCGCCGAATAGCGGCTGAACACGAAGTCGAACTCACCGTCGGCGAAGGGCAAACGCTCGGCGGCACCGCGCACCGTGCTGATATTGCCCAGGCCCCGCTCCGCGGCCGCCGCAGTCACCACATCGAGCATCTGCTGGGACAAATCATAGGCCACCACTTCACCGGCCAGCGGCGCCACGTGGAAACTCACATGGCCGGCGCCACAGCCCAGGTCCAACACACGGGCATCGCCACGGCCAGCCAGCGCAGCCTGTAGCAGCGCGAACTCAGCGCCCTGGGCGTGCACGGCACTGCTCAGATAGGCCGAGGCCTGTTCACCGAATTGCTTTTGTACAACCTGACTGTGGGCGGTGCTGGTCATGGAACTTCCTTTTGGCTGTGTCTGTTCTGGCCTCATCGCGAGCAGGCTCGCTCCCACATTGGATTTGCGGCGTAAAGAAAATCCCTGTGGGAGCGAGCCTGCTCGCGATGGCGTCGTTACGCCTTACGCAAAATCAAGCATCGCGAAACAACCAAGGCTGGCTCGCCCGATGCTTGGCCTCGAACGCGGCAATCGCCTCGCCGTCCTGCAAGGTCAGGCCAATGTCATCCAGGCCGTTGAGCAGGCAATGTTTGCGAAACGCATCGATCTCGAACCCCAACACCTTGCCGTCGGGGCGAGTCACGGTCTGGGCCGCGAGGTCGATTTTCAGCTGGTAGCCGGGGTTGGCTTCGACCTGCTGGAACAACTCATCCACCTCAGCATCGCTGAGGATGATCGGCAACAAGCCGTTCTTGAAGCTGTTGTTGAAGAAGATGTCGGCGTAGCTCGGCGCGATGATGCTGCGGAAACCGTATTCTTCCAGGGCCCACGGCGCGTGCTCGCGACTGGAACCACAGCCGAAGTTCTCCCGGGCCAGCAACACGCTGGCGCCTTGGTAACGCTCGGCGTTGAGCACGAAATCCTTGTTCAACGGCCGCTTGGAGTTGTCCTGGTACGGCTGGCCGACATCCAGGTAACGCCATTCGTCGAACAGGTTCGGGCCGAAGCCGGTGCGCTTGATGGACTTCAAGAACTGCTTGGGAATGATCTGGTCGGTGTCGACGTTGGCACGATCCAAAGGCGCGACAAGACCGGTGTGCTGGGTAAAAGCTTTCATGCTGCGCTCCTTCAGATCAATTCGCGGACGTCGACGAAACGGCCGTTGACAGCCGCCGCCGCGGCCATCGCCGGGCTCACCAGGTGCGTACGGCCACCGGCGCCCTGACGGCCTTCGAAGTTACGGTTGGAGGTGGAGGCGCAATGCTCGCCCGACTCCAAACGGTCCGGGTTCATCGCCAGGCACATCGAGCACCCTGGCTCGCGCCACTCGAAACCGGCCTCGAGGAAAATCTTGTCCAGCCCTTCCGCTTCGGCCTGGGCCTTCACCAGGCCCGAGCCCGGCACCACAATGGCCTGCTTGATCGTCGAGGCAACTTTGCGGCCCTTGGCGATCACCGCCGCGGCGCGCAGGTCTTCGATCCGCGAGTTGGTGCAGGAACCGATGAACACGCGATCGAGTTGAATATCGGTGATCGCCTGGTTGGCGCTCAAGCCCATGTATTTCAAGGCGCGGACGATGGAGTCACGCTTGACCAGGTCCATTTCCTTGGCCGGATCCGGTACGTTCTGGTCCACCGCCAGCACCATTTCCGGCGAAGTGCCCCAGCTAACTTGCGGTTTGATCTGGCTCGCGTCGAGCTCGACTACGGTGTCGAATTTCGCATCGGCATCGGAGACCAAGTCTTTCCAGGCTTCGACCGCCATGTCCCATTCAGCACCTTTCGGGGAGAACGGACGGCCCTTGACGTATTCCACGGTTTTTTCATCGGCGGCCACCAGCCCGACACGGGCACCGGCCTCGATGGACATGTTGCAGATGGTCATGCGGCCTTCGACGGACAAGTCGCGGATCGCGCTGCCGGCGAACTCGATGGCGTGGCCGTTACCACCCGCGGTACCGATCTTGCCGATCACCGCCAGGACGATGTCCTTGGCAGTCACGCCGAACGGTAACTTGCCCTCGACGCGCACCAGCATGTTCTTCATTTTCTTGGCAACCAGGCACTGGGTGGCGAGCACATGCTCCACCTCGGAGGTGCCGATGCCATGGGCCAGGGCGCCGAAGGCACCGTGGGTCGAGGTGTGCGAGTCGCCGCAGACCACGGTCATGCCCGGCAAGGTCGCGCCCTGCTCCGGGCCGATGACGTGGACGATGCCTTGGCGCACGTCATTCATCTTGAATTCGACGATGCCGTATTCGTCACAGTTATCGTCGAGGGTCTGGACCTGCAGGCGCGAGACCTGGTCGGCAATGGCTTCAATGCCGCCCTTGCGCTCCGGCGTAGTCGGTACGTTGTGGTCCGGGGTCGCGATGTTGGCATCGATGCGCCACGGCTTGCGCCCGGCCAGGCGCAAACCTTCGAAGGCTTGCGGCGAAGTCACTTCGTGGATGATGTGACGATCGATGTAGATCAGCGCCGAGCCATCGTCGCGCTGCTTGACCAAATGCGAATCCCAGAGCTTGTCGTAGAGCGTTTTGCCGGCCATCAGACGGTTCCTCATCAGCTTGTTTCTATGCCCCGGGCCTGAACGAATCAATAACCCCTTGGCTTGTGAGGCTGATCCTATGGGGTTACATTAAATAACTCAAATTCATATTTTTTATACTTTGCATAACCAACTGGAATTCGACCGGAACCGCCATGGACCTCGCCAATCTCAATGCCTTTATTGCCATCGCCGAGACGGGCAGTTTCTCCGGCGCCGGCGAACGCCTGCACCTGACCCAGCCGGCCATCAGCAAGCGCATTGCCGGCCTCGAACAACAACTCAAGGTGCGCCTGTTCGACCGCCTGGGTCGTGAAGTGGGCCTGACCGAGGCCGGCCGGGCCCTGTTGCCACGGGCCTATCAAATCCTCAATGTGCTGGACGACACCCGCCGCGCCCTGACCAACCTGACTGGCGAAGTGACCGGGCGCCTGACGCTCGCCACCAGCCACCACATCGGCCTGCACCGCCTGCCGCCTCTACTCAGGGAGTTCACCCGCCGCTACCCCCAGGTGGCACTGGACATTCAGTTTCTGGATTCGGAAGTGGCCTACGAAGAAATCCTCCATGGCCGGGCCGAACTGGCCGTCATCACCCTCGCCCCCGAACCCCACACGCTGGTAAGGGCCACGCCGGTGTGGGACGACCCCCTGGATTTCGTGGTCGCCCCCGAGCATGCATTACTGGAAAACGGCGCGGTCAGCCTGGCGGACATTGCCTTGCATCCGGCGGTTTTCCCGGGGGGCAACACCTTTACCCATCACATCGTGCGACGGCTGTTCGAGGCCCAGGGCCTGACACCGAACATCGCCATGAGCACGAATTACCTGGAAACGATAAAAATGATGGTCTCCATCGGCCTGGCCTGGAGCGTTTTGCCGCGCACCATGCTCGACGAACAGGTGGCGCGCATTCCTTTGCCGGGCATACAACTCAGTCGCCAGCTAGGCTATATCTTGCACACCGAACGGACGCTGTCGAACGCCGCACGGGCTTTCATGGCCTTACTGGACGCACAAATCGATTTGCCAGGGACAAAGGCATAGGTTGTGCCGCGCCTGTAGGGCCTTGGATGCTTGTGCTTAATGCCCAAACCCGCTCAAGGCTCGCCAGAAATGCCCAAACCCGCTGACCATCTCCCGCCCTTGCCACGCATCCAGGCGCTAGACCCGAAACGGTCCGAGCAAAGCTGGGACAGCGCGCCGCAGTTGCTGGCCGCCCTGAACGGCGCTCGGCTGGGGGCCTGGTCGTGGGACATCGACAGCGGGCAGATCAGTTGGTCCCGCGGCACCCAGGCGCTGTTCGGCTTCGATCCGCGCCAGCCATTGCCGGCGGATGTGGATTATCTGGACCTGTTGCTGCCCGAAGACCGGGCCCGGGCCGTGCGCGCCTTTCACGCGGCAGTGGCCGGGGCGCCGCTGGAACAGGCGATGCACCACCGCATCGTCTGGCCCGATGGCAGCCTGCACTGGCTGGAGATCAGCGGCAGCGTGCTGCCCGACAAGCATGGCCGTCCGCGCATGATCGGGGTGATCCGCGAAATCACCCATCAGCGCGAGCGCGAACAAGCCCTGCGCAGTTCGGAAAAACGCTTCGCCACGCTCTTTCATCTGTGCCCGAACATGGTCTTGCTGACCCGCCAGGAGGACGGGCTGATCAGCGAAGCCAACCAGTATTTCGAAAGCCTGTTCGGCTGGCCGGTGCATGACGTAATCGGCCGCACCACCCTGGAGCTGGGCTTGTGGGTTGACCCCAGCCAACGGGCGAAACTGGTGGAAGCGACCAAAGCCAAGGGCGAGCTGGTGAGCACGGAGGTGGAGTTCCGGGCCAGCAACGGCCAGATTCATAACGGCATTCTCAGTGCGCAAAAAGTCGAACTCGAAGGCCAGCCCTACCTGTTGAGCACCTTTCTCGACACCACCGAGCGCAAACTCGCCGAACAGGCCCTCAAGGACAGCCAGGAACGCCTGGACCTGGCCCTCGACTCGGCGCAACTGGGCACCTGGGACTGGCACATTCCCAGCGGCATGCTCTACGGCTCGGCCCGCGCCGCGCAGCTCCATGGCCTGGAACCCAAGCCCTTCCACGAATCGTTCGACGCGTTTTTCGAGGGCGTCCCCACGGAAGAACGCAACAACATGCGCAACGCCTATCGCAGCCTGCGCGAAGGCCCGGCGGGCAACTACCAATTGACCTACCGGGTGCAACTGCCGGACGGCAGCTCGCGCTACCTGGAAAGCCGCGCCCGCCTCTACCGCAACGACGACGGCAGCCCTTTGCGCATGGCCGGCACCTTGCTGGATATCACCGACCAGGTGGAGCGCGAACAGAGCCTGGCCGCCTCGGAAGAAAAATTCGCCACGCTGTTCCAGGTCAGCCCCGACCCGATCTGCGTCACCCACCAGGACAGTGGCCGGTTTCTCGAGATCAACTCAAGCTTCACCCAGACCTTCGGCTGGACCGCCAACGACGTGATCGGCCTCGGCGCCGACGAAATCGGCCTCTGGGACGCCTCGGGCAGTAGCCTGCAACGCATCGAACGGGTGATCCGCGAACAATCGCTGAACAATGTCGCCATCGTCGTTCATCATAAGAACGGCCAGCCGCTGACCTGTGTGATTTCCAGCCGGCAGATCAACGTCGGCAACCAGCCCTGCATCGTCACGACCTTGCGGGACATCACACAGCAACAACGCTCCGAAGCTGCCCTCAAGGCCAGCGAAGAGAAATTCGCCAAGGCGTTTCATTCCAGCCCCGACGCCATCACCATCACCGAGCACAAAAGCGGTCGCTACCTGGAGGTCAACGACGGCTTCTGTCGGTTGACCGGCTACCGCGCCGACGAGGTGATCGGGCGCACGGTCTACGAAGTGGGGATCTGGGCCGAAGAAAAACAACGCGCCGCCCTGCTGGCCGAATTGCAACTCAAGGGCCGCGTCGTTCACCAGGAAATGCTCGGGCGCAATAAACGGGGGGAAATCCTCACGGTGGAGGTCTCGGTCGAGCCCATCACGCTCAATGAAACGGCGTGTCTGCTGCTGACCGCCCGGGACGTGAGCCTGCTACGCAATGCCGAAGCCCAGATCCGCCACCTGGCCTATCACGACCCACTGACCAACCTGCCCAACCGGGCCTTGCTGATGGACCGGCTGAGCCAGCAGATCGCCCTGCTCAAGCGCCATAATTTGCGTGGCGCCCTGCTGTTTCTCGATCTGGACCACTTCAAGCACATCAACGATTCCCTCGGTCACCCGGTGGGCGACACCGTTTTGAAAATCATCACCGCGCGCCTGGAGGCCAGCGTGCGCCTGGAAGACACCGTCGCGCGACTGGGCGGCGACGAATTCGTGGTGCTGCTCAGCGGCCTGGAAGGCTCGCGCAACGAAGTCAGCAAGCAAGTGCAAACCCTGGCCGACACCCTGCGCGAACTGCTTTCGGAGCCGATGTTTCTCGATGGCCAGCGACTGCAGGTCACGCCGAGCATCGGTATAGCGCTGATTCCCGACCACGGCTCCACGCCCACCGATTTGCTCAAGCGCGCCGACATTGCGTTGTATCGCGCCAAGGATTCGGGGCGCAACACCTCGCAGATGTTTCACACCACCATGCAAAAAGCCGCCAGCGAACGGCTGCGCATGGAGACCGACCTGCGCCAGGCCCTGGCCCGTGGCGAGTTCAGCGTGCATTTCCAGCCCCAGGTCGATGCCCGGGACAACCGCATTGTCGGTGCCGAAGCCCTGGTGCGCTGGCATCACCCGGATCTGGGCGCCCAATCGCCGAACGAATTCATCAAGGTGCTGGAAGACAGCGGCCTGATCCTGGAAGTCGGGACCTGGATCCTCGACGAAGCCTGCGATGGCTTCAAGCAACTGATCGCCAAGGGCAAGATCGATCCGGAGCAATTCAGCCTGTGTGTAAACATCAGCCCGCGGCAATTCCGCCAAAGCGACTTCGTCGAACGCATCGAAAGCAGCCTGGCCACCCACGGCCTGCCCTGCTCCTTGCTGAAGCTGGAAATCACCGAAGGCATCGTGATCCAGAACCTGGATGACACCATCGCCAAGATGCGCCGGCTCAAGAAACTCGGGGTGAGCTTTGCCATGGACGATTTTGGCACCGGCTATTCGTCGCTGACCTACCTCAAGCGCCTGCCAGTGGATACGCTGAAGATCGATCAGTCATTCGTGCGCGACGCCACCAGCGACCCCAACGACGCGGAGATCATCCGCGCCATCGTCGCCATGGCCCGCAGCCTCAACCTGGTGATGATTGCCGAAGGCGTGGAGACCCTGGAGCAATTGCAATTCCTGCAGGGGCTGGGTTGCCACCTGTACCAAGGCTACCTGCACAGCCGGCCGTTGCCGCTGGAGGCGTTTGAGCGGTTGTTGCCGTGACATGGAGGCGCTACGGGGAGCGCTTGTGGCAAGGGGGGGTCTATGTGGGAGCAAAGCTTGCTCGCGACTGCAGCCTGACTCGGTATTTGAAGGACCGCATCGCTTTTATCGCGGGCAAGCCTTGCTCCCACATGAAGTCCCTTCGCCACAATTAATCTTCCACCGTTCTCCAAAATGAAGAAGGGCGCCATCTGGCGCCCTTCTTCAGTTGCGATGCATCAGTTTTGCAACGCGGGTTGCTGCTGCGCCCCGTTGATCGGGATGCGCTTGGCCTTGGCCTCTTCCGGAATCACCCGCAACAGGTCGATGCTCAACAGACCGTTGCTCAGGCCGGCGGACTTGATCTCGATATGATCGGCCAACCGGAAGGACAGCTTGAACGCACGCTGGGCGATACCTTGATGCAGGTAAGTCACGCTGTCGTTGCTCGCTTCGCGCTTGCCGCCACTGATGGTCAGCACACCTTTTTCCACTTGCAGGTCCAGGTCTTCTTCCTGGAACCCGGCGGCGGCGACCACGATGCGGTATTCGTCATCGCCATGTTTTTCCACATTGTAGGGTGGATAGCTGCTGCCCGGTTCGTTGCGCAGAGCGGTTTCGAACAGATCGTTGAAACGATCGAAACCCACCGAGGAACGGAACAGCGGGGCCAGCGAAAATGCAGTACTCATGATTCAAATCTCCTGAAAAATTCAGCAAGTTTTTTTGTCTCCGCGACCCGAATTCGGCATCGCGTAACCCTTATCTAGGGTTCGCCAAAAACTTTTCAAGAGCTTTTTTTGAATTTTTTTCAGGCCGCTTCGGTGTGCTGCACACCCAGCAGATGCCCCACCGCGTCCAGGTCGGTTTCCCGCCGCAGAGCGCTGAACAGCGCCACCGCTTCGGGATAATTGCGCGTCAGCATGGCCAGCCACTGTTTCAATCTGCCCGGGGCCTGGCGGGGTGTCAGTTGCTCGACCACTTGCACCCAGAAGTCCTGGAGCATCGGCTGCAAATCGGCCCAGGACATCTCGATCACTTCCTCACCAGCCCGGGCCGCGGCGATCTGCCGAGCCAGATCAGGGCGAGAAACGAGGCCGCGACCGAGCATGATGTCTTCGACGCCGCTGATTTCACGGCATCGACGCCAATCTTCCACGCTCCAGATATCGCCATTGGCAAACACAGGCACCTTGACCACTTCCTGCACCCTGGGGATCCACTCCCAGTGGGCGGGAGGCTTATAGCCGTCCACCTTGGTCCGCGCATGCACCACAATGTGCGCCGCGCCGCCTTCGGCCAACGCCGTGGCACAGACCAACGCGCCATCCGGGCTATCGAAACCCAGGCGCATCTTGGCGGTGACCGGGATGTGTTCTGGCACCGCACGACGCACGTGTTCGACGATTTCGTTGAGCAATTCCGGTTCTTTGAGCAACACCGCCCCACCCCGGGATTTGTTCACGGTCTTGGCCGGGCAGCCGAAGTTCAGGTCGATCACCTCTGAGCCCAACTCGCAGGCCAACGCCGCGTTTTCCGCCAGGCACACCGGATCGGAACCAAGCAGCTGCACCCGCAGCGGTACACCGGCAGCAGTTCGGGCGCCAGTCAACAGTTCAGGGGCGAGCTTATGGAAATAGGCCGGCGTGAGCAGACGGTCGTTGACGCGGATGAACTCGGTGACACACCAGTCGATACCGCCAACATGGGTCAGGACATCCCGCAGGATGTTGTCGACCAACCCCTCCATGGGTGCCAGGGCAATTTGCATGGAAACACACACTCAAACGAAAAAACGTGCGGCAGTTTACCGGATTTTGCCCACATAGCCGGCATTCACCACAAATCCCCTGTGGGAGCGAGCTTGCTCGCGATAGCGATGGGTCAGCTTGCATTGATGTTGGATGTGCTGCCGTCATCGCGAGCAGGCTCGCTCCCACAATGGTTCCAACGTGTTTACAGAATTGGAGCCTGCCACAAATCCCTGTGGGAGCGAGCCTGCTCGCGATAGCAGCAGTTCAGTCTATGAAGATGCCAGATAGATTCAACGCCACGCCATAACCCTCGATGAATTCCTGCGGCATGCGCTTTGGCCGACCGGTGGACAGTTCAATGCAGACAAATGTGGTCTGGGCCCGCAGTAAGGTAGTGTTGTCGCTGGGGCGGACCAGCTGGAAATGCCGGGTCATTTTCAGGCGCTGGTCCCAGTCGACGATCCAGGTCGCCAATTGAAGCTCGTCGCCTTCATAAGCCGCCGCCAGGTAATCGATTTCATGCCGCACCACCGCCATGGCTCGGTCCAGGCGCCGGTACTCCACCAGATCCAGGCCCAGGCGCTGGGAATGGCGCCAGGCACAACGCTCGAGCCAGGTGACGTACACCGCGTTGTTGGCATGGCCCAGCCCGTCGATATCTTCGGCATTTACTTGAAGATCAATGATGAACGGCGTTGCCCGATCCCAGCCCATGCCCCTCTCCCGGTCGAATTTGGTTGGGGCAGTGTAACGGATCCGAGCTTGACCGCCATCGCGGGCAGGCCTTGCTCCCACAGATCAAGCCGATTGCCGCGCTTGCAGGCTGCGCCCGGCCAACAGCGATAACACACCATCAACGACCCGCGAATCGGCCAACACCCGCTGATGCCCACCCTGTGGCAGTCGCAGCAAACGACTGTCGAACCAGGCCTCGTGAATCAGTTGCGATTCCTTGACCGAGACGAAAGTGTCGTCGTCGGCATGGACGATCAACCCGGGCACGTCCAGTTGGTAATGGGCGACGTCCATTTTCTCGGCCCGCATGCCCACATCGCTTTCCACCAGACGAATGAAAGCTGAACGGGCCTTGGGCGGCAGCCCCATCATCCGCGCGAATCCGCGTAACACACCAAGAATGCGCGCAGGCGCAGCGATGCTGACCAAGGTCTCGGTCCGCAACCCCAACTGAACCGCGAGCATGGCACTGGCTCCACCCATGGAATGCCCGATCACGGCCTGCAACGGTGGCAGCTCAGCGGCGGCCTCAAGCATGGCCCTGGCGAACAACAGGACATTCGCCTCGCGGCCCGGCGAACGACCATGGGCCGGACCGTCCAGGGCCACCACCATGTAACCGGCGTCCACCAGGGCCGTGATCAGCGCCCCGAATTGAGTCGGCCGCCCTTCCCAGCCGTGCATCAGCAAGACTACCGGGCCTTTGCCCCAGCGCAACGCCGAAAGACCGAAGCGCAAGGTGATACGCTCGGACGAGGCCAGCAATGGTAACTCCCAATCCCGCGGCGGCAGGTCTCGAGGGCGCATGAACAGCAGACGCATCTGCTTGGCCACCAGGCGCGGAGCCACCCAGCCAAGCGTGCCATTGACACTACGAATCCAGCTCAACCTGTCCATCGCTCATCTCCAGGGCTTGCGCCTCAGCTCATTGCACTGCCGACTTGGCGGCGCGCAGCAAACGATCGGATAACTCTCCAGGGCCCAGGGCCCTTGCCAGGGCCAGGCCACCCACCATCAAGGCAATGTCGGCCAGGGCCTTGTCGGCGTCCTCCGGGCTGGCCGCCAATTGCGCGACCATCAATTCAACATGCTCGTTGAGCACCTCACGAAACGCATCTGGCAGCCGACCCAGTTCGCCGACCGACGCAGGAATCGGGCAGGCATTCTCGGTGGAATCACGGTGCTTTCGTGACAGATAGAACGCCGCCACCAACGCGCGCCGCTCTTCGCCTGTCAGCTCGCCGTCCATATCGGCAATCAAGCCGCGGCGCCGATTGAGCAATTGCTTGAATGCCTCCAGCATCAAGGCATCCTTGCTTTCGAAATGAGCATAAAAACCGCCCACCGTCAGCCCCGCCGCCCCCATCACCTCGCCCACGCTCGGTTCAGCCGGCCCACGCTGGATCAGCGCATCGCTGGCGGCCTTGAGAATTCGTTCACGGGTTTGTGCCTTCTTATCGCTCATCGTCGCCTCCGAATATTACGATTGAAATATTATTCCCATAATAATTTTCCGCAAGCAGAAATTTTGACCGCTGGTCAGAAGTCGCTTTCAAGGATAAGGGAATTGGCCGAACGCCAGACAAACAAAAGGGCCATTCAAGAATTGAATGACCCTTATAAAATCCCGCAGAGCGGGTAATCGTGGCGTCCCCTAGGGGACTCGAACCCCTGTTACCGCCGTGAAAGGGCGGTGTCCTAGGCCACTAGACGAAGGGGACACAAACCTTCTAGCTTGATCAGCGCTGAGAACTGATCGACTCAAGACCGGTGTGGCCAGATCTTGAACCTGTAAATTGGTGGAGCTAGACGGGATCGAACCGTCGACCTCTTGCATGCCATGCAAGCGCTCTCCCAGCTGAGCTATAGCCCCGGATTTTTCGCCTCGCGGCGGAGCGACATCTTGCAACATCGCTTCTGTAAAACTGGCGTCCCCTAGGGGACTCGAACCCCTGTTACCGCCGTGAAAGGGCGGTGTCCTAGGCCACTAGACGAAGGGGACGCAAACCCTTCTATACAACTGATCAACGCTGAGTGTTGATCGCTTCAAGACCGGTGTGGCCAGGCCTTGAAGTGTAAATTGGTGGAGCTAGACGGGATCGAACCGTCGACCTCTTGCATGCCATGCAAGCGCTCTCCCAGCTGAGCTATAGCCCCTCATCGCTGAGGACGGGGCGAATCTTAAGGGCGTATCGGAGGGCTGTCAAATTTATTTTCAACAAATTTGAAAGTTTTTTGCCGGGATAACAATCACTTACCGACAAACCCCGGAAAACCGGGGTATGTCCTGCCTCATCGAGCGCTTACGCGATCGCGCCCAGCAGTTTTTCCCACTCCTTGTTTTCCTTCTTCGACACGCCACCGAGCAGATCGATAGCCTGGCGCAAGCGGAAACGGGTCAGGTCAGGTCCGAGGATTTCCATCGCATCGAGCACCGACACCGAGCTGGCCTGACCGGTAATGGCGGCGAACATCAGCGGCATGGCATCGCGTAATTTCAACTCCAACGACTCGACCACGGCCTGGATGGTCGCGGTGATGCTGTCCTTCTCCCACTGACGCAGGCTTTCCAATTTCCACAGGATCAACTGCATCAACTGGCGCACCTGATCACCCGACAGCTTCTTGGATTCGAACAACTTCGCATCCGGCGTCACGCCACCGGCAAAGAAGAAGCCGGCCAGCGGGGCGATCTGGCTGAACGTCTCTACCCTGCCCTGCACATGGGGCGCGATTTTCATCATGTACTCAGGGTTCAACGCCCACTTCTGCACACGCGCGGCGAACTCTTCTACCGGCAGGTCCCGCAACCACTGGCCGTTGAGCCACGACAGCTTCTCGATATCGAAGATCGGCCCGCCCAGGGACACGCGCGACAGATCGAAATGCTCGACCATTTCCTGCAACGAGAACTTCTCGCGCTCGTCCGGCATCGACCAACCCATGCGCCCCAGGTAGTTGAGCATCGCCTCGGGCATGAAGCCCATGCGCTCGTAGAACGTCACCGAAGTCGGGTTCTTGCGCTTGGACAACTTGCTCTTGTCCGGGTTACGCAGCAGCGGCATGTAGCACAGTTGCGGCTGTTCCCAGCCGAAGTATTCGTAGAGCAGGATCAGTTTCGGCGCCGACGGCAGCCATTCTTCGCCACGCAGGACGTGGGTGATGCCCATCAGGTGATCGTCGACCACGTTCGCCAGGAAGTACGTCGGCAAGCCGTCGGTCTTCATCAGCACTTGCATGTCCATGCGATCCCAGGGGATCTCGACATCGCCCCGCAGCATGTCCGGCACCACGCAGACACCTTCGCTCGGCACCTTCATGCGGATCACATGGGGCTCACCGGCCGCCAGGCGACGGGCGACTTCTTCCTTGGAAAGCAGCAGCGCCCGGCCGTCGTAGCGCGGGGTTTCACCCCGGGCCATTTGCTCGGCGCGCATCTGGTCCAGCTCTTCGGCAGTGCAGAAGCACGGGAACGCGTGCCCCATATCCACCAACTGCTGGCAATACTGCTTGTAGATATCACCCCGTTCGCTCTGGCGGTACGGACCGTGCGGGCCGCCAACGTCCGGGCCTTCGCTCCAGTCGATGCCCAGCCAGCGCAGGGCGTCGAAGATCTGCTGTTCGGACTCGCGGGTCGAACGCAACTGGTCGGTGTCCTCGATCCGCAGGATGAACTCGCCGCCATGCTGCTTGGCAAAGCAATAGTTGAACAAAGCGATGTAGGCGGTGCCGACATGGGGATCGCCAGTGGGCGAAGGCGCGATGCGGGTGCGGACGGTGGTCATGGCATGTCTCGGAAAGAATATAAAAGCGAAGATGAAACAGGGGGCGAATGGTAACAGGCGATGGCGGGCGGGCTCCAGTGAGAGCGGGATTTGTGTGGTCAGCCGTTGGACCGAGTCGCGCCCATCGCGAGCAGGCTCGCTCCCACAGGGACCGCGACTCGGTCAAAATGTGGGAGCGAGCCTGCTCGCGATGAGGCCATTACAACCACTACAAACCTCAGACAGTCAGCAACCGCTCGCGCAACTTGCCAATCTCGTCGCGCAACTGCGCCGCGGCTTCGAACTCCAGGTCCCGGGCCAGTTGGTACATCTTCTCTTCCAACTGCCGGATCCGCTTGGTGATTTCGCTCGGTGAGCGCAGTTCGGCCTCGTAGCGGGCGCTCTCTTCGGCCGCCTTGGCCATGCCCTTGCGCTTCTTGCTGCGCGAGCCGGGCACGGTGGCGCCTTCCATGATGTCGGCGACGTCCTTGAACACGCCCTTGGGGGTGATGCCATTGGCCAGGTTGAAGGCGATCTGCTTGTCGCGCCGGCGCTCGGTCTCGCCGATGGCCCGTTCCATGGAGCCGGTGATGCGGTCGGCATACAGAATCGCCCGGCCGTTGAGGTTACGCGCCGCGCGACCGATGGTCTGGATCAACGAACGTTCCGAACGCAGGAAGCCTTCCTTGTCAGCGTCGAGAATCGCCACCAACGACACTTCCGGCATGTCCAGGCCTTCGCGCAGCAGGTTGATGCCCACCAGCACGTCGAAAGTGCCCAGGCGCAGGTCGCGGATGATCTCGACCCGCTCCACCGTATCGATGTCCGAGTGCAGGTAGCGCACCCGCACGCCATGGTCGGCCAGGTAATCGGTCAGGTCTTCGGCCATGCGCTTGGTCAGCGTGGTGACCAGCACCCGCTCCTCCACCGCCACACGCTTGGTGATTTCCGAGAGCAGGTCGTCGACCTGGGTCAACGCCGGACGCACCTCGACTTGCGGGTCCACCAACCCGGTCGGTCGTACCACTTGCTCGACCACACGACCGGCGTGCTCGGCCTCGTAGTTGCCGGGGGTGGCCGAGACAAAAATCGTCTGCGGGCTCACGCCTTCCCATTCGTCAAAGCGCATCGGCCGGTTGTCCAGGGCCGAGGGCAGGCGGAAACCGTATTCCACCAGGGTTTCCTTGCGCGAACGGTCGCCTTTGTACATGGCGCCGACCTGGGGCACGCTGACGTGGGATTCGTCGATCACCAGCAAGGCATCGGCCGGCAGGTAGTCATACAAGGTCGGCGGTGGCGCGCCCGCCGGACGACCCGACAGGTAGCGCGAGTAGTTTTCGATACCGTTGCAGTAGCCCAGCTCCAGGATCATCTCCAGGTCAAAGCGGGTCCGCTGCTCAAGACGCTGGGCTTCTACCAGCTTGTTGTTCGACCGCAGGTATTCCAGGCGCTCCTGCAGCTCGACCTTGATCCCCTCGATGGCGTCCAGCAGGGTTTCCCGCGGCGTTACATAGTGGCTCTTGGGGTAGAAGGTGAAACGCGGCAGCTTGCGGATGACTTCGCCGGTCAGCGGGTCGAACGCGGAAATGCTCTCCACTTCATCGTCGAACAGCTCGATGCGGATCGCTTCGAGGTCCGATTCCGCCGGGTAGATGTCGATCACATCGCCGCGCACCCGGAACGTCGCCCGGGCAAAATCCATGTCGTTGCGGGTGTATTGCAAGTCCGCCAGGCGCCTGAGCAAGGCGCGCTGGTCGAGTTTGTCGCCGCGGTCCACGTGCAGCACCATCTTCAGGTAGGTTTCCGGGCTGCCCAGACCGTAGATGCACGACACCGTGGTGACGATGATCGCGTCCTTGCGCTCGAGCAAGGCCTTGGTCGCCGACAGGCGCATCTGTTCGATGTGGTCGTTGATCGAGGCATCCTTCTCGATGAAGGTGTCCGACGACGGCACGTAGGCCTCGGGCTGGTAGTAGTCGTAGTAGGAAACGAAGTACTCCACGGCGTTATTCGGGAAAAACGCCTTGAATTCACCGTATAGCTGCGCGGCCAGGGTCTTGTTCGGTGCCAGTACCAGGGTCGGGCGCTGCACCTGGGCGATCACGTTGGCAATGCTGAAGGTCTTGCCCGAGCCGGTCACACCGAGCAGCGTCTGGTGCGCCAGCCCGGCCTCGATGCCTTCGACCATCAGGCGAATGGCTTCCGGCTGGTCGCCGGCGGGCTGGAATCGGGTGACTAGCTGGAATTCAGACATGACATAACCTCTGGGTTCATTCCTGTCGGCCAGCCGACAGGAATGAGAAAGACCGAAACGACTGATGCCGTCCGAGGAAAAAGCTGGGATGCACACAATGTGGAGGTGAATGCCTTCGCTTTCAAGACGAACGTCCTACACGCCTTGCAGACTTTGACGCGGAGAAGGGACTAACGGTCAAAAAAAATCGAAAATACTTACCGCAAAAGCCGAATCGCCTGTCGCCGTACCGGTTGATGGCCTCTATACTAGCTCCCCGTTTGTGCACCGCTCTAGTGCATCCGGCTGGAGCGCGACACGTCCCCCTCACTCCATTCAGAGCCGCGCAATAATGAGCCTGTTTTCCGCTGTCGAATTGGCACCCCGCGACCCCATCCTGGGCCTCAACGAAGCTTTCAACGCCGACACCCGTACCAATAAGGTCAACCTGGGCGTGGGTGTTTACTGCAACGAGGAGGGGCGCATTCCACTCCTGCGCGCGGTTGTCGAAGCCGAGACGGCTCGCGTGGCTCAGCACGTTTCCCGTGGTTACCTGCCGATCGACGGTATCGCCGCCTACGACCAGGCGGTCCAGACTTTGCTGTTCGGCAAGGATTCGCCACTGATCGCCTCCGGCCGCGTCATCACCACCCAGGCCGTGGGCGGAACCGGCGCCCTGAAGATCGGTGCCGACTTCCTCAAACAACTGCTGCCTGACGCCGTCGTCGCCATCAGCGACCCAAGCTGGGAAAACCACCGCGCGCTGTTCGAAACCGCCGGCTTCCCGGTGCAGAACTATCGCTACTACGACGCCGCCACCCACGACGTGAACCGCAGCGGTCTGCTGGAAGACCTCAACGCCCTGCCCGACCGCTCGATCATTGTGCTGCACGCCTGCTGCCACAACCCGACTGGCGTGGACCTGAGCCCGCAAGACTGGAAAGACGTACTGGCCGTGGTCAAGGCCAAGAATCACGTACCGTTCCTGGACATGGCCTACCAGGGCTTTGGCGACGGCATCGACGAAGACGCAGCGGCCGTGCGCCTGTTCGCCGAATCGGGCCTGACCTTCTTCGCCTCCAGCTCGTTCTCCAAGTCGTTCTCGCTGTACGGCGAGCGCGTCGGCGCATTGTCGATCGTCAGCGAATCAAAAGAAGAAAGTGCTCGCGTGCTGTCCCAGGTCAAGCGCGTGATCCGCACCAACTACTCCAACCCGCCAACCCACGGCGCCAGCATCGTCGCCGCCGTACTCAACAGCCCGGAGCTGCGCGCGCAGTGGGAAGCCGAACTGGCCGAAATGCGCCTGCGGATTCGCGGCATGCGCAACCAGATGGTCGACATGCTGGCCAAGGCCGCCCCGCAGCACGACTTCAGTTTCGTCGCACGCCAGAGCGGGATGTTCTCCTACTCCGGCCTGACCGTTGAACAAGTGACGCGCCTGCGCAACGAGTTCGGCATCTATGCTCTGGACACCGGGCGCATCTGCGTGGCTGCGTTGAACCAGAACAACATCGATGCGGTGACCAAGGCCATCGTTCAGGTGATCTGAAGCTTTCGGCACTAGATGAAAAACGGGAAGCCCTTGGGCTTCCCGTTTTTTTTGTGTGTTTACCAGGACAGGCGCACCTGTGGCGAGGGGATTTATCCCCGCTGGGGCGCGAAGCGGCCCTAACTCAGGCAACTCGGTGTGTCAGGTTCCCCCGGTTTGACTGTCTTGGGTCTGCTTCGCAGCCCAGCGGGGATAAATCCCCTCGCCACAAAGGCGTCTGGCCTGACACTCCTATTCAAACCAGGCTACAGCTCCGTCGCCCGCTGGCTCGCCGCATCGTCATAGATCACATACAACGACTCGGCAATCTGGCTCTTGATCGCCTTGGTGCTTTCCAGCCCCAGGACAAACCCTTCGGCCTTGCCACCGGCGCGGTTCAGCTCTTCGACGGTGCTGGCCTGGGTGATAGCGTCGTACAGTTTCTCGGCATGGGGCCCCACGCCCTTGGGCAAGCTGATCTGGGCGGTGCTCACAGGCACACCTCGGCGCAGCTGGCTGTGTGGAGCGGTAACAGATGGTTCATGGCGCGTACCTCAATGTCGGCGAATGGCCGGCAGCGCGTCCTGCCACTTCCGGGCAAGCATGGTAGCCCTCTCCCGCCAGTGCGGTAACCGCAATTGTTGATTGACCGCCAATGGGCCCCAGGAATGCACCGCCCGGCAATAGACGCTTGACTTCTCTTTTCCAATCAGTAACATACGCGCCATTCCGCGATAGCTCAGTTGGTAGAGCAAGTGACTGTTAATCACTGGGTCCCTGGTTCGAGTCCAGGTCGTGGAGCCAGACAGCAACAGAAAAAGCCCCTGGATCGAAAGATCCAGGGGCTTTTTTGTGGGTGAAAAATAGTCCAGATGGCCGTATGAGCCTGCCCGAGGTCGCTGCCGGAACAATAATCCGGCGCCAAAAAGGCATTATGGTCCGGATCCTGCTTCTTTTTCCAACAACTCAAGCTGTCACGTGAGCGTCATGACAGGGCCGCAAACTGGCATTGTCCGCCAACAACAGCTTCATAAAAACAAGGACGAAGGTATGCCCACGCAAAATCCCCATCGCATTGTCGGCTTGTGCACCTCCAGCAAGGTGTACAACGTGCTGACCGAACTCAAGCAACTGGAAGGCCACCGCAGCGCCAAGTTCCTTTCGCTGCTGGCGGAAAACCTGGTGCGCAAGGGCCTGCTCAACGAGCAGGAAGTGGTGCACATGCTCGATCTGGTCGTCGATTGAGCGGCATCGATTCCTACTATTGAGCCGGTTGATTTTTCGTCCTTCCTTCTGAGTCGTAAGGTAACCCCATCGTTTGATGGAGGTTTCCCATGCCCAAGGTTCAAATCATGTCTGTCATTGGCAGCGCCGTTCCCGCCCCACTCCGGGAGCTCGGGTTGCTGGCCTGCTGGTATCTGGTGCAAGACGGCGTGACCATCAGCGGCCCGCTGACTTCACTGCCCGCCGCCCAGGCATTGTCGCAACGCATCGGTCCCTACCTGTTGAGCGCCTAGGGCAGCTGTACACGCGGCGTGCTTTCGACGAACAACGCCCAGCACGACATGAACAGCGCGGCGATCAGTGGTCCGATCACGAAACCGTTCAGCCCGAACACCGCCAGCCCGCCCAGTGTCGAGACCAGCACCATGTAGTCGGGCATCTTGGTGTCCTTGCCCACCAGGATCGGACGCAGGAAGTTGTCCACCAGACCGATCACGAATACCCCGAACAGCGTCAGCACCACACCCTGCCAGATCGCCCCGGAAAGCAGGAAATACACCGCAACCGGCGCCCAGACAATGCCCGCCCCCACGGCTGGCAACAGTGACAGGAACGCCATCAGTACCGCCCACGGCAATACCGTCGGGATTCCCAGGATCCAGAAGATCAGCCCACCCAGCGCACCTTGGCTGATGGCGACCAGCAGGTTGCCTTTCACCGTGGCCCGCACCACCCGATTGAATTTCAACTGCAGGCGGCGTTTTTGATGTTCCCCCAATGGAACAGCCGTGCGCACTTTGCGCACCAATTCCGGACCGTCGCGCAGAAAGAAGAACAGCAGATAGATCATCACGAAAAAGCTGACCAGGAACTGAAAGGTACCCTGGCCGAAACTGAAGGCCTGGGTGGCGAAGAACTCGCTGCCCTGCATCGCACTCTTGACGATCTTGTCGCGCAAGCCATTCAGGTTGCCCAGGCCGAAGCGGTCCAGCAGGTGCTGGAAGTACGGCGGCAAGGCATCCTTGAAGCGGGCCAGGTAATCGGCAATGTCCAGCTCTCCGCTCTCCAGGCTCTTGTACAGCGCCGCGCCCTCCTGGACCAATAACGTACTGATGATGATCACCGGCAGGATCGCGCTGACCACACAGATGCTCAACGTGAACAACGAGGTGACATTGCGGTGCCAGCCGAACCTCAACTGCAGGCGGCGCTGCATCGGGGCAAAGACGATGCCCAGGATCACCGCCCAGAACACCGCGCCGTAAAATGGCAGCAGGATCCAGATGAAGGCGACCGTGACCAGCACCAGGAGCAGCATCTGGGCTTTGTTTTGCAGCATCTTTCGATTCATCAGCTTTCCATGTCCAAAGGCGGGATAAACATTAGTCATCCAGGACTCGCCGGAGTGCCTTCGCGTTTGCACCCGGCATTGATCCAAATCAATACCGCCGGGCCGACCGTGGCGTACCCTCGCCGCTTTTTGCGACCTGACGCCACCATGACCCTCGCCGCCCCCGAACTGCTCGCTCCCGCCGGCACCCTGAAAAACATGCGCTACGCCTTCGCCTACGGTGCCGATGCGGTGTACGCCGGTCAGCCGCGCTATAGCCTGCGGGTGCGCAACAACGAATTCGACCACGCGAACCTGGCCTTGGGTATTGCCGAGGCCCAAGCCATGGGCAAGCGCTTCTACGTGGTGGTGAACATTGCCCCGCACAACGCCAAGCTGCGGACCTTCCTCAAGGATCTGGAGCCGGTGATCGCCATGGCGCCGGACGCGCTGATCATGTCCGACCCGGGGCTGATCATGCTGGTGCGCCGACACTTCCCGCAGATGCCGATCCACCTGTCGGTGCAGGCCAATACCGTGAACTGGGCGAGCGTCGAGTTCTGGCAGCAACAGGGCTTGAGCCGGATCATCCTGTCCCGGGAGCTGTCCCTGGAGGAAATCGCCGAGATCCGCGAGCAGGTGCCGGCCATGGAACTGGAAGTGTTCGTCCATGGCGCGTTGTGCATGGCTTATTCCGGGCGCTGCCTGCTGTCCGGCTACTTGAACAAGCGCGATGCCAACCAGGGCAGTTGCACCAATGCCTGTCGCTGGAAATATTCGGCGCAGCCGGCGGTGGAAAACGTCGTGGGCGACATTGTGCAAACCTGTCAGCCGGAACCGACCCTGGGCCTCGGCGCGCCCACCGACCAGGTGTTTTTGCTCCATGAAGCCAACCGCCCGGAAGACGCCATGCCGGCCTTCGAGGACGAGCATGGCACCTACATCATGAATGCCAAGGATCTGCGAGCGGTGCAGCACGTGGAGCGGCTGGCGCGCATGGGCGTGCATTCGTTGAAGATCGAAGGCCGGACCAAATCGCACTTTTATTGCGCGCGCACCACCCAGGTCTATCGCCGGGCCATCGATGACGCGGTGGCTGGCCGGGAGTTCGATCGCAGCCTGATGACCGACCTGGAGTCCCTGGCCCAGCGTGGTTACACCGAAGGTTTTCTACGGCGCCACGTGCACGACGAGTACCAGAACTACCAGAACGGCAGCTCGGTGTCGGAGCGCCAGCAGTTCGTCGGCGAACTGACCGGCGAACGCCGCGAACGCCTGGCCGAAGTACGGGTGAAAAACCGTTTTGGCCTGGGCGACCACATGGAACTGATGACCCCCAAGGGCAACTTCCACTTCGACCTGCATCAGTTGCAGGACGTCAAAGGCCAAAGCATCGAGGTGGCGCCGGGGGATGGGCATGTGGTGTACGTGCCGATTCCGGATGCGGTGGATTTGCGGTTTGGGTTGTTGATGCGCGATGTGCGCGAGTTGCCTGCCGGATCATGAAACGGTGGCGAGGGGATTTATCCCCGCTGGGCTGCGAAGCGGCCCCAAAAAACCAAATACGACTTTCCTGATGTTCCGCGCAATCTATCCGGGGGCTGCTTCGCAGCCCAGCGGGGATAAATCCCCTCGCCACAACAGTACTCGGCTTGAGTTGGCGAAACGACTTGCCCGGCAGGAACTGCCGAAGGCTGCGATCCTCCGCTTCCGATAAGGCCTGGTAGCCCAGGCGAAAACATCTGGATCGAGAGCGAAAGATCGCAGCCTTCGGCAGCTCCTGCTGCGACGGGATCAGATCCGGAACTGCCCCACCAGTTGGCCCAGGCGCTGGCCCAGGTCGGCCAGGCTGCGGGAAGTCTGGGCGCCGAGTTGGGTTTCGTCGGCGACACTGTCCACCGCCACAGCGATCTGATGCACGCTGCGGTTGATTTCTTCGGCCACTGCGGTCTGTTCCTCGGCAGCGCTGGCGATCTGGGCGTTCATCGAATTGATGGTGCCGATCAACTGCGCCATGGTGTCCAGGGAAGCACCCGCCTCGTTGGCCCGTTCCGAGGTGCCATCGCCGGCCTCACTGGAACGGCGCATCGCTTCCACCGCCGCATGGGTGCCTGATTGCAGGCGGTCGATCATGCCCTGGATTTCCTGAGTGCTCTGCTGGGTCCGGCTGGCCAGGGCCCGTACTTCATCGGCCACCACGGCGAAGCCACGCCCCGCTTCCCCGGCACGCGCGGCCTCGATAGCGGCGTTGAGGGCCAGCAGGTTGGTCTGCTCGGCGATCGAACGAATCACCCCGAGCACACTGACAATCGAGGCCACGTCCTGCTGCAAGCTGTCCAGGGACACGCCACTGCTGCGGATATCGTTCACCAACGCATGAATCTGCTGGATGCTGCCAGCCACCACGCGTTTGGCCGACTGCCCTTCCTCGTCGGTCTGCTGGGCCGCGACAGCGGCGCCCTGGGCACTGCGGGCGACTTCCTGGGCAGCCGAGGACATCTCGTTGATCGCCGTGGCGACCTGATCGGTTTCGTGGCGCTGGCGCTCCATGGCCTGCTCGGAGCGCTGGGCCTGTTCGGAGACTTGCGTCACCAGGCCGGTCAGTTGCGAGGTCATGTCGGTGATCTGCCGCACCAGGCCGTGGATCTTGTCGACGAAGCGGTTGAACGAACCGGCCAACTGACCGAGTTCGTCCTGGCTGGTGATGGCCAGGCGACGGGTCAGGTCGCCCTCACCCGCGGCGATGTCGTCGAGGTTGTCTTTCATCAGGTGCAGAGGACGCAGGATCGTATTGGCGAGCACCAGGCCCACCACCGCAATCACCAGCAACACCACCGCGGCGATCCCGACGATGCTCAAGATCACGCCTTGCAGGCGATCGTGGACCTTGGCTTCCACCAGCGCCACCTGGGCTTCGATGCCGTCCAGGTTGACCGAGCTACCGACCGCCAGGTCCCACTTGGGCAGGTACTCGGTGTAGCCGAGCTTGGGCACCAGGTCCTTGCTGCCGGGCAGCGGCGAACTGTATTCCAGGTAATGCGTGCCATCCTTGGCGACTTTCACCAGGTCACGGTTGACGTAGACACCGTTCGGGTCGCGGTTGTCCTTGAAACTCTTGCCCACGCCATCGGGGCTGTTGGCCTTGAACAGACGAATGGTCTCGGAGTCGTAGCCGAAGAAATAGCCGTCCTTGCCGTAACTGATATTCGACAGCAGCTTGATCGCCTGGGCGCGTGTCTCGTTATCGCCCGCAGCTGCGGCATCGTACAGCGGCTTGATGGCGGTAAGGCCCACCGCCACGTAGTTCTGCAACGTGGCCTTGGCCTCGCTGAGCAGGCGTTCGCGAGTCTGCTGGACTTCTTTGCCAGCTTGTTCCTTCAAGATGAAAGCCGTGGTCAGGCTGATGATCACGGCGGACAGCAATACCGGCAGTATCGCAAGGGACAGGACTTTAGCCTTCAGGCTCAGGCGCATGCTGTTCACTCTTGTTGGTGTTATTGGCGTGGTTAGCTGTATTAACGGCAAGGCACGGCAAAACTGTAGGACAAAGTGAACAAGGCTTGAGGGAGGTATTGAATCTGGAGGGCCCCATCGCGAGCAGGCTCGCTCCCACATTGGATTGAGGTGTTCACAGATGTTGTGTCCACTGCAAGTCCCCTGTGGGAGCGAGCCTGCTCGCGATGCAGGCAACGCCGTCTCGGATTACAACACCATCGCCGCCACCCAGCCAAACGCCAGCAACGGCAGGTTGTAGTGAATGAAGGTCGGGACCACGGTGTCCCAGATGTGATGGTGCTGGCCGTCGATGTTCAGGCCGGAGGTCGGGCCCAGGGTCGAGTCCGAGGCGGGCGAACCGGCATCGCCCAGGGCGCCGGCGGTGCCGACAATGCAGACGATCGCCAGCGGGCTGAAGCCCAGTTGCAGGCACAGCGGCACGAAAATCGTCGCCAGGATCGGCACCGTGGAAAACGACGAGCCGATGCCCATGGTCACCAGCAGCCCCACCAACAACATCATCAGCGCACCGATGCCCTTGTTGTGGCCGATCCAGGCCGCCGAGGTTTCCACCAGGCTCTGGACTTCACCGGTGGCCTTCATCACTTCGGCGAACCCCGAGGCGGCGATCATGATGAAGCCGATCATCGCCATCATTTTCATGCCTTCGGTGAACAGGTCGTCGGTTTCGCGCCAGCGCACCACTCCCGAGAGCGAGAAAATCAGGAACCCGACCAGGGCGCCGATGATCATCGAGTCCACCAGTAGCTGCACCGCGAACGCCGCCGCCACCGCAAACCCGGCCACCATCAGGCTCAGCGGGTTGTAGCGCACGGCCACTTGCTCGACCCGGGCAATTTTTTTCAGGTCGTAGACGCGTTTCTTGCGGTAGGAGAACAACGACAACAGCAAGCCGAACACCATGCCCAGCGCCGGAATGCCCATGGCGTGAGTAACGTTGATGCCGCTGACGTCCACACCGCTGCGGGCGATGTTGGCCAGCAGGATTTCGTTGAGGAAGATATTGCCGAACCCCACCGGCAGGAACATGTAGGGCGTGATCAGGCCGAAGGTCATGACGCAGGCGATCAACCGGCGGTCCAGTTGCAACTTGGTCAGCACATAGAGAAGTGGCGGCACCAGCAGCGGGATGAAGGCAATATGGATCGGCAAAATGTTCTGGGAGGCGACCGCGACCGTTCCCAGCAGACCGATCAGGACCCACTTGACGCCCGAGCCGCCGGCGGCATCCTGGCGATCCACCAGGGCCAAGGCTTTGTCGGCCAGGGCATGGGCCATGCCGGACTTGGCAATCGCCACGGCGAAGGCTCCGAGCAAGGCATAGGACAACGCCACCGTCGCACCGCCACCCAGGCCGGCATTGAACGCCTTGAGCGTCGCCTCGATCCCCAGGCCGCCTGTCAGGCCACCCACCAACGCGCCGATAATCAGCGCGATCACCACATGCACGCGGGACAGGCTGAGTACCAGCATGACGCCTACCGCAGCAATTACTGCATTTATCATCGTTACCTCAAAGCACAGCGATGGAAAGCCACCGGACAAAAAGGTCGCGACTGTGCAGCAAGCGGCGGCAAGCTGCAAGGGCCGTGGGGCGGGTTTTCAAGTCTCGCCCCCCTGTATGAGGGGGATCTGTGGGAGCAAAGCTTGCTCGCGATGACGTCGTCACCTACAACATCTGTGTTGGCCAAAAAAATGCTATCGCGAGCAAGCTTTGCTCCCACAGGCTCACTCCACAGGGAGGCCATGAAATAGCTGTCAGCGCTTGGGCAATTCGATCACCACCTTCAACCCACCCCATTCACTGTCGTCCAACGCCAGCAGGCCGCCCCAGGTGTCGACGATGTCCCGCACGATGCCCAGGCCCAGGCCGTGTCCATCGGTCTGTTCGTCCAGCCGCGTGCCCCGGCTGAACACCTGGTCGCGGCGGTCCTTGGGGATGCCCGGGCCATCGTCCTCCACGGCCAGGCTGAAGCCCTCGGCTGTTTCGGTCATGGTCAGGCGTACCTCGGCGTCGGCCCATTTGCAGGCGTTGTCCAGCAGGTTGCCGAGCAATTCCAGCAGGTCCTCACGGTCCCAGGGCAAGTGCAGGCCTGGCGGGGCGACATAGCTCAAGTGCAGGTGTTCGCCGTGGATCATGTTCAACGTGGCCAGCAATCCTGGTAGTTCGGCGTCGCAGTCCAGATGCGCGCCGGGCAAGGCATCGCCGGACAGGCGGGCACGGTTGAGTTCGCGGTTCAAGCGCTGCCGGACCTGTTCCAACTGCTCGAGCAACAGCTTGCGCAGCTCAGGATAGGGGTCGAGCTTTTCGTTCGAAGCCAGGCTTTGCAGCACTGCCAGCGGGGTTTTCAAGGCATGGCCGAGGTTGCCCAGGGCGTTGCGTGAACGCTTGAGGCTGTCTTCGGTGTGGGCCAGCAGATGGTTGATTTGTGTCACCAGCGGCTCCAGCTCCCGCGGCACCTGTTCGTCGAGTTGCGAACGCTGCCCGCGCTGCAACTGGGCAATCTGCTCCCGGGCCCGGTCCAGCGGACGCAAGGCGCGGCGCACGGTGATGCGTTGCAGCAACAGGATCAGCAGCAGCCCCGCCAACCCGAGCCCGAGGCCAACCTGCTGCATCCTTCGGAAACTGTCACGCACCGGCGTGTAGTCCTGGGCCACGCTGATGGAAATCGCCTGGCCGAGCCGCCGATAGTCGGTACGCAGCACCAGCAGCTTCTGGCCCTCGGGGCCCAGTTGCAGGTTGCTGTGCAGGCCCGGGTGGTCGAGCCGGGGCAATTCCTGGTCCCACAGGGAACGGGAGCGCCAGTGCACATCGGCAAAATCGATGCGGAAATAATGTCCGGAAAAAGGTCGCTGATAGGCCGGCGACAAACGTCGCTCATCCAATTGCAAACCCTGCGGGCCGCGCACCAGGGCCACCAGCAGGTTCTCGCTGTCGTTGCGCAGGCCCGCTTCCAGATAACGCTGCAAGCCCAGTTCGAACAGCCACAGGCTGGTCTGCGCCAGCACCAGGCCGACCACCACCATCACACCGATCAGGCCCAGGCTCAGGCGTCGCTGGATGGATCTCACTGCGCCTGCCCGCCGAACAGGTAGCCCTGGCCGCGACGGGTTTCGATGACGCTGCGTCCCAGCTTGCGTCGCAGGTGATTGACGTGGACTTCCAGCACGTTGGAGTCGCGCTCGGTCTCACCGTCGTACAGGTGTTCGGCAAGATGACTTTTGGAAAGGATCTGCTCGGGATGCAGCATGAAATAGCGCAACAGGCGAAACTCGGCGGCCGTGAGCTGGATGTCGGTGCCGTCGCGGACCACGCATTGTCGCCCTTCATCCAGGTGCAGCCCGGCCGACTTCAGCGTCGGCTGGTTGACCTGACCATGGGAACGGCGCAGCAACGCCTGGATCCGCAAGTGCAGTTCTTCGGGGTGAAAAGGTTTGGTCAAGTAATCGTCGGCACCGGCCTTGAGGCCTTCGATGCGCTCGGCCCAGGACCCGCGGGCAGTGAGGATCAGCACCGGTGTGGCTAGGCCGCCGGCGCGCCACTGGGCCAGTACCTCCAGCCCCGGCACACCCGGCAGGCCAAGGTCGAGGATAATCAGGTCGTAGGGCTCACTGCTGCCCTGGTACACCGCATCGCGACCATCGGCGAGCCAATCGACGGCATAGCCCTGTCGTGTCAGCCCCGCCATCAATTCGTCCGCCAGGGGCACGTGATCTTCCACCAGAAGCAGGCGCATCAGTCTTCCTTATCTTTGAGTAAGCGGCCGGTCGCGGCCTCCAGGTCCAACTCGCGCACGACGCCGTCGGTGTCCAGCAACTCGACCTCATAAATATAGACGCCGTGTTTCTCCTCCAACTCGGCTTCCAGAAGTTTGGCGCCGGGATGCAGGTCCAGCGCCTGTTGCAGCAATTGCTCCAGCGGCAGGATCACGCCTTGCTGGCGCAGTTGCAGGGCCTCGTCCTGGTCCAGGTCCCGGGCTACGGCCAGCGAACAAAACGCCAACAGCGCCAGCGCCCATCGACTATGGGCGCGCAGATTAAGCTTCATTACGTATCCTGATGATTCTTGAGTACCTCGCCGTTGGTGGCGTCCAATTCCAGGTCCCACTCAATGCCCTTCGTATCGCGCAGATCCACCTGGTAAATGTACCTGCCGTACTCCTCTTCCAGTTCGGTATCGGTCAAGGTGGCGCCAGGGTGTTTGGCCAGGGCAATGGCGTCGAGTTTTTCAGTGGACAGAATGGTACCAGCGTCTCGCAGTTTGCGGGCTTCGTCGTTGTTGAGGTCTCGTGCGTGAGCCAGGCCAGCGCCGAGGGCCATGAGGGTCGCGATGAAAAAGGCAGTCAGGCGGTTCATGGGTTGTCTCCTTTTTATAATCTTTGCGGGGGGACTGTATCGGGGCGAACTTAACTGAAACTGAATTGCCATCATTGAACACAGATCAATGTGGGAGCTTGCTCGCTCCCACAGGGTTTTGTGTCGCTATAATTGTTCGCTTGTTTGCCTTCGAGACCGGTATGACCGCCATCCACATCAAGTTCCCCGCCCTCACCCTCAAGGCCGGCCCCCGTGCCTTCGGGCGGATTCGCCAGGCCGGCCTGAACGCCGCCGATGTCGGCATCCTGCCGGGCGCCGCCGGTGGTCCCAAGGCCTTGGGTATCCAGGGACTGGACCTGGCGCTGTTCGGCCAATGGCTGCCCGCCGCGCCGCGGGAACGCTCGCTGATCGGCGCCTCGGTGGGCGCCTGGCGCTTCGCCAGTGCCTGCCTGCCAGACGCCGCCGAAGGAATCCGGCGCCTGGGCACCCTGTACAACGAACAAAGCTTCGCCAAAGGCGTGACCATGGCCGGGGTCAGCCAGAGCTCGCAGCGCATGCTCGATGACTTGCTCGAAGGGCGCGACACTTCGATCCTCGATAACCCGCGATACCGGCTCAATATCATGGTGGTCAAGAGCCACGGCCTGCTCGCCCAGGATCATCGCGGCCGGCTGGGCCTGGGGTTGTCATCGGTGATCGCCGACAACCTGCGAGGCCGTGCGCGGCTGTCGCGGCATTTCGAACGGTTGATCATCCATGACCCGCGCCTGGCCCCGCCCCTGCATCCGTTGAATGACTTTCCGTCGCGCTTCGTGCCCCTGGCCGCTGGCAACCTGCGCCAGGCCCTGCTGGCCTCGGGCTCGATCCCGATGATCATGGAGGGCGTGCGCGACCTGCCGGGCGCCGGTGCCGGCACCTACCGCGATGGCGGCTTGCTGGACTACCACCTCGACCTGCCGTACAGCGGCGAGGACATCGTGCTGTATCCGCACTTCACCGACCGGGTCATCCCCGGCTGGTTCGACAAGGGCCTGCCGTGGCGCCGGGGCAACGTCGACCGCCTGCAGGACGTGCTGTTGCTGGCACCGTCCCGGGAATACCTGGCGCGCCTGCCCTACGGCAAACTGCCGGACCGCAACGACTTCAAGCGCTTCATGGGCGATGACCCGAGCCGCCGCAAATATTGGCGCACGGCAATGGACGAGAGCCGCCGGCTCGGTGACGAGTTTCTTGAACTGGCAGCCAACGGTGGCCTGGGCGAGCGTTTGCTGACCCTTTAGTCAGCACGCTCGCGCAACACCGTTATCAAACTGATAAACTCCGCCGCCTGCCTCGCGACCGCTATCTAAAGAGCCCGAACCTGTGGAAATTTTCAAAGAGTTTACTTTCGAATCCGCCCACCGCCTGCCCCACGTACCAGAGGGCCACAAGTGCGGCCGCCTTCACGGTCACTCGTTCAAGGTGGCGATCCACCTGAGCGGCGACATTGACCCGCATACCGGCTGGATTCGCGATTTCTCGGAGATCAAGGCGATCTTCAAGCCGCTCTACGAGCGCCTGGACCACAACTACCTCAACGACATCCCTGGCCTGGAAAACCCCACCAGCGAAGTCCTGGCCAAGTGGATCTGGAATGAATTGAAGCCGTTGCTGCCGGAACTCAGCGCCATCCGCATCCATGAGACCTGCACCAGCGGTTGCATCTATCACGGCGAATAATCACTCCCCTGTGGCAAGTGAGCTTCCTGTGGCGAGGGGATTTATCCCCGTTGGGCTGCGCAGCGGCCCCCAAACCAGGCAACTCGGTGTGCCAGGAAGATTGAGTTCATTGCTTTAGGGCTGCTACGCAACCCAGCGGGGATAAATCCCCTCGCCACAAGGATGTCTCTCCTACTGAATGGCATTGGCCTATGCTTGATCCCCTGAGCCATTTTCAGGGGAGTATCGATCATGACCCACTGGCCGCTGGATCAGACCTACGACTTCAACGGACACCCCATCCGCTACGCCATCCACGGCGACGGCCCGCCGCTGGTGTTTGTCCACGGCACGCCCTTCTCTTCCTACGTGTGGCACCGGATCGCTCCGCTGTTCTTCACCACCCACAGGGTGCATTACTTCGACCTGCTGGGTTATGGCCAGTCAGCGCAACCCGATGCCGATGTGTCCCTCGGCGTGCAAAATCAACTGCTCGCGCAATTGCTGGAGCACTGGGGCCTGCATTGCCCGGACGTGGTGGCCCATGACTTTGGCGGTGCCACGGCCCTGCGCACGCACCTGCTCAATGGCAAGGACTACCGCAGCCTGACCCTGATCGATCCGGTGGCGCTGTCGCCCTGGGGTTCGCCTTTTGTTCAACACGTACGCCAGCATGAAACAGCCTTCAACGGCCTGCCCGACTACATTCAGCGGGCCATCGTGCCGGCCTATATCCGCGGCGCGATCAAGCGCGCTATTCCGGACGCAGAACTGGCGCCTTATGTACAGCCGTGGCTTGGCGAGCCGGGCCAGGCGGCGTTCTACCGGCAGATTGCGCAGATGGACGAGCGTTATACCCGCGAGGTCGAGGGCCTGTACCCAAACGTGCGCTGCCCGACCCAGATACTGTGGGGCGAGGATGACCAGTGGATCCCCATCGAGCGTGGCCGGGCCTTGCACAAACTAATTCCGGGCGCGCAGTTGCACCCGGTTCCGAACGCCGGGCACCTGGTCCAGGAAGACGCGCCGCAGGACATCGTCGCGGCGGTGTTGCGCTTTTTGACCTGAACCTGTGGGAGCGAGCCTGCTCGCGATAGCGATGTACCAGTTGACTTCGATGTGGCTGATCCGACGCTATCGCGAGCAGGCTCGCTCCCACAGGGGACTTTCATGAACAATGAGATCTGTGTTCCAACTTGAATCACCACCGCACCGCTTTCGCCCTCCTTCGCCCACCCAATCTCCAGGATTGTCTATAAATAACCTCGCGATCATTCGTTTGGCACGGCCGCTGCACGCTTGCGATATTCCCCTCATCCGCAAGGACCGCCCCCATGACTCAGAACGATCCAGGCAACGACTACCCCTTGAGCGAAGTTCCGATGCATGCCCGCAAGGGCCTGGCCTCCACGGCCATGGTGCTGCTGGGCTTCACCTTTTTCACCGCGACGATGTTTGCCGGTGGCAAGCTGGGCGTGGCGTTCGGTTTTGCCGAGATGCTCACGGTGATTGTGATTGGCAACCTGCTGCTGGGCCTGTATGCGGCAGGCCTGGGCTACATTGCCTTCAAGAGCGGGCTCAATTCGGTGTTGATGGGGCGTTTCTGTTTCGGCGAGGTGGGCAGCAAGCTCAGTGACCTGATCCTGGGCTTCACCCAGATCGGCTGGTACGCCTGGGGCACGGCGACTGCCGCCGTGGTGCTGGGCAAGTACTTCGAGTTGAGCGAGGGCACCGTGCTGGGGTTGATGGTGCTGTTCGGCTTGGGGTTCTGTGCCACGGCCTACATCGGTTATCGCGGCCTGGAAATCCTCTCCTACATTGCCGTGCCAGCCATGATGTTGCTGCTGATGCTGTCGATGTGGGTCGCGACGGTGAAGGTCGGCGGCTTCGAGGGTTTGCTGGCGGTGGTGCCGACGGGCAGCCTCGACTGGTCCACCGCCATCACACTGGTGTTCGGCACCTTCGTCAGCGGCGCGACCCAGGCGACCAACTGGACGCGGTTCTCCCGCTCGGCGAAGGTCGCGGTACTGGCGAGCCTGATCGGCTTCTTCCTCGGCAATGGCCTGATGGTGCTGATCGGCGCCTACGGGGCCATCGTCTATCAGCAACCGGACGTGGTCGAAGTGCTGCTGTTGCAGGGCTTCGCCATGGCGGCGATGGCCATGCTGCTGCTCAACATCTGGAGCACCCAGGACAACACCATCTACAACTTCGCCGTGGCCGGTTGCAACCTGCTGCGCACCCGCCGGCGCAAAACCGTGACCCTCGGCGGCGCGGTGATCGGCACGCTGCTGGCGCTGCTGGGCATGTACGATTTGCTGGTGCCGTACCTGATTCTGCTGGGCACGGTGATCCCGCCCATTGGCGGGGTGATCATGGCCGATTTCTTCTTCCGCTGGCGCGGTCGTTATCCACGCCTGGCCGAAGCGCAGTTGCCGGCGTTCAATTGGCCCGGGCTGTTGGCCTATGGGGTCGGCACCGTCGCCGCGTTCAATTCGCCATGGGTCGCGCCGCTGGTAGGAATCGCTGCCGGCGCGCTAACGTATGTGCTATTGATCGGCGCAATGGGTACTCGCACCGCTGACGCACCACTACAAGACTTATAAAGGACTCGCCTGATGCACATCATCAACGCCCGCCTGCGCAACCGCGAAGGCTTGCATGAACTGCACCTGGAAAACGGCCTGATTGCCAACATCGCCCGCCAGACCGAGGCCCCCAGCCTCGGCCCGGACGACCTCGACGCCGGCGGCAACCTGGTGGTCCCGCCTTTCGTCGAACCGCACATTCACCTGGACGCGACCCTCACCGCCGGCGAGCCGCGCTGGAACATGAGCGGCACGCTGTTCGAAGGCATCGAGTGCTGGGGCGAACGCAAGGCCACCATCACCCAGGAAGACACCAGCACCCGCGCCAAGAAAACCATCCAGGCCCTGGCCGCCCATGGCATCCAGCATGTACGCACCCACGTCGACGTGACCGATCCCGAGCTCACGGCCCTCAAGGCGATGCTGCAAGTGCGCGAGGAAAGTCGCCACCTGATCGACATGCAGATCGTCGCGTTTCCCCAGGAAGGCATCGAGTCCTACCGCAACGGCCGCGAGCTGATGGAAGAAGCGATCCGCATGGGCGCCGACGTGGTGGGCGGCATTCCGCATTTCGAGTACACCCGCGACCAGGGCGTCAGCTCGGTGAAGTTCCTGATGGACCTGGCCGAACGCACCGGCTGCCTGGTGGATGTGCATTGCGACGAAACCGACGACCCACACTCGCGCTTTCTCGAAGTGCTCGCCGAAGAAGCCCGCAGTCGCGACATGGGTGCGCGGGTCACGGCCAGCCACACCACGGCCATGGGCTCCTACGACAATGCCTACTGCGCCAAGCTGTTCCGCCTGCTCGGGCATTCGGGCATCAGCTTCGTCTCTTGCCCCACCGAGAGCATTCACCTGCAAGGGCGCTTCGATACCTTCCCCAAACGCCGCGGCGTCACCCGAGTCAATGAACTGCTCGAAGCCGGGATGAACGTGTGCTTCGGCCAGGACTCCATCGTCGACCCGTGGTACCCGCTGGGCAACGGCAACATCCTGCGGGTGCTCGAAGCCGGGTTGCACATCTGCCACATGCTCGGTTACCGCAACCTGCAAAGCGCCCTCGACCTGGTCACCGACAACAGCGCCAAGGCCATGAACCTGGGCGAGCGCTACGGGCTGGAACCGGGGCGGCCGGCGAACCTGCTGATCCTGTCGGCGGACAGCGACTACGAAGTAATCCGCAGTCAGGGCTTGCCGCTGTACTCGATCCGCAACGGTGAAGTGCTGATGAAGCGGCAGATGCCGGTGGTGGAGTTCGCGCAGCCGTTGGGCTGATGCACCCCGTTGTGAGAGTGAGCTTGGTGTCCATCAGTTGATATTGAGGTCACTGACCTGCCGCTATCGCGAGCAGGCTCGCTCCCACAGAGGGTTTGTGTCGTACACAAATTCGTGCCCGCTGAAGCTCAAAATTGTGGGAGCGAGCCTGCTCGCGATGGCGTCATTAGCCGCACTGCGGAACTCCAGATTTTCTAGGACACAAGCTGCGCCGTACCAAACAACCTGACCCGAACCAGCTCACCAGCCTCTTCTTCCAACAAAATCGGCGCTGTCCCACCGGGCATCACCACCCTCACCGGCCCCGCCTGCACCCAACCCACCCGCCACGCAGCACTGGCCACCGCGCTGGCGCTGGTGCCCGAGGACGCAGTGGGGCCTTCGCCCCGCTCGAATACCCGGGCAACGATCCGCCCTTCGGCCTCGCGCCAGGCCCATTGCAGATTCACCCCCGCCGGGCACGGAACCCCTGCGCCAGCGGGCGGCGCATAAGCGATGCGGGTCAGGCTTTGCGACAACTGCGATGCACGCATTTGCGCGTTGCTCGGCAGCGCCTCGACCCCTTCCACCAGGGTCACGCAATGCGGATTGCCAATGTTCACGAATTGACTGTTGCCCCATGCCGGGTTCAACCCATGGAGCACCGCCACCCGACTGACCTCACGCTGATTGAACACCACGCGCTCCACGCTTTGGGCAGCGACGGCCTGAGGTCCAAACAGGGGTTTTCCCAAGTCCAGCCAGAAGCCCTGCACACCCTCGAACTCAGCTGACCGCACCGACGTGTGCAGCGGCGACAAGCCCTGGTGTTTGTCATGGTGCACCTGCAACAAGCAATCCCCCTCGCCCGGCATCAAGCCTTGCTCTTTCAGCGCCTGGGAGAAAATCGTCAAGCCGTTGCCGCTGCGCTCGGCCAGGGTACCGTCAGTGTTGACGATCAAAACGTCAAAGGGTGGTTCGCTCTGGAACGGGCCGATCAACAGCCCATCGCTGCGGTGGTCCTTGGCATCCGGCGGTGCTTCACCCGGCGACCAACTGCAGAAGGCATGCACGGCAGCCAAGGCCCAGGACTCGCGCCGCTGTGCAGCGAGGGCGACCGACGGCGGCAGGTCGATACCGTGGTCACGCACCTGTCGCGGGGAAACGACGCCATAAATATTGCCGCGTGCATCATAAAACTGCGTCATAGACCAGACCCGAAATCAGCCAGCAAGGGCCGGTACTTTATGCTGGCACAGGCTGTGGGAGCAAAGCCTGCGCTTTGATCGGCACCTTGGGGTCGCGGTGCGGTCAGTGGATATGCAAGCATAGGCTCCCTGCCCGCACCAGCGCACCACACGCAAGCCAAGGACGATTCATGACTGCCATCACCCCTCCGCCAACCTTTGTTCCCGGACGCCTGGAACAGATGTCCACCCGCATCGCCTATCTCATCGCCGGCATCGGCATCGCCGCCTGGGCACCACTGGTGCCATACGCCAAGGTGCGGGCAAACCTGGACGAAGGCACCCTCGGTTTGCTGTTGCTGTGCCTCGGGGTGGGATCGATCCTGGCGATGCCGATTGCCGGTGCGCTGGCCGCGCGGTTCGGCTGCCGGCGAGTGCTCAGCGGGGGCACGCTCCTGATCTGCCTGGCGTTGCCGTTGCTGGCGACGATGACCTCCCTGCCCTGGTTGGTGGCGGCATTGTTCCTGTTTGGCGCCGGCCTCGGCACCGTGGACTCGACCGTGAACCTGCAAGCGGTAATCGTCGAGCGGGCCAGTGGCAAGACCATGATGTCGGGCTTCCACGGCATGTTCAGCCTCGGCGGGATCATTGGCGCGGCCGGTGTGAGCGCCCTGCTCGGCCTGGGGCTTTCGCCGCTGGGGGCGACGCTGGTGGTCAACGCGGTGCTGCTGGTGGCATTGTTCAAGGCTGCGCCGCACCTGTTGCCTTATGGCAGTGAAAGCTCGGGCCCGGCGTTTGCCATTCCCCACGGAGTGGTGCTGTTCATTGGCATCCTGTGCTTCATCGTATTCCTCGCCGAAGGCGCGGTGCTGGATTGGAGCGCCGTGTTCCTGACCAGCGAACGCGCGGTGGATACCGCCTATGCCGGGCTGGGTTATGCCGCCTTCGCGCTGACCATGACCGTCGGCCGACTGACCGGCGACTCGGTGGTGCATCGCCTGGGCGCCAAACGCGTGATCATCTATGGCGGATCGATCGCGGCAGCCGGGTTCCTGCTGGCAACCCTCGCACCGATGTGGCAAGCCGCGCTACTGGGCTATGCGTTGGTGGGTGCCGGGTGCTCGAACATCGTGCCGGTGCTGTACACCGCCGTCGGCAAACAGACCCTGATGCCGGAAGCCATCGCCGTACCGGCCATCACCACCATCGGCTATGCCGGCATCCTCGCCGGCCCGGCGCTGATCGGCTTCGTCGCCCATGGCAGCAGCTTGAGCTTTGCCTTTGGGCTGATTGCGCTGTCGCTGGTGGCGGTGGCGGCCAGTGGGAAAGTGTTGAAGGTTTAAAGACTCATACCATTGTTTGCGGTAAGGATCTTCTCTGTGGCGAGGGGATTTATCCCCGCTGGGCTGCGAAGCAGACCCAAAGCAGCAGACTCAATCTGCCTGACACACCGAGTAGGTGATCTTAGGGCTGCTGCGCAGCCCAGCGGGGATAAATCCCCTCGCCACAAATGTACGCGTCAACCCTGGGTTTTCATCAAAACCCCACGCTCGCCTGCACGAAGAACGTACGCGGCGCACCCACATACATGCCCGAGTTGTTGTCACTGGAACGGGTGTAGTACTGGTGATCGAACAGGTTCTTCACCCCGGCGCCGACTTTCAGGTTCGACAGTTGCTCGCCGAAGTCGTAGCCCGCGCGCACGTTCCAGAGCACATAGCCCGGCATGTCGCCGTACTGCCCGTCAGCGGTGCCGTCGGTGATGTAGTCACCGCTGAAACTGCCATCGGCGTTCACGCCGGTACCCGGCGAGCGCTGTTTCGACTGGGCGAAGGCATCGAGGTTGTAGGTCCAGCGGTTGACGTCATAGCGCAGGCCCAGGTTCACCACCTGACGGGAATAGAACGGCAGGTCGCGGCCCTTGAAGCTTGGAATCTCGCCTTCGTAAGTCGCCCGGGTGTAGGTGAAACCGGCGTTGGCGGTGAGGCCTTCGAGACGTGGGTCGAGCGCGGCCATGTCGTAATGCACCGAAGCTTCCAGGCCCTGGTGCTTGGTCGCGCCCAGGTTGGTCCAGCCCACGTCGTTGCTGATGTACTGCAACTCGTCGTCGAAGTCGATGTAGAACAGCGTCACTTCCCCGCCCCACACGTCATCGTTGTAGCGCGTACCGATCTCGTAGGTCTTGGCCTTTTCCGGGCTCAGACCGCTGGCGGTGCTGTTGCCGTCGCCGCCCTGGCCGAGCTGGAAGTATTGCAGGCTACCGAACGACGTCTCGTAGTTGGCGAACAGCTTCCACGCATCGGACAGGTGATACATCACGCTCAGGGCCGGCAGCGGTTCGTTGCTGTCGATACTGCGGCGTTTTTCCTGCACGGGGCGACCGGCGGTGTCGAGCACGGGGCGATCGTGCCACTCGGTGCTGATGCTTTCGAAGCGGATACCCGGGGTGATGGTCCATTTGCCGATATCGATCTTGTCATCGATGTAGACCGCGTGAGCTTCAGTGCCGCCAGTGCGGTCCTGGTAAACGTGACCGTCGGAGCCCGGACGCACCACCGGTTCGTTGTTACGCAACGCCAGGCGGCTGGCTTCTTCGTGCATGCCTTCCTTGAGGTAGCGATAACCGACGCTGGCTTCCTGGGTGGTTGGCCCCAGGTCGAACACGTGGGACACCCGAGGCTCAATGCCGAAGGTGTAATAGGTGCGCGGGTAGGAGGCCAGGTTGCGCTGGTCCCGGGAGGCGATGGTGCTGCCACGGTAGCTGTCGGAGTAGTAGGTCAGCACTTCGGCCTGGGTGCGGTCGTCGATCTGGCGCAACCATTTGAACGACACATCCTTGCGGCGTCCGCTGAAGTTGTCCCAGTCGCGGTCGGACTGGTACGGGTCGGCGTCATACTGCTCCTGGGTCAGGCCGCCGGGCATGTCGGCCTTGGCGTCGTAGTAATGGAAGTTCAGCGAGAAATCGTCCACATCGGTGGGCGCCCAATGGGTCTTGAGGATGACATCGTCGATGTCGTTGTCGTTGTTGCTTCGGCGATAACCATTGCCGTTGACGCCCGAATACAACAGCGCCACGCCCAGGCCGTTGTCGGCGGTGCCGCCGAGGAACGCCGTGTCGATGTGCTTCCAGCCACCGCGTTGGGAAGTTTCCAGGGTGGTGCCGATTTCGCCGGTGGCTTTTTCCGGAATCGCCCGGGTCACGAAGTTGATCACCCCGCCGACGTTCTGTGGCCCGTAGCGCACGGATCCGGCGCCGCGCACCACGTCGATGCTGTCCAGGTTGCCCGAGGAGATCGGCGCCATGGACAACTGTGGCTGGCCGTAGGGCGCAAACGCTGCCGGCACGCCGTCGATCAACACTGTGGAGCGCGGCGACAAGCGCGAAGTGAGGCCACGCACGCCGACGTTCAGGGAAATGTCGCTGCCGCCGGTGCCGTTGGCGTCTTGCACCTGCACACCCGGCATGCGCCGCAGCACATCACCAACGTTCATGGCGCCCTGCTCCACCATCGCTTCGCGGCGGATCACCGTGCGCGCGCCGGGATGGTTCTGCACCACTTCGGCGTTGGCATCGCCGAGCCAATCGCCGACCACCTGGATTTCAGTGGCGCCCAGCTCCAGCGGGCCCGCATTGGATGCCGAGGGTGCCGGCAACACGGTTACCGAACCGTTATCGATCTGGTATTGCAGGCCGCTGCCCTGGAGCAATTGGCGCAAGGCCGCTTCCGGGGACAGGTTGCCGTCCACCGCCGGGGCTTGCTTGCCGGCCACCAGTTCGGGGCTGAAGAACACTTGCAACGCGGTTTGCTGGCCGAGCTGGCTCAAGGCTTGGCCCAACGGCTGCGCCTGGATGTGAATGGCGATGGCGGACTGATCGGCGAACGCCTGGGGCAGCGCGGCGCTGACCGCCAGGGTCAGGGCCAGTGGCAGCCAGCGTGCGGGGCTACGATTGTTGTTTTTGGCGGTTTTTTTCACGTCGAACCTTGTCCTGTTGATCGCAAGAATACGCGTCTGTTAATGCAAACCAGTTGCAGTTGGACAAGAAGACGAAGAACTCGAAAAAAACCTGAATCTATCGCGCAATTATTTCTTGGCTGCCGTCATCCAGGGTGCGCACGGCCACCGGCAGAATGTTCGGCAGGGCCTTGAGCAGAGCCTCGGGATCGTCGGAACGGAACACGCTGGTCAGGCGCAAGTTACCCACCGCCGCACTGCCGACCCGCAGGGGGTTGGCGCGATAACGGGAGACTTCTTCAGCCACTTCCTTCAGCGGCGCGTTATTGAACACCAGTTTGCCGTTGCGCCAGGCGGTGAGCGCCTCGGCGTTGACCGCGTAAGGTGTGGCGACTTTGCCCTGGGCATCGATCTGGGTGCCAAGGCCCGGCGTAAGACTGACGTACTGGGTTCGCGGTGCATCGCGTCCCAGGACCTTGACGCTGCCCTGCTCCACCGCCACCCGGGTCTTGTCGGCATCGCGGCGCACGTCAAAGCGCGTCCCGGTTACCGTTACCTGACCGTTGCCCGCATCGACCGTGAATGGCCGGCCGGCGTCATGCTCGACCGTGAACAACGCCTCGCCTTCGGCCAACTCCACTCGGCGTTGACGGTGTGCGAATTGAATACGCACCCGGCTGCGGCTGTTGAGGTCGATCACCGAGCCGTCGGGCAAGGCGATATGCCGACGCTCACCGAAGGCGGTGGCATATTCGCCGCTGTAGTCGGTGGAAGAACTCAAGCCGCTGAACAACCCCAAACCAAGCGCCGCCGCGAACAACCCGGCGGCGGCCGCATAACGCAACAGAGGCCGACGCGGGGAACGTTTGGCAGGAGCTTCGCACAACGCTCGCAGGCGTTCCTTGGGCAACAGGTCCGTGGCGCTCCAGATCCCCTGCAGCAATTGGATTTCGTCGCGGTGGTTGGGATGCTCGTCCAGCCAGGCTTCGAAGCGCTGGCGCTCCTCGACACTCATGGCGGGTGCTTGCAAACGTACGAACCATTGCGCCGCCGCGTCGCGAACCCTGTCCTGCCCGCACGGGCATTCACGGCTATCCATCATGGAAGGTCCTGTGGCTCGGGTGGAAGATGGCGACGGATCATTGGCCAGGCCCGTCCAGACGATCGCGCAGATGCCGCAGGGTGCGGATCATATACTTTTCCACCATGTTCTTGGACAGGCCCAGGCGCTCGGCGATTTCCGCCTGGGTCAGGCCCTCGATCTTCTGCCAGACGAACACCGTGCGGCAGTTGGCCGGCAGCTCGGCAAGCGCCCGCTCGATGGAGTCCGCCAGTTGGATCGCGTGCATGAAATGCTCCGGGTCGCCCGAAAACGACTGACCAGGGTCGATGACAGCCTCTTCCATGGCCCCCCGTCGATCTTCGCGCCGATAGCCATCCACTGCAATGTTGCGCGCCGTCTGATGCAAATAGGCCCGTGGCTGCTCGACCCCGCTCGAATCGGACTCAAGCACCCGCACGAAGGTGTCATGGGCCAGGTCCTCGGCCTGCTGGCGATTGCGCAGGCGACGGGTCCAGGTGCCGATCAACTCTTCGTAATGCTCGAAAAAGCCGGGTCTGCGGGGCAGCTTGGGGGTCATCACGGCGCGCTGTGGGAACGGGGCCTGAATAGTAATGGTTACTATTAAGGAGAAGCAAACGGATTGCGGTGCCTGTCGTCCGAAGCTTTAAAGTCTGGAATTGATCCTTGTGGGAGCGAGCCTGCTCGCGATGGCGGTGTGTCAGTCAGTGATGCATGAACTGTCAGACCGCTATCGCGAGCAGGCTCGCTCCCACAGGTTTTCTGGTGCAAGAGGTCTCAGGCCTCCGGCATCTTGCGAAACCCCACCGCCAGACGGTTCCAGCCGTTGATGGCGTTGATCGCCACCGTCAGGTCGACCATTTCCTTGGGGCTGAAATGCTCACTCAGCAGGGCATAGTCGGCGTCCGGCGCGTGGGTGTCGCTCAGGCGGGTCAGGGCTTCGGTCCAGGCCAGGGCGGCGCGTTCACGGCCCGTGAAGAACGGCGCTTCGCGCCATGCGGTCACGGCGTACAAGCGGCGTTCGGTCTCGCCGTCCTTGCGGGCGTCGGCGGTGTGCATGTCGATGCAGAAGGCGCAGCCGTTGATCTGCGAGGAACGCAGCTTGACCAGCTCCAGCAGGGACTTCTCCAGGCCCAGTTTCGAGACGGCGGTTTCCAGGGCCAGCATGGCTTTGAAAGCGTCAGGGGAAGCGGTGTAGAAATCGATACGCGGTTGCATGGTGAACTCCAGGACAATTGGGTGTAGCGCTAAGTTAGCCGTGCAGTGGCGCGGTACAAATAGCCAATTGTTGGGAAGTTCGGGTGGCCAATGAAGACCCAGGGGATTGTGGGAGCAAGGCTTGCCCGCGATGAAGATGACGCGATCTTCCGGAGAACCGAGGCGCCTACATCGCGGGCAAGCCTTGCTCCCACACAGCGCGGATAAATCCCCTCGCCACAGGGGGACGTGGGGACTTCAAGATAGGCTTCAGGCCCGGCTTCGCAGCCATTGCAGGAAGCGCTTCTTGGCCACGGGCTTGGGCAGCTCGCGGGTGAGGTTCTGTGCCAGGTGGATGCGTACGTCCAATAGGTTCTTCATGGCGTCGTTGATGTCGCGGCGGGCCTCCAGGCAAGGCTTGAGGTAGCTGTTCTCGATGCGGTACAGGGTGCAGAAGGTCTTGGCGGTAAAATTCGCCAGCGCAGCCTGCTCGGCGACGATCCCGGCTTCGCCGATCACCTCTCCCGGCCCCATGCGCCCGCCCTCGAGTGGCTGGCCGTTGCGCATGAGGGTCACGCTGACCACCCCGGATTCGATGATGAACAGATGATCGCTGACCTCCCCGGCCGCCAGGATCACGTCGCCCGCGCGGAAGGTCTGCAGGGTCATGTTCTGAGCGAAGGTGTCTTTCTCATCCTGGCGCAGGGTGGAGAAAATGTTCGAGCTTTCCAGCAAGGCCCGGGGGCGCGACACCGCCTGGGGAGTCGTGCTTTCGCTGGTAGACAACAGGCTCACGCCCGACGCCTGCAAATGCCGGAACGCCAGGTCGAACAGCTGGTTGCGCACCGTGCGTTTCTGGGCCATGGAGGCAACGAAACCGCTGATCTCGTACTCCGCACCAGCACTGCCGCTGCTTTTAAGCGTGACGCAGGGTGCGGGGGTGGTGAGCAAGGAACGACAGCCGATCATCGCCCGCTCCAACGCGTCGATCACGGTTTGGGGCCGCGCGTGAGGGCTGACCTGGACGCTGATGGACAAGCCATGGACATCGCTGGGTCGACTGAAGTTGATGACCTTGGCCTTGGCCGCCAGCGAGTTGGGGATCACCGCCATGCTGCCCTGGGCGGTCTGCAAGCGCGTGGCTCGCCAGTCGATGTCGGTGACCCGGCCTTCGGTGCCGTCGATGGAAATCCAGTCGTCGAGCTGATAGGGCTTGGTGGTATTGAGCACGATGCCGGAGAACACATCGCTGAGGGTGCTCTGCAAGGCCAGGCCGACGATGATCGCCATCGCGCCGGACGTCGCCAGTACACCCTTGACCGGCAAATCCAGCACATAGGCCAATGCCGCGATAACGGCGATCAGGAAAATCACCGCGCCCAGCAAGTCCTGCAACAACCGCCCGGTATGGCCGACCCGTTGCATCATCGCCGCGCCAATCAGCACCGTCAGGGTTCGCGCGGCAAACAGCCACCAGGCGATCTGCAAGCCAGTAGCGGCCAGGTGCCGCGGCACATCGTCGACCCACTGCGCCGGCTGCATGGGGTTGAGGCCTTCGTTGAACAGCAGCACGCTGAACAGCGAAAAAATCACCACCCTTGCGCCGATTTTCCAATAGGTCCGATCCGCACTGACCAGGCGCCACATCAATAGGTCGAGCACAAGCAGCACCAGGGCACAGAGCAGCGGGTGATCGGAGATCAGAGACAGCATCGGGACAGCTCCAGAAAGGCCATTGGCGAAGATTGGCACAGTTTTGACGAGAGTGTACCGACCACGCAAACCCTGTGGGAGCGAGCCTGCTCGCGATAGCGGTGTGTCAGCCACATTAATGTTGACTGATCCGCCGCTATCGCGAGCAGGCTCGCTCCCACAGGGGGTTCAGGGTGGTGGTTGTTTTCGCGTTCAGTCGTCCATCCGGCCAAAACGCCCGGAATGGAAATCACTGAAGGCCTGGTGGATTTCCTGCTCGCTGTTCATCACGAATGGACCATGGCCGACGATGGGTTCGTCGATCGGCTCGCCGCTGAGCAGCAGTACCACGGCATCGTTATTGGCTTGCAGGCTCAATTGATCACCAGCCCGGTCGAACAGGGCCATCTGCCCGGCCTCGACCCGTTCGCGGCCATTGGCCTGGACCGAGCCTCGCAATACCACCAGGGCGGTGTTGTGGCCTTCGTGCAGGTCAAGGGTGAGGCTTTTTCCGGCATTCAAGCGGATGTCCCAGACGTCGATGGGCGTGAAGGTCTTCGCGGGGCCTTGATGCCCTTCGAAACGCCCGGCGATCAGGCGCAGGCTGCCGGCGTCGTCCTTCAGGGCAATGTTCGGGATGTCACCCTTGAGGATCGTCTGGTAGCCGGCCGGGGCCATCTTGTCCTTGGCGGGCAGGTTGACCCACAGCTGGACCATTTCCATGAACCCACCCTGCCGGGCGAAGGCTTCGGAGTGGAACTCTTCGTGGATGATGCCGGAAGCAGCGGTCATCCATTGCACATCGCCAGGGCCGATCTTGCCACCGCTGCCGGTGGAGTCGCGGTGCTCCAGTTCGCCCTGGTAGACGATGGTCACGGTTTCAAAACCGCGATGGGGGTGCTGGCCGACGCCACGACGCTCGGTGGTGGGCGTAAATTCCGTGGGGGCGGCATGATCCAGCAGCAGGAACGGGCTGATGTGCTTGCCCAGGTTGTCGTAGGAAAACAGCGTGCGAACCTGGAAACCGTCGCCGACCCAATGGGGTCGCGGGCTGGTGTAGAGGCCGATGATGTTTTTCATGCCGTGTCTCCAAAAATCAGGTACTGCGATTCGATGAACGCAGCTTAAAACCGACACCCTTCAAGCACTAGATGGCAAAAACCGGCCTTAGCGTTCTATCTGGAGAACAGCGATCAAAAAACTGTGGGAGCGAGCCTGCTCGCGATGGCGGTGCCTCTGCCGATGATGCATCGACTGTCAGACTGCTATCGCGAGCAGGCTCGCTCCCACCTTATTTGGTGTAACTCATTCAAAGATGATTACGCTTGGCAAACTCCGACAACCCCACCAAGGATTGCAAGCCGAGTTTTTCCAACAGGCGAGTCTTGTAGGTGCTGACGGTTTTAGGACTCAGGAACAGGCTTTCGGCGATGTCCTTGCCGCGCATGCCCATGGCCAGCATGCGCAGGATGGACAGCTCGCGGGTGGAGAGGCTTTCCAGGGCCTGCTGTTCGCTGCGTTGCTGGAAATCCAGCCTGACGGGCATCTGGGGGAAATAGGCATAGCCGGACTTCAACGCCTGGATGGCCTTGGTCAGTTCCTTGAGGTCGCTTTTCTTGGTCACAAAGCCCCGGGCCCCGGCCGAGATGCAGCGGTTGCAGAAGTGCTGCGCATCCTGGGAGGTGAACACCAGCACACTGCATTCAGGAAACTGGGCCATGATCCAGACCAGCAGGTCCAGGCCATCGAAACCGTTCATCACCAGGTCCAGGATCACCAGGTCTGGCACGCGCTCCTTGATGATGGCCCTGGCATCGGCCACGCCGCTGGCATCCCTGATGTGGGTGAACGCCTCATTCTGGCAAATGAGCCGCAACGCCCCTCGTATGACAGGGTGGTCATCCACGATCAACACGTCTTTCAAAGGTAACTCCCCAGGTCATTACAAACGGCACCGGTGCCATGACTGCACCGGACTCTTGCACAAGCGCCAGGCCATGCCACCTGTCAGATCCGACAGTGCGGACCGACGGTCTTTCTCAGCGTCCATGGCCCTGTCTGAGGGCGCGCGTCCACGGTTGCAGCGACTCACTGACGTGAGGGTCGACCCGCTCCATCAGGCGCCGCAGGGAAGCGAGGTCAGGCAGTGGCGCCTGACTCAAGTGCATGCTCGATCGGCGCGCCACAGGCACCGACGACAGACTGGCCAGCTGCGCGTTGTAAATCATCCCGTGACGAACCTGTGGGTTATAGATAACAAAATCGTGCAGGTCCAGCGCCCCGCTCGCCAGCCCGGCATTGACGACAATCAGGTCAAACGGCTCGCTGCCGTACTCCACCAGCGTCAGCAACTCCTGCACATGGCTCACGGGGACAATCCGGAAATAGCCCTGTTGATTGAACAGGCGCTCCAGCACTACTCGATGAGCATGTTGTGGGTCGGCAATCAGGATACGGAGGGCTTTGTTCGGCATGGCAGGCATTCCAGTAGCAACACTGACGGGTATGAAGCAGGGCCGTCAGGCTAGAGGAAGCTTTTGTGAGGCGCTGTAGGACTAATCCGAAAAAGATGAGGGAAAAGCGTCAACCCGATCAACCGGGGAAACCGGAGCCGAACGCAACCCCGTGGCGAAGGGACTTATGTGGGAGCAAAGCTTGCTCGCGAAACAGGCACCGCGGTTCCTGAAAGAGCGCCTCGCTTCCACAAGATGGGATTTATCCCCTTGCCACATGGGTTTTCAGGTATTCGGCCAGATGTTCCATGGCTTGGTGAAGATCTGCCGCGGCATCGGCGAGCAGCGGCGTATCGCCTCCCCGACAAGCGCTTTCCAACGCCTCGCAGGCGGCGATCAGGCGTTGTGCCTGGATGATCCGCGCCCCGCCCTTGATCCGATGCGCCAGGTCCGCCAGGCCCGGCAAATCTTGTCGGGTGGACAGCTGCAACAGTCGCGCTGCGTCTTCGGCATTGCTGCTGAGCAGTTCCTCCAGCAGAGCGCTGATGGCGGCCGTGTCGCCGCCGGTCAGTTGTTCCAGGCTGGTCAAGTCGATGCTATCGCTGGGCTCATGCGCCGGCGCATCCGGCGTGACCGAAGCCAGGCACGCGTTGAGTTCCCGAAGGCTGATGGGCTTGAACAGGCAATCGTTCATCCCGGCCTCGGTGCAACGCTCCTTCTCCTCTGGCTGGGCGTTGGCCGTGAACCCCACGATCACGCCGGGCGACAGGTTTTGCACACGCTCTTCGTCGCGAATGGCGCGGGCCAGTTCGTAGCCACTCATCAAGGGCATGTTGCAGTCAGTGATGACCACATCAAAGTGTTCGCTGCGCCAGGCGTGCAGGCCTTCGACACCGTCCTGCGCCTCCCGGACCCGATGGCCCAGGTAGCCCAGTTGCTGGGACAGCAGCAAGCGGTTGGCCGGATAGTCGTCGACCACCAGGATACTCAGCGCCCGGGCCGGCAGCAGCGTCTCGTCCTCGACAAGTGGCGCTGGCGGCAAGGCGTCGAGCACGGGCAGGTCCAGCAGGATCTCGACCTGCGTGCCCTCTCCCACCACGCTGCGCAACGTCAGGGTGCCGCCCATCATTTCGCACAGCGTGCGGCTGATGACCAGCCCCAGCCCGGAACCGCTGCGGGCCGACTGGGTGCTATGGCCGGCCTGGGTAAAGGGGCTGAACAGGCGGCGCTGGTCATCGGGCGAAATACCGCAGCCGGTGTCCTCGACTCGCAGGCAAATGCCCAGAAGCCCGAACTCAGCGTCCGGCTCTGCGCGCACACTCAGGCGCACCTCGCCCTGGTCGGTGAATTTGATCGCGTTGCTCAGCAGGTTCGAGACGATCTGCTTGAAGCGCAAGGGGTCAATCAACACATCACGGTTGACCGCAGCGTCCAGTACCCGTTGCAGGCGCAGGTGTTTCTGCCGGGCCAGGCCTTCGAAAATCCGTGCCACCGACTCGATCAACTCGTGCAGATTGGCCCGTTGCGGCGTCAGCGACAGCCGGCCCGACTCGATGCGGGCAATATCGAGGATGTCGCCGATCAAATCCAGCAGGCCATGGGCAGCCCCCGACGCGACCTCGATGGCGTGCCGGTCGACGATACCCTGGTCGGCTTTTTTCAGGGCCAGTTCCAGCAGGCCGATCACCGCATTCATCGGTGTGCGGATCTCATGGCTCATGGTCGCCACGAAGGTGGTCTTGGCCCGATTGGCGTCGTCGGCGCTTTCCTTGGCGACGCGCAATTGCTCCAGCAGCCGCCGCAGATAAATCACCCACCCCAAGGTCACCAGCAACAGCAGCGCAGCGACGGTGAACCCCTGGAGGATCGTGGTGCGGTTGCGCAGCCAGTAGCTGTCGTCGATCACCACCTCACTGCGCCAGCGGTTGGTCAGCTCATCCATCTCTTCGGGAGAAATGCTCAACAGCGCCTTGTCGAGAATCGAGTAAAGCTCCAACGCCCCCCGGCTCGTCGCCAACGCAACGCGCGCAGGCACAGTACCGACGGTACTGGTGACCTGCAGCTTGTCACGGTACTGGCGAGAGATCATGTAACGGGCGCTGATCAGCGGGTTGATCGCTGCGTCCGCCGTGCCGGCGGCGACCATGGCCATGGCGTCGGCGGCATTTTGCGCCGTCACCAACTGCACGCGGGGAAACTGCTCCAGCAGAAACTCGCGCAACACATTGCCACGCACCAACGCCAGGCGCTTTCCGGCCATCTGGTCCAGGGTCAGTGGACCCTTGGCCCGGACAGGCACCACCAGCACGAACGGGTTCGTCAGGTACGGTCGGGTAAAGCGCAACTCGTCTTCGAGTTCGGTGCTGGGTATGGCGGTGGCCAGGATGTCGGCCTTGCCGCTCTTGATCTGCCCAATCAAATCGTCAACCGAGCCGCCGCGCTGCACATCGAATTTCAGACCGGTGCGTAAGCTGATCCGGGCCAGCACGTCGGCACCGATGCCGCGCAAATGGTCCTGTTCATCGAAGAACGTCAGCGGCAGGAAGTTCTCGTTGACGGCCACTTTGATTCGCGGATGGGCATCCAGCCAACGCTGCTCATTGACGCTGAAATGCAGCGCCTGCTGACCCGGCATGCTCGCACCGCCGGCACTCCAGCGGCGCAGGATGCTCATACGTTCGCTGGCGGGAATGGCTTGCAGCGCGGCATTGACGATGCGCAACAAGCGCGCGTTGTCACGACTGACGGCAAAGGCGAAGGGCTGCACTTCCATGCGCGAAAAATCGGCCAGTTGAACATTGTTCAGGTAATTCTTGCTGATCAGGTAATTGGAACTGATCGAATCCCCCAGATAAACGTCAGCCTGACCGAACGCCACGGCACCGATGGCGCTCAAGGTCGAGGGGAACAGCTGCAACGAAGCATCGGGATAAAACGCCTCGACCGTCTCCGGCGGCAAGTAGTGATACAGCATCGCCACCCGCTTGCCCGCCAGGTCCGTGGGCAAGTCCTGGCTGTCATCGATGCGCGCCACCAGGGTGGGCAGATCATCGGCGTAGGCCTGGGACATCGCCAGGTCTGGCTCGGCCGCTTCGAAGCCGTTGGCGGTGCCGAGCATGTCGATCTCACCGCCACGCAAGGCCTGGAGCGATTCGGCACGGGATGGATAGCGTTGAACCTGCACCTTGACGTGCAACAACTGCCCGAGCAACTGGGCGTAGTCGGCCGTCAGGCCTTCATAGTCCGTGCCATTGCCGGTGATGCCGAATGGTGGGTCGTCTGGCGCCGAGGCGCCCAGCAGCAACGTGCCCTTTTGCCGCAGCCAGGTCCAGTCGGCCTCGTCCAGGGACAGCGAATAGTCGCTCACATGGGAACGCCCGAGCACATCCAGCACCTCGGGGGCCGCGCCAACGGTTGGCGCCACACTCAATGAGCCCAGCAACAGCGCCGCCAGGCCTGTGCGCAAAAGCATCATCTGGATCAGTTGTTTCGCTTGGCGTAGTCGGCCCGGCGCACCTCCGACTTCACCAAAAGTCAGGGCGACCGGCTGATTGGGTTCAGACTGCCAATACGAGGGAACAGCGAACCGAGCCTTTCAAACTGCGGGAGGCGTGCAGTGAGTGTAGGAAGTTTCTGAGGAATTTCCTGCGAGTTACCCGAAGCCGGCTTGCCCAGGGACCAGAACTGTGGGAGCGAGCTTGCTCGCGATGGCGTCAGTTCAGCCAATATTGAAGTTGACTGACACTACGCCATCGCGAGCAAGCTCGCTCTCACAGGGTTTTGCTTTGCATTGACTGACGCGTAGCGCAGGTCTGGCCTATACAGCAGCCAACAACACATCTCGCGCCGCACGCGCCTGCCCGCGATTGTTCCCATGCTCATACAACGAACCGGCGATTTCATCGGCACGCACCGGCAGGATCGACAGCAAAGTGTCGCTCAGGCCATGGCTGGCCTGGCAGAAGCCCTGCATGTAGATCGCCGCCTTGCAGCGCTCGTCGGTGATCAGCTTGTAGTTGCGATCCACCTCGAAATCCCCCAAGTACTGCGCCAGCGGTTCCAGCAGGGTGCGGTGCATCTGCCGCTCGTAACCGGTGGCCAGCACTACGGCGTCATAACGGCGCACCGTCAGCTCACCGGTGGCGTTGTTGCGCACCGCCAGTTCCACGCCGGCATCGGTGGCCGTGGCCTTCTCCACCGTGGTGAGGGTGCGGAACGCATGACGGGCGATGCCGGAGACTTTCTGGCGATAGAAAATCCCGTAGATGCGCTCGATCAGGTCGATGTCCACCACCGAATAGTTGGTGTTGTGGTACTCGTTGACCAGGCGCTCGCGCTCGCTGTGGGGCTGCTGGAACACCAGGTCGGTGAATTCCGGCGAGAACACTTCGTTGACGAACGGGCTGTCGTCCGCCGGCTTGAGGGCCGAGCCGCGCAGGATCATGTCGACCTGTGCCGAAGGGAAGCTGTCGTTGAGGTCGATGAAGGCCTCCGCCGCGCTCTGCCCGCCGCCGATGATGGCGATCTTCATCGGTTGACCCTTCACGCACGGTTGGCCCGCCATGCGCTCCAGGTACTGGGAATGGTGGAACACCCGCGCGTCGTCCTTGAACGCCTTGAACGCCTCGGGAATGCGCGCCGTACCGCCGGCACTGACCACCAGCGAACGGGTGGTACGCACCAGCTCTGCGCCCTGGGCGTCGCGGGAGATCACCCGCAGCGCTTCGACCTGCTGGTTGTGCAGCACCGGTTCGATGCGCAGCACTTCCTCGCCATAGCGGCTCTGCTCGGTGAAGTGCCCGGCCACCCAGCGCAGGTAGTCATTGAACTCCATGCGGCACGGGTAGAAGGTGCCGAGGTTGATGAAGTCCACCAGGCGGCCATGGTGCTTGAGGTAATTGACGAACGAATACGGGCTGGTGGGGTTGCGCAGGGTCACCAGGTCCTTGAGGAAGGAAATCTGCAACTCGCTCTGGGTCACCAGGGTGTTGCCGTGCCAGCGGTAGTCGGCCTGCTTGTCGAGGAACAGCACGTCCAGTTCACCCTGGACCGGCCCCCGCTCCTGCAGCGCGATGGCCAGCGCCAGGTTCGAAGGACCGAAGCCAATGCCGATCAAGTCGTGAACGATGGGCGATGCAATTGCCTGTGTCATGTCCAGTGTCCTCTGGAAAAGCCCCTCAACAGGGCACGAAAAGCCTGGGGAACCTGACCGGCATTCGAGGCGCCGGCAAGTCGTCTGTTGAGAGGAACGAGGACAATGAAAAAAAATTTACCGCCGGGTGACCGGCGACGATCGAATCAGGGCGCGTCCCACTGTCGCACGCGAACGCGGCAGTGCTTCATGGCGTTGACGATGTGCTTTTCCACCAGCGCTCGGGAAATGCCCAGGCGCTCGGCGATTTGCGGGTGGGACAGGCCTTCGAGCTTGCGCAGCAGGAAACTCTCGCGGCACAGCGGTGGCAGCTCGGCCAGGGCGCGCCGCAGCATGTCCAGACGCTGGCCATGGTCGAGGCTGGTGTGGGGCGACGGAGTGAAGAAGCGTTCTTCGCTGTCCAGCACATCCAGGGATTCGACCTGGCGCAGCGTATTGCGCCGATGCCCGTCGATCACCAGGTTCAGCGCCGTGCGGTAGAGGAATGCCCGAGGCTGTTCGATGGGCGTGTCGCTGGCACGCTCCAGCACCCGCACATAGGCGTCATGCACCACATCCTCGGCCGCCTGGCGGTTGCCAAGCCTGGCGTTCAGGAAACACACCAGCTCGCGATAGTAGTTTTCCACCATGACTCCCGCGCGCAATGACTGCGACAGCTATCCCTGTGCCACCCGGCATGCCGGAAAAGGGCATGGCACGATAGTGGCAGATTCAGTCGCGTAATTTATAGTAATTCTCATATAGATTTAAAGCGTTGGTTTGTATCAAAGCGGATTCGTTCCTTTCTATTGGCGGCTTTTGTGGCGAGGGAGCTTGCTCCCGCTGGCTTGCGCAGCAGGCCCAAGGCAGGCAACACCATCGAATCTGACATAAACGGGATTCAGGTTTCAGGGCCGCTTCGCGCCCCAGCGGGAGCAAGCTCCCTCGCCACAGGGGTCTGTGGCGCTTCAACTGTTTTCCCCAACCTGCTACCAAGTGTTTCACCCGCTAAATTCCCGCCCGGAACGCTCGTCTACCAGAACAGCCCCCCGTCCCTGCCCTTCCTGGGACGGGCCCGATATCACCGGCCGGAACCCTGCATGAAACGTCCCCGCCCTACCCGACGCGCCTGGCTTCTCACCTTCGCCCTGCTTCCGGCCGTGGCCTTCGCCGCGTGGCAAGCGGTCGTGCCCAGCCGGGCGCCCCTGGTCACCGCGCCCGTCACCCGTGGCGATATCGAAAACAGCGTCACCGCCCTGGGCACTTTGCAACCGCGGCGTTATGTCGATGTGGGCGCCCAGGCGTCCGGGCAGATCCAGAAGATTCACGTGGAAGCCGGCGACGAAGTGCGTGAGGGCCAATTGCTGGTGGAAATCGACCCGTCCACGCAAAAGGCCCGGCTCGACGCCGGGCGTTTTTCGATCGAGAACCTCAAGGCCCAGCTTCAGGAACAGCGCGCCCAGCACGACCTGGCGCAGCAGAAATTCCGCCGCCAGCAGCAACTCAAGGCCGGCGGCGCCACCCGCGAGGAAGACGTGCAGACCGCCCAGGCCGAAGTGCGCGCGACCCAGGCGCGCATCGACATGTTCCAGGCCCAGATCCGCCAGGCCCAGGCCAGCCTGCGCAGCGACGAGGCCGAGCTGGGCTACACGCGCATCTATGCGCCGATGAGCGGCACCGTGGTCGCCGTCGGTGCCCGGGAAGGCCAGACCCTCAACGCCCAGCAGCAAACCCCGCTGATCCTGCGCATCGCAAGGCTGTCGCCGATGACGGTCTGGGCCGAAGTCTCGGAAGCCGACATCGGCCACGTCAAACCGGGCATGACCGCCTATTTCACCACCCTGGCCGGCGGCGGCCGGCGCTGGAGCAGCACCGTTCGCCAGATCCTCCCGGTGCCGCCACGCCCGCTGGAGGCCAGCCAGGGCGGCAGCCCCACGAGCGGGCGCAGCGGCAGCGAGCGGGTGGTGCTCTACACCGTGTTGCTCGACGTCGACAACGCCGACCGCGCGCTGATGACCGACATGACCGCCCAGGTATTTTTCGTCGCCGCCCAGGCCAAGGACGTGCTGACCGTGCCCATCGCTGCCCTGCGGGACGCCGGCCAGGTACGGGTGCTGGCCGACAATGGCGACGTCCAGCCGCGCACCGTTCGCACCGGCGTCAGCGATCGGCTGCGCACCCAGATCGTCGACGGCCTGAATGAGGGCGAGCGGGTGCTGATCGGCCCGGCCGTCGGCAGCGGAGGCTGAATGAACACGCCCCTGATCGAACTGCGGGACATTCGCAAGGCCTACGGCGGTGGCGACAGCCCTCGGGTGGAGGTGCTGCGCGGCATCGATCTGTCCATTCACGCCGGGGAATTCCTGGCGATTGTCGGGGCGTCCGGCTCCGGTAAATCGACCCTGATGAACGTCCTCGGCTGCCTCGACCGCCCCACCCGCGGCGAGTACCGTTTCGCCGGGGAAGACGTCGCAGGCCTGGGCAGCGACGAACTGGCCTGGCTGCGGCGCGAGGCCTTCGGCTTCGTGTTCCAGGGCTATCACCTGATCCCCTCCGGCACGGCCCAGGAGAACGTCGAGATGCCGGCCATCTACGCCGGCACTTCCGCCGCCGAACGCCACGCCCGGGCCAGCGCCCTGCTCGACCGTCTTGGCCTGGCCAGCCGCACCGGCAATCGTCCGCACCAGTTGTCCGGCGGCCAGCAGCAACGGGTGTCGATTGCCCGGGCCTTGATGAACGGCGGCCACATCATCCTCGCCGACGAACCCACCGGTGCCCTCGACAGCCAGAGTGGCACCGAGGTCATGGCGTTGCTCGACGAATTGGCGAGCCAGGGCCACGTAGTCATCCTGATCACCCACGACCGCGAAGTGGCGGCCCGGGCCAAGCGCATCATCGAGATCCGCGACGGACTGATCATCAGCGACAGCGCCAGCGCTTTGCCCCACGACGGGCGAGCCAACCCAAAGGCACTGCAAGCGGTGGATCTGCGCCAACGCCTGAGCGCCGGCAGCGAACACAACGGCGCCTGGAAAGGTGAGCTGGTGGACGCGGTGCAGGCGGCATGGCGGGTGATGTGGATCAATCGTTTTCGCACCGCCCTGACCTTGCTCGGCATTGTCATCGGCGTGGCCTCGGTGGTGGTGATGCTGGCCGTGGGCGAAGGCAGCAAGCGCCAGGTCATGGCCCAGATGGGCGCGTTCGGCTCGAACATCATCTACCTCAATGGCAGCGCACCCGCACCGCGCGCCGCCAAGGGCATCATCAGCGAATACGACCTGGCCGCCCTCGCCGACCTGCCCGAGGTACAGCGCATCATGCCGGTCAACGGCGCCGAAGCCAGCGTGCGTTTCGGCAACCTCGATCACACCAGCTACGTCGGCGGCAATGACACCAATTTTCCGACCATTTTCAATTGGCCGGTGGCCGAGGGCAGTTACTTTACCGACGCCGATGAACGCGGCGCCGCGGCGGTGGCGGTGATCGGCCACAAGGTCCGGCAGAAACTGCTCAAGGATGTTTCCGACCCCATCGGCCGCTACATCCTGATCGAGAACATGCCGTTCCAGGTGGTCGGCGTACTGGCGGAAAAAGGCGCCAGCTCCGGGGATTCGGACGCCGACAATCGCGTCGCCATCCCTTATTCCGCCGCCAGTGTGCGGCTGTTCGGCACCCGTCACCCCGAGTACGTGGTGATCGCCGCCCGGGATGCGGGCAAGGTCAAGGAGGCCGAACAGGCGGTCTCCCGCACCCTGTTGCGTCTGCACAACGGCAAGCAGGACTTCGAACTGACCAACAACGCCGCGATGATCCAGGCCGAGGCCCGCACCCAGGGCACACTGTCGCTGATGCTCGGGGCCATTGCGGCGATTTCGCTGTTGGTGGGCGGCATCGGCGTGATGAACATCATGCTCATGACCGTGCGCGAACGGACCCGCGAGATCGGCATTCGCATGGCCACCGGCGCTCGCCAGCGCGACATCCTGCGCCAATTCCTCACCGAAGCGGTGATGCTCTCGGTGGTCGGCGGGCTCGCCGGTATCGGCCTGGCCCTGCTGGTGGGCGGCGCCTTGCTGCTGGGCAAGATCGCCGTGGCCTTCGAATGGCTGGCGGTGTTCGGCGCCTTCGGCTGCGCCCTGGTCACCGGCGTCGTCTTCGGCTTCATGCCCGCCCGCAAGGCCGCCCGCCTCGACCCGGTCGCGGCCCTCACCAGTGAATGAACCCCACCCTATGAAAGCGCACCTGACCCTCCTGGCTGCCAGCCTGTTGCTGGCCGCCTGCGCCACCCCTGCGTCGCCGCCGGACAGCGGCATCCAGCCGCCAGCGGCCTGGCAGTCCCTCGACACACCCAGCGCCCGAGCGGATAACCAGCAATGGTGGACACACTTCGGCAGCCCGCCATTGACCCGCTTGATCGAACAGGCGCGCCGGGACAGCCACGACCTGGCCGCCGCCATGGCCCGGGTGCGCCAGGCCCAGGCCAGCGCGGTGATCGCCGGCGCGCCGTTGCTGCCAGCGGTCACGGCCGGGCTCAACGGCAATCGCCAGGAGCTGTTGCGCGGCAAAGGCTATAGCCAACTGGACGTCGACCGGGACAACCGCACCATCGATTACTACGACGCCAACCTCAGCGCCACCTATGAGCTGGATTTCTGGGGCGGCAAGCGGGCGGCTCGGGACAGTGCGCTAAGCACGCTGGCAGCCAGTCAGCTCGACCGGGCGACCGTGGAATTGACCCTGCTCAGCGGCGTCGCCAACAGCTACACCCAGGCGCTATCCCTGCGCGAGCAACAGCGCATTGCCGAACAGAACCTGGACAACGCCCAACGCGTACTCGACCTGGTGCAGACCCGCTACGACGCCGGCAGCGCCACGGCCCTGGAACTGTCCCAGCAAAAAAGCCTGGTGGCGGCCCAGCAGCGCCGCGTGCCCCAAGTGCAGCAACAGGCCCGGGAAGCGGTGATCACCCTGGCGACGCTGCTGGGGCAACCGGTGCAGTCGGTCAAGCTCGACGACGACAGTTTCGACCGCTTGCACTGGCCCGCCATCGACGCCGGTGTGCCCAGCGAACTGCTGCGCCGTCGCCCGGACATCGCCGCCGCCGAAGCCCGCCTCGCCGCCGCCCAGGCCGACATCACCGTGGCCCGCGCCGCCATGTTGCCCACCGTGACCCTGGGCCTGAGCCTCGCCACCGGCGCCGACATCGCCGACCAGTTGCTGCGCAACAACGTCTACAACCTCACGGCCGGCCTGGCCGCGCCGATCTTCAACAACGGCCGCCTGAGGGCCGAACGAGACAGGGCCACCGCCCGCCAAGAGGAACTGCTGGAACTCTACCGCGCCGCCATCATCAACGGCTTCGCCGACGTCGAAAAAGCCCTGAACGGCATCAACGGCCTGGACCGCCAACGGCAATGGCAAAGCGAAGAACTGCACCAGGCCCAGACCGCCTTCGACATCGCCCAACGCCGCTACCAGGCCGGCGCCGAAGACCTGCTCACCGTGCTGGAAACCCAACGCACCCTATACGCCGCCCAGGATATGAACGTGCAACTGAGATTGGCGCGGGTGCAGGCGAGCGTGGCGTTGTACAGGGCGTTGGGTGGGGGTTGGCGGGTGATGTAAGCCCCAAACCCACCTTCAAGCCAAGTAATACATTGTGGCTAGGGTTATCTCCTGTGGGAGCAAGGCTTGCCCGCGATGCAGACGACACGGTTTCCGAGGACCGAGGTGCCTGCATCGCGGGCAAGCCTTGCTCCCACAGATAAATCTCCTAGCCACAAATAGTGTTCGGCTTTGGTTCTGTTTATCGGGCCATGTAGGACCCCCGAGTGAGGCTACGTTGCCTTGCGTCATTGCCTACAACTACGCCAGAATCCGCCGGCTTGTGCGCCTGGCACCCCATCGATAACTTGTTCCCCGTCACTGCTCATCAGTGATCGGGTCTGCAAGCCCGACGAATACCAGGCGCATAGCCGAAGCCAATCGACACGTTCGTGTTCGTTTTATGGCGGCTGTGTGCGGGAGACCTTCGGGTCTGCCGGGTTCCTGGTTTCCCGGTCTTGCAGACCCGCGCATAGCTGCCACCCCATCATCTGCAAGTGATGTCTGGCAGCGCCCTTTGAATAATCAGGAGCTGCACCATGTTCAAGATCACCCCCAACCCCCCCGAAGACGATTCCAAAAAACTCGACGAAGCCGCCGACCGCGCCCTCTCCTACTACCTCGACCTCAAGCCTGAAAAACCTACTCCACCACCGGGCCAGTTGTTCACCGTTGCAGAGAGTGCGGACTTGGAATGCTTGCTGGCCAACCTCAGCGAAACCCTTGCGTCAGTCAATGTCATGGCCAACGAACTGGCCTTTGATCTGGAAGGCGCACGACGGAGTTTCGCCTTGGGGATCCAGCAGATGGTCGAGCTGAGTGAACTGCTGGCAAACCGCGCCCTGGACATCGCTGCGCCGCGCTGACGCCTCACACTAACCTCAAGCCAAGTGACACCTGTGGCGAGGGAGCTTGCTCCCGCTGGGCTGCGCAGCAGCCCCCAATGGCTGGCTCCTCGGTGGGTCAGGTGTTTGGAGGGGGCTGGTTTTGGGGCCGCTTCGCAGCCCAGCGGGAGCAAGCTCCCTCGCCACAAAAGCAGTCATTCACACAGCCCAGGTTCGGTCAGTTCGGGCCAGAGCTCACACCGGCTTGGACTTGAGATTGCGCGCATACCACGGCCGTTGCGGCACACGGCGAAACAGTTCGGCGAGCTTCTTGTCATCGCTGCCGAAGGTGATGCGCAGGGCCAGTTTCATGGTTTCCGGGTCCATCTCCACCGAGCGTCCGAGCTGCAGCCCCGGCGTGGTGCTGCACCCGTGGGTGTCCGGGCCCAGCCAGGGGTCGGCGATTTCGACCCAGCGGCCCGGGGCGAACCAGGGCACGCCGTTGACCTCGAGCCGGCTCACTTCCCCCGGATGGAAGCGTTCATGGGCGCGGAACCAGTCTTCGAGGCGGTCGTCGATCCAGCCGTGGAAGGCCCAGAACACCGGGTTCACGTGGGAAGAAAACGGATCGCCGAGAAAGTCATTCTCCGGGGCGTACCAACGCTGGGCGAAGTCCGCCGGGTCGCGGGCGAACGGCACCGGGTGGCCGTTGGACGGATCACGCGGCACCGAGGCCCAGCGCATGTGCAGCCAGTCGTGCAGGCCCAATTCCACTTCCGAGCCAAACTGGCCCAGGGTCAGTTTCGCCAGGTAGCGCGGGTCGCGGTAGCGCGATTCCCAGACCTGGAAATTGCTGTGGTAGGTCTCGGCGGTCTTGATGTCGCTGACCCACTGAGCGTACTGCTCGTCGCCATCGGCCAGCCAGGTCGGCGGCAAGGCCGTGCCATCGTGGTTATCGAGGTAACGGGCGAAGCCAAGGCGATCGCGCTCCAGCTCCGGTTGCGGCAAGGGGAAGCGTGGCCACGACGGCAGCGGCTGGAACGAACGGGCCGTGCCGAGCATGTGCCGGTGCATGAAAAAGAAGTCCACGCCCGAGCCATTGCGATCCTTGCGCGGCCCGCGGGCATCGCGCTCCTGGTTCCGTGGGCCGGGCTGCCAGCCGATGCCACGCAGGGCATTGCGCTTGTCCTCGTCCAGGGTGTGCCATTTGTCCCGCGAGGCGTGCCAGAGCTGGTGGAACAGCCGATGCTCGGGCGACACCAGCCAGGCCAGCAGTGCCGGGCTCAACGGCGTGCGCTCCCGGGCCTCGGGGAAGCGCTGCTTGACGGCGATGAAATGATTGTCCAGTTCAGGCGACGCCAAGGGACGGTCCAGGCGCAATACCCGACCGCTGAGGGTGGCGCTGCCGGCATTGCCAAAACCGGCCCAGACTTCGTCCAGGGTCATGATGCATTCATAGTCCGGCGCGTCGTGCTGCGCCCCCATCAGCCGCCAGCTCAGTTGCTTCGGATCGGTTCCGGCCAGGTCGCCCAACACCCGGTAACGCGGCTCCTCGGCAGCGCGCAAACGTTCGGCGCTGTCGAGGTAACCCACCAGGCCACGGCCCCTTTGGCCAATATCGAGGAAAAGCTGCAGATCGTCCTGGGGCAAGCCGTCGAGACCAGCGTCGCGGCCGGTGAAACGGATCGTCCAGATGCCCCGCAACGTATCGGCCCGGCGCTGGCCCGCCACGTCGGCCACGTCGAACGACGCCTCGCCGGGGGTAATGGTCGGGTCCGGCCGGGTCAGTTCGCGATGCCCGTAATACACCGCAGGCACGGCGGCACCGGTCAGCGCCAGGCCTGCCATGAACCATCGTCGAGAAATCGTCATTGCCTTACCTGTGTCCAGCCCTGGAGCGGGCTTTATCCAAGCTAGAACGAGGGGTGGGCTGACAAATTTATAGGCGAGCTGTGAGGGCCTCATCGCGAGCAGGCTCGCTCCCACAGGTTGACCGCGTTCCAATGTGGGAGCGAGCTTGCTCGCGATGGCGGCCCCGAGCGCACCTAAATTTCCCGCCCGATCACTCGTTCTCCCCAGATAGCAAAGGCCCCCGCGCCTGTCCTTCCAAGGCGAACCTGACTGAGATCGGCAATGACAACACCTCGTTCGAAAAAGGCTCTTTTCATTGGCGTGCCCCTGGCCCTGGCGCTGGCCGTGGGTGGCGGCCTGGCGGCCTGGGACCACTGGTGGCGGGACAACCCCGGCTACCCGGTCAAAGTGATGAAAGAAGCCAGGGAACTGCACGAACGCCTGCTGTCCTTCGACAGCCACATCACCGTGCCGCTGGACTTCGGCACCGCCGGCAATGAAGCCGACAAGGACGGCAGCGGCCAGTTCGACCTGGTGAAAGCCAATCGCGGCCACCTGTCCGGCGCGGCGCTGACGGTGTTCGGCTGGCCGGAGTTGTGGAACGGCCCCAACGCCCCGCACAAGCCCACCGCCGGTTTTGTCGAGGAAGCGCGCAACCAGCAGGAAGTGCGCTACAAGATCATCACCGGCCTGGTCCGGGACTTCCCCAACCAGGTCGCCATCGCCTACACCCCGGATGATTTCCGCCGCCTGCACGGGGAAGGCAAGTTCGCGATCTTCATCAGCATGCTCAACGCCTACCCCCTGGGCCACGACCTGAACCTGCTGGACCTGTGGACGGCGCGGGGCATGCGCATGTTCGGCTTCAGCTACATCGGCAACAACGACTGGGCCGACTCCTCGCGCCCACTGCCGTTCTTCAACGATTCGCCCGACGCCCTGGGCGGCCTGTCGGACATCGGCAAGCAAGCGGTGACGCGCCTGAACGACCTGGGCGTGATCATCGACGTGTCGCAGATGTCGACCCAGGCCCTGGAGCAAGTCGCGCAACTGAGCCGCACGCCCCTGGTGGCCTCCCATTCGGCGCCACGGGCGATGGTCGACATCCCGCGCAACCTCAGCGACAAGGAACTGCAACTGATCAAGGCCAGCGGCGGCGTGGTACAGATCGTCGGCTTCTCCCAATACCTGCGCCCGCTGACGCAAAAGACCCAGGACAGACTCAACGCCCTGCGCGAACGCTTCGACCTGCCGCCACTGCCCAACCTGGCGATGGCGCTGATGCCCGGCGACCCGATCATCGCCGCCTGGCCGGAACAGAGGTTTGGCGAATACGCCGGCCAGCTCTACGCCATCCTCGAAGAAGAACCCAAGGCCAGCCTCAAGGACCTGGGGGACGCCATCGACTACACCGTGCGCAAGATCGGCATCGACCACGTCGGCATCAGCTCGGACTTCAACGAAGGCGGCGGTGTGAAAGGCTGGGAGAACGTCGGCGACATCCGCAACGTCACCGCCGAATTGCTGACCCGCGGCTACTCCGAAGCCGACATCGCCAAACTGTGGGGCGGCAATTTCCTGCGAGTCTGGGATCAGGTCCAGAAAGCCGCCCGCCCCGCTGTCGTCTCGATCCAGAAGGCGGCCCAACCATGAATGAGCGTCGTACCTTCCTCAAGCAGGCCGGGATCCTCGCCGCGGGCCTGCCGCTCGCCGCCAACCTGCCCGCCACGGCCAGCGCCGATTCTCTGCCGCCACTGCCCAGGGATAAATGGGCGCAACTACGCTCACTGTTCAACCAGGACCCGGACTACCTGCACTTCTCCAACTTCCTGATCACCACCCACCCGCGCCCGGTGCGCGAGGCCATCGAGCGGCACCGCGCCGCCCTGGATAAAAACCCGGGGCTGTTGATGGACTGGGATCTGGGCGTCACCGAAGAACGCGAGGAAAACGTCCGCACCTGGGCCGGCCGCTACCTGCAAGCGACGCCGAAGCAGATCGCCCTCACCGGCAGCACCACCGAAGGTTTGTCGATCATCTACGGCGGCGTCCACGTGGCGGCCGACCAGGAAATCCTCACCACCGCCCACGAACACTACGCCACCCACACCATCCTCGACCTGCGCACCCAAAGGACGGGGACACGGGTGCGCAAGATCAAGCTGTTCGAGAACGCCCACGACGCCAGCCATGAGCAGATCCTCACGGCCATCGACCGCAACATCCGCCCCGGAACCCGGGTGCTGGGCATGACCTGGGTGCACTCGGGCAGCGGCGTGAAGCTGCCGATCGACAAGATCGGCGCCCTGGTGGACAAGCACAACCAGGGCCGCAGCGATGAGCAGCGGATCATTTTTGTGGTGGACGGCGTGCACGGTTTCGGCGTCGAAGACCTCAGCTTCCCCGCCATGAATTGCGACTTTTTCATCGCTGGCACCCACAAGTGGATGTTCGGCCCGCGCGGCACGGGCCTGGTGTGCAGCCGCAGCGAAGCGCTCAAGTACGTCACGCCGATCATCCCGACCTTCTCCGAAGCCACGGCGTTTTCCACCGTCATGACCCCGGGGGGCTACCACGCTTTCGAGCATCGCTGGGCGGCCGACGAGGCGTTCAAGTTGCACCTGCAACTGGGCAAGGCCGAGGTGCAGGCACGCATCCATGCCCTCAACAGCTACCTGAAAAAGCAATTGGTGGCACAGCCGCAGATCGAACTGGTCACGCCCCTGAGCCCGGAGCTGTCCGCCGGTTTCACCTTCTTCCGGGTCAAGGGTCGCGACAGCGACGAGATCGCCGCCTACCTGATGAAGAACCGGGTGATCGCCGACGCCGTGCATCGCGACGCCGGGCCGGTGGTCCGTACCGCACCGGGGCTGCTCAACACCGAAGCCGAGATCGATCGCTTCATGGGGTTGCTGGGCAAAACGCTCTGAGCCGAACCTTTTTGACCTTATCGAGAGAGATGGATGAACAGTTTTTCGCTGAAGTTTTTCCCGGCATTGGCCCTCGCCGCCCTGCTGCCCTCCGGCGCCCAGGCGTCGCAACCGGGCCAGGTTTTCCGCGACTGCAAGGACTGCCCGGAAATGGTCGTACTGCCCACCGGCACCTTCCAGATGGGCACCCCGGACGACGAAGTGGGCCGCGAACCCGACGAAGGCCCGCTGCACCCGGTGACGTTTGCCAAGCCGCTGGCGATCAGTCGCTTCCAGGTACTCAAGGGCGAATGGTTCGCCTACCTGCGCGACACCGGCTACACCATGCCCGACGGCGATGAGCGCCCCGGTCGGGCGTGCAAGGCCGGCATCCCGGACTACCAGGGCAGCGACCCGCGCAAGCAGTACACCGACCGGCACCCGGCGGTGTGCATGGATTTCGCCGAGGCCAATGCCTACGTGGCGTGGTTGTCGAAAAAGACTGGCAAACCGTATCGGCTGGTCAGCGAGTCCCTGCGCGAATACGCGGCACGCGGCGGCAGCACCGGGCCGTTCCCCTTCCCGTTCGATGAAGGCAAGGCCTACAGCATCGCCCAGCACGCCAACACCTACGGCGCGGCCGACGGCTACAACTTCACCGCCCCGGCCGGCAGTTTCCCGCCCAACGCCTTCGGCGTGTACGACATGCACGGCAACATCTACGAATGGACCGCCGATTGCTACAACGAAAACTATGTGGGCGCCCCGAGCGACGGCAGCGCCTGGCTGACCGGCAAGTGCGAGTTCAAGCGCATCCGCGGCAACGACTGGGGCGAGGCGCCGGTGTTCTCCCGCTCCGGCAACCGCAACGCGCTGGTGCCGGATAATCGGGGGGACTGGATTGGTTTTCGGGTGGCGCGGGATATGTAAATCAACCTGCCGGACACAGACAAGCTTTTGTGGCGAGGGAGCTTGCTCCCGCTGGGCTGCGCAGCGGCTCCAAGATTTTGCGGTCGCTGCGCAACCGAGCGGGAGCAAGCTCCCTCGCCACAATAATGTGTGTCAGACGGTTCCTCACTAAATGCCCTTTCCTCTCAATCGTTCTACAGGTGGGCGCGCCCCAACCCGGCGTGCCGCCGTCCTCCAGCCATGCGGTGAATGCCCCGCGATGGCCTTCGCCCTTTTCATCTAGCAGGGAAACCTCCATGAGCCAACCAAAACGCGGGGTGATCAATGAATTGTTCACCCTGCTCAAACCCTTCCGGCTGATTGTCATCGGCGCCATCCTGCTGGGCATGGTCGGTGGCCTGAGCGTGACCGTGCTGCTGGCGACCATCAACCAGGTGCTGCACGCCGAAGGCGGGTTGAGCCACACCGTGGTGGGCGTGTTCGCCGGGTTGTGCCTGCTGGCCCTGGTCAGCTCCATCTGTTCCGACATCGGCACCAACTACGTCGGCCAGAAGATCATCGCCAAACTGCGCAAGGAGCTGGGGGAAAAAGTCCTCTCGGCGCCCATCCAGCAGATCGAACGCTACCGCAGCCATCGCCTGATCCCGGTGCTGACCCACGACGTCGACACCATCAGCGATTTCGCCTTCGCCTTCGCCCCTCTCGCCATCTCCCTGACCGTCACCCTCGGGTGCATGGGTTACCTGGCCATGCTGTCGTGGCCGATGTTCCTGATGATGGTCGTGGCGATTGTCATCGGTACCGTGGTGCAGTACATCGCCCGCGGTCGTGGGATCAAGGGTTTCATGGAGGCTCGCGACTCCGAGGACGAATTGCAGAAGCACTACAACGCCATCGCCGAAGGCGCCAAGGAACTGCGTATCCATCGCCCCCGTCGGCAACGCATGTTCGTCTCAGGCATCGAGCACACCGCCGACAAGATCTGCGACACGCAGATCCGCTCGGTGAACATCTTCGTGATCGCCAAGACCTTCGGCTCGATGCTGTTCTTCGTGGTGATCGGCCTGGCCCTGGCCCTGCAATCGCTGTGGCCGAGCGCCGACAAAGCGGTGATGAGCGGTTTCGTGCTGGTGTTGCTGTACATGAAAGGCCCACTGGAGCACCTGATCGGCACCCTGCCGATCGTCAGCCGTGCGCAGATCGCCTTTCGCCGCATCGCCGAGTTGTCGGAGCAGTTTTCATCCCCTGAACCGCACCTGCTGCTCAATGACCAGGGCCAGCCGAAAACCCCGGTGCAGACCCTGGAGCTGAGCAATGTGGCCTACAGCTTCCCGGCGGCGGAAGGCGCCACGCCGTTCCGCCTGGGGCCGGTGAACCTGAAGATCGACCAGGGCGACATCGTGTTCATCGTCGGTGAAAACGGCTGTGGCAAGACCACGCTGATCAAGCTGCTGTTGGGCCTGTACGCGCCGCAGCAAGGGGAAATCCGCCTCAACGACCACGTGGTGACGGCCGTGACCCGCGACGACTATCGACAGTTGTTCACGACGATTTTCGCCGACTACTACCTGTTCGACGACATCGTCCAGGGCGACACCCATATCCCGGACGACGCCAACCAATACCTGCAACGCCTGGAGATCGCCCACAAGGTCAGCGTGCGCGACGGCGCCTTCACCACCACCGACCTGTCCACCGGCCAACGCAAGCGCCTGGCACTGGTCAATGCGTGGCTGGAAGAACGCCCGGTGCTGGTCTTCGACGAATGGGCCGCCGACCAGGACCCGACCTTCCGGCGGATTTTCTACACCGAGCTGCTGCCGGACCTCAAGCGCCTGGGCAAGACCATCATCGTGATTTCCCACGACGACCGTTACTTCAACGTGGCCGACCAATTGGTGCGCATGGAAGCCGGCCGCGTCATCACCGAATTGCAATCCGCGTAAATAATCACGATTCTCATTCTGGTTTTTCCGGGGTCGTGCGTCCTAATTAAGAATTGATAACAACTACACCCCTATTAAAACTAAAACCTGCAAGAGTGAAACACATGCCAGCAACTCCGGGGATTCCACGTTTTACCAAGGCACTGATCATGCGCCGCCTGCTGCAACCAGGCTTCAGCGCCACCGCGTTCAGCCTGGCACTGGCCATGCCGTTCAGCGCGCAGGTCCAGGCACAGGAAGTCGACCTCAATATTCCGGCGCAGTCGCTGGCCAGTGCCCTGCAGGCGTTGAGCAATCAATCGAACATGCAAGTGCTCTACAGCGCCAACGATGTCCAGGGCCTGCGCAGCCAGCCGGTCAGCGGCCGGTTGTCGCCGGCCCAAGCGTTGTCGCAGATGCTGGTGGGGACCGGCGTCATGTTCACCATTCAAGGCAACACGGCCAGCGTGCGCGCCAGGACGGCGGGCGACTCGCTGGAACTGGGCGCCACCACCATCACCGGTAAATCCGTGGAGTCCGCCTACGGTCCGGTGGACGGTTACGTCGCCACCCGCAGCGCCACCGGCACCAAGACCGACACGCCGATCCTGGAGATCCCGCAGACCATCAACGTGGTCACCGCCGAGCAGGTCGCCACCCAGGGCGCACGCAACCTGACCCAGGCCCTGCGCTACACGCCGGGGCTGAACACCGGCGGCTTCACCGACCGCAACGCCATCGCCGACGAAATCACCAGCCGGGGATTCTCGCCCACGCCGCTGTACCTCGATGGGGCCTACCTGCCCTACGCCGGCAGCCTCGGCGGCGCGCCGCAAATCGACCCGTACACCCTGGAACGCATCGAAGTGCTCAAGGGCCCCTCGTCGGTGCTGTACGGGCAGAACCAGCCCGGCGGCCTGATCAACATGGTCTCCAAGCGCCCGACCACGGAACAGCGCAGCCAGATCAAGCTGGGCGCGGGCAGCTACAGCCGGGTCAACGGCGCGTTCGACACCAGCGGCCCGATCGACGACCAGAAGGAATTCAGTTATCGCGTCATCGGCGTGGCGAAAAAAGGCAACCAACAGGTCGATCACACCCACAGCGAACGCATGCTGCTGGCGCCGAGCCTGACCTGGGCGCCCAACGAAGACACCTCGCTGACCGTGCTGGCGCAGATCCAGCGCGACGACGGCCTGGAGGACTACCAGGCGCTGCCGAGGATCGGCTCCCTGGAGCGCGGCCCCAACGGCCAGCGGATCGACCGGGACTTTTTCTCCGGCGATACGCGGTGGAACGACTACAAGCGTGACCAGTTCATCCTGGGCTACGACTTCAGCCACAACCTCACCGATGACCTGAAATTCCGCTCCACGGCGCGCTACACCGACGTGCGTGACCAGTACCGGGGGTTCTACCTGCGCAGCTTCGTCACCACCGGTGGCGTGACTGACCAGACCCAGGCCAACCGCGTAAAACTCGACTGGCAGCAACACAACACCGCCTACACCGTCGATAACAACGTGGAATACAAATTCAACACCGGCGCCCTGGAACACACCACCCTGGCGGGCGTGGACTATCGTCATTTCAACCGCAAGTACGACGGCTACAACGCCTACAACGTCGCGCCGATCGACCTGTACGGCAATAACAACAACTACGACACCGGCAGCGTGACCCCGACGCTGGACACCAAGTGGGACAACACCGTTCGCCAGACCGGCGTCTACCTGCAGGACCAGATCAAGCTGGACAAGTGGATCCTGACCGTGGGTGGCCGCCAGGACTGGGCCGAAGTGGACAACAAGGACCTGCTGGCGGGCACCGTCTCGTCACTGCGTGACAACAAGTTCACCGGCCGGGTGGGCCTGACCTATGTCACCGATTTCGGCCTGGCGCCGTACATCAGCTACTCGGAATCCTTCCTGCCGACCACCGGCACGGACGCTAGCGGCAACGCCTTCAAGCCGACCGAAGGCGAGCAATACGAAGTGGGCGTGAAGTACCAGCCGTTCGACAAGACGATGATTACCGCCTCGGTGTTCCAGATCAAACAGAAGAACCTGGTGACCGCCGACCCCGCCGATCCGCAGAACTCGATCCAGTCGGGCCAGGTGCGTTCACGGGGCGTTGAATTGGAAGTCAAATCCACGGTCGACAACATCGACGTCATGGCCGCTGCCACCTACCTCGACTCGTTCTACACCAAGGACAACTACGGCAACGAGGGCAACCGCAGCGAACAACAGGCTCCGTTCTCCGCCACGCTGTGGGTCGACTACCACTTCACCCAGGCCGTCCTCAATGGCCTGACCTTCGGCGCAGGCGCCCGCCACACCGGCCGCAAGCCGGGCGATGCGGCCAACTCGTTCGACGTACCGGCCTTCACCGTGTTCGACACCACCATCAGCTATGACATGGGCAAGGCCACCTCGAGCCTGCGTGGCGTCACCACCAGCCTGAACGTGCAGAACGTCTTCGACCGCGAATACGTGTCCCACTGCAACTACTCGTTCGGCTGCTACTACGGCCAGGAACGCGTGGCCTCGCTGGACGTGACCTACGACTTCTAAGCAATACCCCACACAAAAAAACCGGGCCTGGCCCGGTTTTTTTGTGCCTGCAAAATACTGAAATCACCACAAAACAACTGTGGGAGCGAGCTTGCTCGCGATGGCGGTGTATCAGGCACTTAAGTGCTGGCTGACCTGCCGCTATCGCGAGCAAGCTCGCTCCCACAGGGGATCTGTGGCCTATGCAAATTCTGAGACCACCCACAGTTGTTTTGTGGTGTTTCAGGCAGTGAGTGCAATCCGCAAGGCTTGGCTCAATTGCGCGTACACCTCGTCAATCTCCGGCACCACGCTCTGCAAACGCAGGTAGTCGTGGATCAGGCCGGTGTATTCGATCAGCTCCACGCTTACCCCCTGTTCCTGCAAGCGCCGGGCGTAGGCGCGGCCTTCGTCGAGCAGCGGGTCATGGCCGGCCAGGGCGATCAGGGCCGGGGCCAGGCCTGGGTAACCGGGTGCCAGCAACGGCGAGAAACGCCAGTCCAGGCGATCGCTGGGCTCATTGGCGTAGTGCCGGTAGAACCACTCCAGGGTTTCGCTCTCCAGCAGATACCCTTCGCCGAACAACTCGGTGGATGGGCTGCTGGTGGACGCATCGGTCACCGGGTAGCAGAGCAACTGAAAGCACGGTTGGATCGCCAGGGAGGCGGGTTCCAGGGCCGCTTGCAGCGCAAGCACCGTCGCCAGTGTCGCGCCGACGCTGTCGCCGCCGAACGCCACGCGGCTGAGGTCCAGGCCCTCGGCGCGGGCCTGCCGGGCCAGCCAGTCGAGGGCATCGGCGCCGTCGTTCAGCGGGGTCGGGAAGGTGTGTTCCGGGGCCAGGCGATAGCCCACCGACAACACCGCGCACGGCGTCCGGGCGCAGAATTCGCGGCAGACACCATCGTGGGAGTCCAGGCTGCCGACCACATAGCCGCCGCCGTGAAAGTACACCAGCACCGGCAACACCTGGGCCGCAGCCGTGGCCGGACGATACAGACGCAGGGTCAGCGGCGCACCGTCACGGGCGGTGAATGCGTGAGCGGCGCACTGCACATCCGCCGGAGCGTTCCAGCGCAATTGCCCGGTGGTACGCTCGAACGCCTCGCGGGCCTGGGCCGGCGTCGACAGGTGAAACGGCCCGGGGCCCTCGGCCTGGCTTTCTTCGGCCAGGTCGAGGAAGGCGTTGAGTTCCGGATGCAGGGACATCGCAGGGGTTCCTTGTGAAAAACCATGGGTAAAAGATGAGCCACTCAGGCTCATGCAAAACCCTGTGGCGAGGGAGCTTGCTCCCGCTGGGCTGCACAGCAGCCCCAATGGCCAGCACCTCGGTGGGTCAGTTGTTTCGAGAGGGCTGGTTTTGGGGCCGCTTCGCAGCCCAGCGGGAGCAAGCTCCCTCGCCACAGGTTCGGTGCTGGCTATCTTCCTCCAGGCGACGGCGGGTTCCTCATATAACGATGAACCCGCCCCCATCCTTAGGCAGCCTGCGCCACGCAGTGCTCGATCAACGCTTCCAGTTCCTCCTGGTACGCGCACATCAATCCCTCGACAGTCTCGGCACGGTAGCGGCGGGTGCTGAAGATGCAGCGCAGCGCCAGGCGCCCGTCGTACACCTGCCCCACCACTTCCAGCCAGTTGCCCAACGCGGCATGGGGGCTGTAGCAACTGCCGTAGCTTTCCGCCGCTGGCACCAGCAACGCCTTGTCGTCGAAACTCTGGTCGAACTGCCCCAGGTAGTTGAACGTCACCCGCGCCTGGGGGGCGCGGCCCAGGGTGGCGGCCATCGGCTCGCCGCTCATGTAGCGCAACACGCCATAGCCCAACCCCTTGTTCGGCACGGCGGCCAACTGCCGCTGCACCGCCCGCACCGACGTGCCGATGTCGGCGTCCGGGCTCGGGGCCAGGCGCACCGGGAACATGCTGGTGAACCAGCCCAGGCTGCGGCTCAGGTCGATGTCCTTGACCAAATCCTCGCGACCATGCCCCTCCAGCTGGATCAGCACCGAAGGCTGCTGGCTCCAGCGGCACAACACCCGGCTCAGCGCCGCCAGCAACACGTCGTTGATCTGCGTCTGGTAGACCGCCGGCACCTGTTTGAGCAACTGCTGGGTGTGCTGCTCCGACAGGCTCAAATGCGCGACCGACTGGTACTGCACCTGGTTCTTGCCCCGCAGGTTGTCACACGGCAACTCGCTGCCCGGCTGGTCGATCTGCTCCAGCCACCAGGCTTTTTCCTGGGCCGGATAATCCCGTGCATAGGCCTGCAAGCCCTCGGCCCAGGCCCGGTAGCTGCTGGTGCGAATCGGCAGGTTCGGCGTCTGGCCGTCGCTGTAGGCCGCATAAGCGGTCTGCAAATCCTGCAGGAGCAAACGCCACGACACCGTGTCGATGACCAGGTGATGAATGACCATCAGCACACGAATCTCACCACTGCCCAAGGTCACGTGCGCGGTGCGCCACACCGGCCCGTTGTGCACATCGAGGCTGCGCTGTACCTGTTCGGCGTACAGCTCCAGCTCGGCTTCATCGGCCACCGTGTGCTGCCACAACAAGGGTTCGCTGGCCCACTGCGCCTGCATTTCCTCCAACGCCTGGTAATGTTGCAGGTGACGCCCGCCGACCTCACTGAAGCGCAGGCGCAAGGCGTCGTGCTGCTGCATCATGCCGCGCAACGCCAATTCCAGCGCCGTCAGGTTCAACCCCTGGCGGGCCCGCAGCATCAACGCCTGGTTGTAGTGGTGGGGTTCACTCATGCGCTGGTCAAACCACCATTGCTGGATCGGAATCAGGTTGAACTGCCCTTCGCCCGCCACCTGGGTCACATCCTCGACCGTCACGGCAAGCGTGTTCGAACGCTGGTCGAAAATCGCCTCGATGGTCTGGCCACGCATCAGGTCCCGCAGCTTGAGCTCCATCTTCAGCTCCGGATGGTTGCGTACCCGCGAGACCACTTGCAGGCTGAGGATCGAGTCGCCGCCCAACTCGAAGAAGTTGTCGGTGATGCCCACCCGCTCGACCTGCAACACCTCGGCCCAGACCTCGGCCAACAGCTGCTCATCGCGGTTGCGCCCGGGCACATACTCGGCGCCCTTGAATTCCGGCTCTGGCAGGGCCTGGCGGTCGAGCTTGCCGTTCGGCGTGACCGGCAACGCCTCCAGGCAGATGACCTGGGCCGGCACCATGTAATCCGGCAACTGCGCCCGCAGCTCGGCCTTGAGCCGATCACCGATGGCCATGCCCTCGGGGGTGACCACGTAGCCGATCAGTTGCTTGCCCGAGGCACTGTCGCGGGCGATCACCAACGCATCGCTGACGTCGTTCAACTGCCGCAAGCTGGCTTCGATTTCCCCCAGTTCGATGCGGAAACCCCGCACCTTGATCTGGTGGTCGATACGCCCGACGTAATCGAGCACCCCGTCGACACGCTGGCGCACCAGGTCGCCGCTGCGGTACAGGCGATCGCCCGGCTGGCCGAACGGGTCCGGCACGAAGCGCTCGGCACTCAGGTCCGGGCGGCGGTGATAACCACGGGCGATCCCCTCGCCACCGATGTACAACTCGCCGGCAATGCCCGGCGGCAACGGGTTGAGGTTGTCGTCCAGGACATACAAGGCGCGCTCGCCCACCGCCCGCCCGATCGGCGCGTAGGCGGCTTCGCAACGTTCGCTGGCCGGCACCTTCCACAACATGGGCGTGACCACGGTTTCCGTCGGGCCATAGCCGTTGGTGAAGCATTGCGGGCGCAGCGCCGCCTTCACTTGCTCGAAGGTCTGGTCCGGCACCGCATCGCCGCCGAAGCAGTACACCCGCACCGGCGGTGGCGACAGCTGGCTGTGGGCAGCGTATTCGGCCAGTTGCTTGAGGTAGGCCGGCGGGAAGCAGGCGATGGTGATGCCGTGGCGGTGCAAGGCGTCGAAGGTCTGCTCCGGCGTCCACAGCGCGCCGTCGCGAATCACCAGGGTGCCGCCGCTCAATAGCGTGCTCAGCCAGCGCTCATGGGCGCCGTCGAAGGCGAACGACATGAAATGCAGCTCACGGGTGTGCTCGTCCATGTCATACAGCCCGGCGATGGCCTGGCAATGCATGCTCATCGGCCCGTGCGCCACGGCGACGCCTTTGGGTCGGCCGGTGGAGCCGGAGGTGTAGATCAGGTAGGCCAGGTTGCCACCCAGCAAGCCGCTGTGCGGCGGCAGGTCGCTGTAGCCACGGCTGTCGAAACCGTCGATGACCAGGCGCGCCAAACCGTCGAGTTCAGGCAGGCGCCCCTGCACCCGGCTGTGGGTCAGCAACAGCGCCATGGCCGAATCTTCGATCATGAACGCCAGGCGCTCGGGTGGGTAATCGATGTCCAGCGGCACATACGCCGAGCCGCTTTTCATCACCGCCAGCAGCGCCACGACCATGTCCACCGAACGCTCCAGGGCCACGCCGACCACCACTTCCGGGCCGGCGCCGAGTTCGATCAAACGGTGGGCCAGGCGGTTGGCCCGACACTCCAGTTCGCCATAGTCCAGCGAGTCGTCGCCACACACCAGCGCCGTGGCCTGTGGACGCGACCGGGCATGCCGGCCAATCATTTCCGGCAGCAACTGCGCCTGATAGCAGCCGTTCGGTGCCGCGCTCCATTGCTCGAAGGCCTGCCACTGCTCCAGCGACAAGCGCTGCAGGTTGCCCAGGCACGCGTGGGGCGCATTGATCATCGCTTCCAGGGTGTCTTCCAGGGTCCGGCGGATTCGCTCCACCGCTTCGACACTGAACGCGTTGCGCAGGAACAGGTACTCGATGGACAGCGTTTCGCCCAGGTTGACCGCCAGGTCCATCGGGAAGTTGGTCACGTCATGATTGCGCGACTCGCCGAAGCTCAGGCCGGTGTCCTGCTGGTCGCCCAGGCGTTCGTCGATGGGGTAGTTCTCGAACACGATGATGCTGTCGAACAAGCCCTGCCCGCCCAGGCCCGACCAGCGCTGGATGTCCGCCAGTGGCGCATGGGAATGCTCACGGAGGTCCAGGTTGTAGGCCTGCAACTGCTGCAGCCATTGATCCAGCGGCTGCTCCGGGTCCAGGGTCTGGATCACCGGCAAGGTGTTGATGAACAGGCCAAGGATGTTGTCGGCGTTGACCAGCCCCGCCGGACGCCCGGCGACGGTGGCGCCAAAGACCACGGTGTTTTGCCCGGTGAAGCGCTGCAGCAACAGCAGCCACGCCCCTTGGATCAAGGTGTTCGGTGTGATCTGCAAGGCGCGGCAGGCCTGTTGCAGCCGCGCGGTCTGCGCCGCGTTCCAGCGCGAATACAGCGCCTGGTGCCCCGGCAATGCCGCGACATGCCGCGGGAACATCGCCTGGTTGAGGGAGGTCGCCTGTTCCAATGGGTCGAGGCGGCTGCGCCAGAAGCGCTCCAGCGCACCCTGGTCCTGGCGTTGCAGCCATTCGATGAATTCGCGGTAGCGACCATTGCGGCTTGGCACCTGCCCATGGGCGTAGAACTGCAACACCTCACCGAACAAGCGCGAACTGCTCCAGCCGTCCATGAGGATGTGATGGCAGGTCCAGATCATCTGGTAGCGGTCGTCTTCCAGGCGCAGCAACAGCACCCGTTGCAAGGGCGCACGGCTCAAGTCGAAACCGGCCAGGTAATCGGCGGTCGCCCGGGCGCTGATCGCCTGCTCGCTGATGTCCTGTCCTCGCCAGTCTTCGATCTGCAACGGCAACTCAACGTAACGGTGGACGATTTGCACCGGCGCGCTCAAGCCATCCTGCCAGTGGAAACTGGTGCGCAGGATGTCCTCCCGCTCGATCACCGCGGTCCAGGCCCGGGCGAAACGCTCGGTGTCCAGGCCGTGTACCGGCAGGCTGATCTGGTTGATGTACAAGCCGGAGCTGTCGTCGGCCAGGGTGTGGAACAGCATGCCGTCCTGCATCGGCGACAGCGGGTAGATGTCCTCCACCTGGGCCACGGGCACCGGCAGGCCGTTGAGTTGCGACTGGCTCAGGCGCGCCAGCGGGAAGTCGGAAGGTGTCAGGCCCTGGTGCCCGTCGGTGCAGCAGTGGTCGATCAGTTGTTGCAACGCCACCGCGTAGGCATCGGCCAACTGCTGGAGCGTGGCCTCGTCGAAGACATCGCCACTGAAAGTCCAGTCCAGGGACAACTGGCCGTTGAAGATCCGCCCGTCGAGGGTCAGCCAGTTGCCCAGCGCCACGTCATCGCCGTGCCCTGCGCCACTGCCCTCCTCGCTTGGCACGAACAGCGCCTGCTCATCGAAGCTCTGGTCGAACTGCCCCAGGTAGTTGAAGGTGATGCGCGCTGGCGGCAGTTTTGCCAGCCGCTGCTGGACCGCTTCGGCACCGAGGTAGCGCAGGACGCCGTAGCCCAGGCCCTTGTTCGGCACCGCGCGCAGCTGTTCCTTGATCCGCTTGATGGACTCGGCGGGGTCGCTGGCCGGTGTCAGCAACACCGGGAACAGGCTGGTGAACCAACCGACGGTGCGGCTCAGGTCGATGCCATCGAACAGCTCTTCGCGGCCATGGCCTTCGAGCTGCACCAGGCAGGCCGGTTGCCCGGTCCATTGGCAGACCACTTGCGCCAGGGCGCTGAGCAGCAAATCGTTGACCTGGGTGCGATAGGCCGTCGGCGCTTGCTTGAGCAGACGCTGGGTCTGGGTAGCGTCCAGGCGTGTGCTCACCGAACGGCCATGGGCCGCGGCCTGGCTGCCTTCGGGACGGGCCCGTGGTAACGGCGGCAGAGGCTGATCCAATTGCCCGACCCAGTAATCCAGTTCCTTGTTCAGGGTTTCGCTGTGGGCGTAGTCCTGCAACTGAGCGGCCCAGGCCTTGAACGCCGTGGACTTGCCCGGCAAGGCCGGCGCCTGGTTCGCCCGTAATTGGCGGTAGACGTTTTGCAGGTCTTCCAGCAGCACCCGCCACGACACGCCGTCCATGACCAGGTGATGAATCGCCAGGTGCAGGCGCGAACTGCCGTCCTGCACCGCGATCAGGCTGCAGCGCAGCAACGGGCCGTGCTGCAGGTCGAGGCTGCGTTGCGCCTGGTCGGCGATGGCGACGATCTCGGCGGCGTTCTGGGCGGTGCGCTGCCAGATCTCCAGCGGTGGCTCATCCACGGCCTGATGGCTGGCGTGCCAGCGGCCATCGTCGGCCTGGGTGAACCGCAGGCGCAGGGCATCGTGATGGGCCACCACGTGCCGCAGGGCCTGTTGCAGATGGGCGATGTCCAGAGGTTCGCGCGGGGTCAACAGGACCGATTGGTTCCAGTGGTCGCGGTGCGGGATATCGCTGGCGAAAAACCAGTGCTGCATCGGCACCAGCAAGCTGTCGCCGGTGACCGGTGCCAGGTCGATCACCGCCTCATCGGCCACCATGGCGACCCGCGTCAGGGCCTGGATGGTCTGGTGCAGGAACAGGTCCTTGGGAGCCAGGCCGATGCCTTGGGCACGCGCTCGGCTGACCACCTGGATCGAGTTGATCGAGTCGCCACCCAGGGCGAAGAAGTTGTCGGCGGTGCCCACCCGCTCGACGCCGAGCACCCCTTGCCAGATCTCCACCAGCGCCCGCTCGATGGCGTTGACCGGTGCCGTGAATGCCTCTTGACGTTCGGCCAGGTCCGGCGCCGGCAGCGCCTTGCGGTCGAGTTTGCCGTTCGGGCTCAGCGGCATGTGTTCCAGGCGGGTCAGGTGCGTCGGCACCATGTGTTCCGGCAGGTTCAGGCGCAAATGGACCAGAAGCGCTTCACGCAGCAGCGACCAATCACCGGTTGCCTCGGCCTGGACGACCACGTAGCCGCTCAGCACCTTGCCGCTGCGGCTGTCCTGGGCCACCACCACCGCTTCGCGCACCGCCGCATGTTCAAGCAGGCGCGCTTCGATCTCGCCCAATTCGATACGGAACCCGCGGACCTTCACCTGATGGTCGATCCGGCCGATGTAGTCGATCACCCCGTTCGGGCGATAGCGCGCCAGGTCGCCGGTGCGGTACAGCCGCTCGCCGGCCACGAACGGGCTGGCGACGAAACGCTCGGCGGTCAGTTCGGGGCGGCGGTGATAACCGCGGGCCAGGCCCTGGCCGCTGAGGTACAGCTCGCCGTTGACGCCGCTCGGCACCGGGTTCAGTTCATCGTCGAGGATGTAGGTCATCAGGTTGGCAATCGGCTCGCCAATCGGCACCGCATCGCGCCCTTCGTCGCGGCAGGTCCAATGGGTCACGTCGATGGCCGCTTCGGTCGGACCGTACAGGTTATACAGCCGGGCATCGGGCAACTTGGCGAACACCTGCTGCTGGGCATCCACCGGCAGGGCTTCGCCGCTGCAGACAATACGGGTCAGGCTGGTGCAACGACTGACGTTGGCGTCGAGCACGAACGCTTGCAGCATCGACGGCACGAAATGCAGGGTGGTGATGCTTTCCCGTTCGATCAGGCTGACCAGCTTCTGCGGATCGCGATGATCCCCCGGTGCCGCGACGACCAGGCGTACGCCCGTCATTAGCGGCCAGAAGAATTCCCAGACCGACACGTCGAAACTGAACGGGGTCTTCTGCAAGACACTGTCGCCCGCCTCCAGGCCATAGGCCTGTTGCATCCAGCACAAGCGGTTGGTCAGCGCGCCATGGCTGTTGCCGGCGCCCTTGGGCTTGCCGGTGGAGCCAGAGGTGTAGATCACATAGGCCAGGTTCTCGGCGACGACCCGGGAAGGTGGGTTGTCGGTGGGATAGTCCCGCAGCCAGGCGTCGTCCCCATCCAGCACCAAGGGGGTGACACCGCCCCCTGTGGGAGCGAGCTTGCTCGCGATAAGGCCCTCACCTTCAACATCACTATTGACTGGACCACCGCCATCGCGAGCAAGCTCGCTCCCACAGGACAGCGGTAGTTGGTTGAGCAACGAGCTTTGGGTCAGCAGCAGCTCGATGCCGCTGTCCTCGATCATGTAGGCCAGGCGCTCCGTCGGGTACTCCGGGTCCAGCGGCACGTAGGCGCCGCCGGCCTTGAGGATCGCCAGCAGGCCGACGACCATCTCCACGCTGCGCTGCACCGCGATGCCCACCAGCACATCCGGGCCGATGCCGCGGGCGATCAAGGCGTGGGCCAACTGGTTGGCGCGGGCGTTGAGCTGGGCATAGCTCAGCGATTGCCCTTCGAACACCAGTGCCTCGGCGTGCGGGTCACGCTCGACCTGGGCTTCGATCAACTGATGCACCGGAACATGGTTCGGGTAGTCGGCGTAGGTGCGGTTCCAGTCCTCGACGATCACTCGCCGCTGCGCCCCGTCCAGCATCGGCAGTTCGGCGATGCGCTGGGTCGGGTGGGCGACGATGGCGCGCAACAGGTTCAGCCAGTGCTCGCCCAGGCGGGCGATGGTGCCCGGTTCGAACAGGTCGCGGGCATAGGTCAACGCGGCGCTGAGGCCATCGGCGTATTCGAAGGTGTCCAGGGTCAGGTCGAACTGCGCGGTACCTGAGTCCCAGGTCAGTTGTTCCAGGCTCAGGCCCGGCAACGCCGACAGATCCCGGCGGGCCTCGCTGGCATGGTTGAACATCACCTGGAACAACGGCGTGTGACTCAGGTTGCGCGCCGGTTCCAGCCGTTCCACCAGTTGTTCGAACGGCAGGTCCTGGTGGGCCTGGGCGCCCAGTGCGCGTTGCTTGACCTGATCGAGCAACTGGTCGAACCGCAGGTTGCCGTCGATGTCGGCCTTGAGCACCTGGGTGTTGACGAAGAAGCCCAGCAGGCGCTCGGTTTCCTCCCGGTTACGGTTGGCGATCGGCACGCCGACGCGGATGTCGTCCTGGCCGCTGTAGCGGTGCAGCAAGGTCTGGAAGCCGGCGAGCAAGAGCATGAACAGCGTGCTGTTGTGTTGCTGGGCCAGGCGCTTGAGGCCTTCGGCCAAAGCCGGCTCGATGACGATGGGCAGCCGTGCGCCCCGATAGCTTTGCTGGGCCGGGCGCGGATGGTCGGTCGGCAGTTCGAGAATCGGTTGTTCGCCGCCCAACTGCTCGAGCCAGTAATCGAGTTGACGTTGTTGCTCCCCCGCCGCCAGCCATTGCCGCTGCCAGTGGCCGTAGTCGGCGTACTGGATCGGCAGCGGCGCCAGCGCCACGGGCTGGCCCTGGCTGAAACCCGCGTACAACTGCAGCAGGTCGTCGACCATGATCTGCATCGACCAGGCATCGGACACGATGTGGTGCTGGGTCAGGATCAGCACATGCTCATCAGCCCCCAGTTGCAACAACTTGACCCGCAGCAACGGACCGCGCTGCAAATCGAACAATCGTCGGGTTTCGGCTTCGATCAAGCCGCGCAAGGCCTGTTCATCGATACCGGCGTCCACCGATTCCACCGCCAGGGTCAGCGGCGCCGGTGCATCGATCACTTGCAGGGGACGCTCATTGTCGAGCACGAAGCGGGTCCGCAGACTCTCGTGACGCGCCACCAGTGCATCGAAGCTCTGTTGCAACGCGGCACGGTCGAGGGCACCGCGCAAACGCAGCGCGGCGGGAATGTGATAGGCGCTGCTGGTGGGTTCCAGTTGCCAGAGGAACCACTGCCGCTGCTGGGCGAACGAGAGCGCCAGCGGCTGGTCGCGAGGAATACGGGGGATGCTCGGCTCATCATTCGCCGACGCCGTGCCCAGGGCCTCGACAAACGCTCGCAGGCTGTTGTGGGCGAACAACAGGCGCAACGGCACCTGGACATTCAGTTGCTGGCGAATCCGCGACATCACCTGGGTGGCCAGCAAGGAATGGCCGCCCAGTTCGAAGAAGTTGTCATCCAGGCCCACCCGCCGGACCTTGAGGATATCGGCCCAGATCGTCGCCACCGCCTGCTGCACGGAGGTCTGCGGCGCGACATAGGTTTTCTGCCACTGACTGGCATCGGGCTTGGGCAACTGCTTGCGATCCAGCTTGCCGTTGGGCGTCAGCGGGAAGCGCGGCAACAGCACCACGTGGGCCGGCACCATGTAGTCGGGCAGATTGACCTTGAGCCCTGCGGTGAGGCTGTCACGCAGGTCGCTCTGGGCGGTGGCGTCCAGGTCATCCAGTTCGGCGGTTGGGACGATGTACGCCACCAGCGCCTGGCCGCCCGGCGCGTCCTGGGCCAGCACCGCCGCTTCGCGCACGCTGCCCTGTTCCAGCAGGCGCGCCTCGATTTCCCCCAGTTCGATGCGGAACCCGCGGATCTTCACCTGGTGGTCGATGCGCCCGAGGTATTCGAGGATGCCGTCGGCACGCTGGCGCGCCAGGTCACCGGTGCGATACAGGCGCTCGCCGGCGACAAACGGATGGGGCACGAAACGTTCGGCGGTCAGCGCCGGACGCTGGAAATAACCCCGGGCCAGGCCCTGGCCGCCGATCAGCAATTCACCGGCCACGCCATAGGGCACCGGCATCAGGTCGGCACCGACGATGTACAGCGTGGTGTTGTCGATGGGGCCGCCCAGCCACGGTTGCGCAGCCTGGGTTTGCAACGGGTGCAGGGCCGACCAGATGGTGGTTTCCGTCGGGCCGTAGAGGTTCCACACTTCACCGCCAAGGGCGAGCATGCGCACGGCCAGTTCCCGGGGCAGCGCCTCGCCACCGCACAGGCACTTGCAGCCGCGCAAAACCTGGGCGTGCTCGTTGTCCAACAACATGCGCCAGGTCGACGGCGTGGCCTGGACCACATTGACCTGCTCCGCCGCGATCAGCGCCAACACCGCGTACGGGTCCTGGGCGACGTGTTTGCCGGTCAGCACGATGCACGCGCCGACCATCAGCGGCACGTAGATTTCCAGGCCGAAAATATCGAACGAGAACGTGGTCAGCGACAACGCCCGGCCCTGGGCGGTCATGCCCGGCGCCTTGGCCATGCTCGCGACGAAATTGGTCAGCGCGCCGTGGCGCACCATCACGCCCTTGGGCTTTCCGGTGGAGCCGGAGGTGTAGATCGCGTAGGCCAGGTGCTCCGCATCCAGGCGCGTCGCCGGCGCCTCGCAGGCATAGCCGTCGAGCCAGTCACCCTCCTGGTCCAACACCAGCGTGGTGATGCCAACACCGGCCCCTGTGGGAGCGAACCTGTGGGAGCAAAGCTTGCTCGCGATAGCGTCGGCACACCCACCATCACCATTGACTGAACTACCGCCATCGCGAGCAAGCTTTGCTCCCACAGGCTCGCTCCCACAGGGTGCCGAGAATCGGTTGAGCAGCGAGTTCTGGGTCAGCAGCAGCTCGATGCCGCTGTCTTCGATCATGTAGGCCAGGCGGTCCTGGGGGAACGCCGGGTCCAGCGGCAGGTAGGCGCCGCCGGCCTTGAGGATCGCCAGCAGGCCCACCAGCATGTGCGCGCTGCGCTCCACGGCAATGCCGACCAGGACATCGGGGCCGACGCCAAGGCTCTGCAGCTTCCCCGCCAGTTGATTGGCCCGGGCATTGAGTTGGCCGTAGCTCCAGCGTTCGTCGTCGATCACCAGCGCCGGAGCGTCCGGGGTGCGCGCCGCTTGTCGTTCGAATAATTGATGGACAAACCCCGCCTCGGGCGCTGGCGCCGCGTTGCGCTGGCCGTCGTCGAGCTGGGCCTGGCGTTCGGCCGCGTCGAGCAACGGCAGTTCACCGATGCGCTGCGTCGGGTCGGCCACGATTGCCCGCAACAGGTTCTGCCAATGCCCGGCCATGCGCGCGATCGTCTCGGCGCCAAACAGGTCGGTGGCATAAATCAGCCCTGCCGAGAGCCCTTCGCTGTGCTCCACGGTTTCCAGGGTCAGGTCGAATTGCGCCGTGTGCGAATCCCAGCGCAGCCCCTCGACTTTCAACGCACCGACCGGCCCCTCGCCCGCCGGGCCTTGGGTCCGGTGGTTGAACATCACCTGGAACAGCGGGCTGTGGCTCAGGTTGCGTTCAGGCTGCAATGCCTCGACCAGTTGCTCGAACGGCAGCTCTTGGTGCGCCTGGGCGCCCAGGGCTGCCTGCTTCACTTGTTGCAGCAGGGCACCAAACGAATCCTGGCTCTGGACATCGCTGTCGAGCACCTGGGTGTTGACGAAAAAGCCGATCAGGCGCTCGGTCTCGACCCGGTTACGGTTGGCCGTCGGCACGCCGACACGAATATCGTGCTGGCCGCTGTAGCGATGCAGCAGCGCCTGGAACGAGGCCAGCAGAAGCATGAACAGGCTGACGCCTTCGCGCTGGGCCATGTGCTTGAGGTCGCCAGCCAGTACCGCATCGATGGCAAGTTCCAGCCGCGCGCCGCGATAGCTCATCACCGCCGGACGGGGGAAATCGGTAGGCAGTTCCAGCACCGGTTGCTGGCCACCCAAGCGTGCGGTCCAGTATTCCAACTGGCGTTCACGCTCGCCCGCTTCCATCCAGTGCCGCTGCCAGATGGCGTAGTCGGCGTACTGGATCGGCAGCGCCGGCAGCTCCGGCACGTGGCCCTGGCTGAAGGCGGCGTAGCCGTTGACCAGTTCCTCGACCATCACCTGCATCGACCAGCCATCGGCAACGATGTGGTGCAAGGTCACGATCAGCACGTGGTCATCCGCCGCCAACCGCAGCAGGCGCGTGCGCAGCAACGGCCCTTGTTGCAGGTCGAAGAGCTGGCGGGTTTCGGCTTCGATCAACTGGCGCAGCTGGGTTTCGTCCGGCCGTTGTTCCAACGTGTCTGCCTGCAAGCGCACTGGCGCCGCCGCGTGCACCTGCTGCACGACCTGCTCGCCCTGGGTCTGGAAGGTGGTGCGCAGGCTCTCGTGACGCGCCACCAACGCCGTGAAACTCTGCTCCAGCGCAGCGATGTCCAGCGGCCCGCGCAAGCGCAGGGCCGTAGGCATGTGGTAGGCCGCGCTCTCGGGGTCCAGCTGCCACAGGAACCATTGGCGTTCCTGGGCAAATGACAGCGACAACGTGTCGAACTCGGCACTGACGGGCGCAATGGGCAGGTTCGCTGGGGAAACGTTCTCTTCGAGCATTTTCTGCAAGTACAAGCGACGTTTTTCCAGCGGCAGCGTTATGAAGCGCCTGGCAATACGTTGTGCGACAGCGGTGTCCATCAAACCTCCTCAAATTCATCGAGCAGCGCTTCAAGCTTGCTCAATTTCGACGTACTCATGGGTTCGCCGGCAGGCTCGAGTTGCGCCACGAACGCGCCGAGTACCGGGAATTGGAAAATCAGTTGCGGGGTCAAGGTCAGGCCCAGCTCCAGTTGCAGGCGCGAGACCACGCTCACCACCAGCAGCGAATGCCCGCCCAGCTCGAAGAAGTCGTCGCCCAGCCCGACCCGCTCGACCTTGAGCACGTCTTGCCAGATGGCCGCGACCCGGCATTCGAGGTCGCTCTGCGGTGCGAGGTAAGCCGAGTGCAGGGCACGGGTGTCCGGTGCCGGCAAGGCCTTGCGATCGAGCTTGCCGTTGGGGGTCAGCGGCAAGCGGTCGAGGAAGACCCAATGGGTCGGCACCATGAAGTCCGGCACCTGGGCCGCCAGTCGCGCCTTGAGCCGGTCGCTCAGGCTGGCCTGGTCAAGAGGGCTGTCGAGCGGGCTGTCCTGGCCGACCAGGTAGGCCACCAGGTTCGGCCCGCTCACGTCGTCCCGCGCCAGCACCACCGCATCGCGCACATCGGCATCGGCCTGCAGGCGCGCTTCGATTTCCCCCAGTTCGATGCGCAGGCCACGGATCTTCACTTGATGGTCGATCCGGCCGAGGTACTCGATCACCCCGTCCGCGCCGTAACGCGCCAGGTCACCGGTGCGATACAGGCGACCGCCGGCATCTGGCGCGAACGGGTCGGGAATGAAGCGTTCGGCGGACAGTGCCGCTCGTTGGTGGTAACCACGGGCCAGGGAATCACCGGCGATGTGCAACTCGCCGACGGCGCCCACGGCGCAAGGCCGCAACGCCGCGTCCAGCACGTAGGTGCGCACGTTATCGATGGGACGGCCGATGGCGATGATCCGCTCGGCGTCCTCTTCGCGGCCGCGCACCACGGCATGGCTGCTGGTGTCGATGGTCGCTTCGGTCGGGCCATAGAGGTTGCGCAGCTCGCCCTCGAACAGCGCCATGACCTGGCGTGACAGGTGCGTGCTCAAGGCCTCGCCGCCGCACAGCAGCAGGCGCAGGGAGGCCAGTTGCTCGCGGGTCGCCAGAGGCAGCAAGGCCTGCAACAGCGAGGGCGCCATTTGCAGCACGCTGATGCGCCACCGCGCCACGTCGGCCCAGAGGGTGGTCAGGTCGAGGTTCAGGTGCGGGCTGGCGAGCACCAGTTGCGCGCCGCTCATCAACGGCAGCCAGAACTCCCAGACCGAGGCATCGAAACTGATCGCGGTTTTCTGCAGGACGCGGTCGGCGGCGGTCAGTTTCAAACAATCCTGCATCCACGCCATGTGGTTGCTCAGGCCGGCATGGCGAAGGGTCACGCCCTTGGGCTTGCCGGTGGAGCCGGAGGTGTAGATCACATAAGCGAGGTGCTCGCCGTCGATGGCCACGCCCGGGTCGCGCTCGCTGTAGCCGGCCAGCCATTGCCCGGGCTGATCCAACAGCAGCGTGGCCACGGCAGCGTCGCCGAACAGCGGCAACCCATCGGTATCAGTGAGGAGCAAGGCGATGCCGCTGTCCTCGACCATGTACGCCAGGCGATCCCGCGGATAGGCCGGGTCCAGCGGCACGTAGGCGCCACCGGCCTTGAGCACCGCCAGCAAGCCGACGACCATCTGCACGCTGCGCGACAGCGCCAGCCCCACCAGCACGTCAGGGCCGATGCCGCGTTCGATCAAGCCATGGGCCAGGCGATTGGCCCGGGCGTTGAGCTCGGCGTAAGTAAGCGTTTCCTGCTCGCTGACCACGGCGACCGCGTCGGGGGTGCTTCGGGCCTGGGCCTCGATCCATTGATGGACCGGGCGCCGAGGCGGCTCCACCACCGAAGTGGCGTTCCAGTCGTGCAGCAGCCTGTCACGGGTCACCTCATCCAGCAGTTGGATGTCGCCCACGCAACCGCCGGCCGGCAGGCTCACCATCTGCGCGAGCACGTAGGCCACCTGCTCAGCCAGGCGCTCGACGGTGTGTATAGGGAAAGCAGCATGGGCATAGGTGAAGTGCAGGCTCAGGATGTCAGTTAGATTGACGGCCAGGGTCAACGGGAAATTAGTCTGTTCCTGGCTGGCCACGCTGCCGAAGCTCAAACCCGAGGGCGCCTGCGCTTGCAGGGCCTGGGACACGGGGTAGTTTTCGAACACCAGCAAGGTGTCGAACAAACCGTCACCGCCCTGCCCGGCCCAGCGCTGGATCTCGAACAATGGCGTGTGCTCGTGCTCGCGCAAGGCCACGTTCTGGCCCTGGATCTGTTGCAGCAGTGCGCTCAGCGCTTGCTCCGGACGCGGGCTGGCGATGACCGGCAAGGTGTTGATGAACAGGCCGATCTGCTGCTCAACGCCCTTGAGCTCGCTCGGCCGCCCCGACACGGTGGCGCCGAAGGCCACGGTGGCGTGCCCGGTGTAGTGCTGCAGCAGTAACAACCAGGTCGCCTGGACGACGGTGTTGAGGGTGACTTTCTGCTGGCGGGCGAACTCGCTCAGGCGTTGGGTCTGCTGGGGCGTCAGGTCGTGGTAGTGGCTGGCGTGGCTGCTTTCCAACGCCGGTTGCAGCGGTGCGACACGGGGCTCGGCCAGACGGGTCGGCGCCTCCAGGCTTTGCAATTGCGCCAGCCAGAAGGTTTCGCTGGCCTGGGCGTCGCGGCCTTGCAGCCAGGCGATGTAGTCCCGATACCGCCCGGCCGGGCGCGGCAGGGCCTGGCCGTCGTAGCGTTGCAGGACCTCGCCGAGCAACTGCGAGTTGCTCCAGCCGTCCATCAGAATGTGGTGATGGGTGTAGATCAGGTGATAACGCCGCTCAGCGGTGCGCACCAGCACCAGGCGCAGCAACGGCGCGCAGGCCAGGTCGAAGCCCTGTTCGCGCTCGGCGTCCGCCCGTTCGGCCAGGGCCTGGGTGGCATCGGCACGGGCGCTCCAGTCCAGGGAGGTGAACGGCACTCGCACCTGCTTGTGCACCACTTGCACCGGCCGCTCGCTGCCCTGCCAGATAAAACTGCTGCGCAGGCTGTCATGGGCATCGACCGCCGCTTGCCAGGCCGCCTCGAAACGCCGAGGGTCGAGGCCTTCGATGTCCAGGCGCATCTGGTTGATGTACTGGCCGCTGCCCGCTTCGTACAGGCTGTGGAACAACATGCCTTGCTGCATCGGTGCCAGCGGGTAAAGGTCTTCCACCCCGCGTGCCGACAGCGCCAGGCCATCGAGTTGTGCCTGGGTCAGGCCGGCCAGGGGAAAGTCCACCGGCGTCATGCCCTGGCTCGTCGGGTCGCAGCAATGGGCGATCAACAGCGCCAGCTCACGGGCGTACTCATCGGCCAACCGCTGGATGGTCGCCGGCTCGAACTGTTGCGCACTGAACGTCCAGCCCAGCCGCAGCGCGCCATCGAACACCTGACCGTTGAGCGTCAGCCAGTTGCCCAGGGTGGTCAGCGGGCTTTGCTCGTCGCCGGCGCTTTCGCTGGCCGGGCTGAACAGCGCGCCTTGGTCCTGATCGAAACTGCCGTCGAACTGGCCGAGGTAGTTGAAGGTAATGCGCGGCACCGGCAAGGCTTCCAAGGCCGCCCGACTGGCGTCTTCGCCCAGGTAACGCAGCGCACCGAAGCCCACGCCTTTGTCGGGAATCGTCCGCAGCCCTTGCTTGATCGACTTGATCGAGTCCGCCAGTTCGACCGCCGGCGACAACCGCACCGGGAACAGACTGGTGAACCACCCCACCGTGCGGGTCAGGTCGACGTTGGCGAACAGCTCTTCGCGGCCATGGCCTTCGAGCTGGAGCAACAGGCTGTCGTGGCCGGTCCAACGGCAAATCACCCGGGCCAGGGCCGTGAGCAACAGGTCATTGACCTGGGTGCGATAGGCCGCTGGCGCCTCTTGCAGCAACTGCCGGGTCAAGGGCGCGTCCAGCCGTGTGTGAACGGTGACGGCCTCGCGGTTTTGCCCGATCGCCTCGGGGTCGAGGCACGGCAGGTCGGTCGGTGCGTCGTGCAGTAGCCCTTGCCAGTAGGCCAATTGCTGCTGCAGCTCCGCGCTGCGAGCGTGGGCTTGCAACTGCTCGGCAAAGGCCTTGACCGAGCTGGTCTTGGCCGGTAATTGCAGGGCTTGGCCGGCGAGCAACTGCTGGTAGGCGGTTTGCAGGTCGTCGAACAGAATCCGCCACGACACACCGTCCACCGCCAAGTGATGAACCACCAGCAACAGGCGCTGGCTGCCATCGGCCAAGGTCGCCAGGACGCCGCGCAACAGCGGCCCGGCGTCCAGGTCGAGGCTGCGCTGGGCCTGATTGGCGAGGGTTTCCAGCGCGCTGGCATCGGCCACGTCACGCTGCCACAGCAAACCGTTGCTCGCCCAAGCCTGTTGTTGCGCCGCCACCTCACGGTGTTCGGCGCGCCATCCTTCGGCGGTTTCACTGAAGGACAAACGCAAGGCGTCGTGGTGCAGCACCAACGCCTGCAAGGCCTGCCCCAACACGGAAGCTTGCAACGGGCTGGCCGGTTTCAGCAGCACCGACTGGTTGTAGTGGTGACGCTCGGGAATCACCTCGGCGAAAAACGCCTGCTGGATCGGCAACAACGGTGTCGACCCTTCGGTCGACGCTTGATCGATGGCCTGCGCCTGCCCACCCATTTGGGCGACGCTCGCCAGCGCCTGCACGGTCTGGTGCTGGAACAAGTCCTTGGGGGTAAAGCGGATGCCCGTCTGACGGGCGCGGCTGACCACCTGGATGGAGACAATCGAATCGCCGCCCAGCTCAAAGAAGTTATCGCTCAAGCCGACCCGCTCCACTTTGAGCACGTCCTGCCAGATCGTTGCGATCTGTTGCTCCAGTTCACTTCGCGGCGCCACGTAGTCCTGCTGGATCTGGCTGGCGTCGGCGGTTGGCAAGGCCTTGCGATCGAGCTTGCCGTTGGCGGTCAGCGGCCATTGCTCGAGGAACAGCAGGTGCGTCGGCACCATGTAGTCCGGCAGCTCGGCCTTGAGTTGGGTCTTGATCTGTTCGCGCAGGTCGGCTTCGTCCTCGCCGACTTGCGCCGCAATCACGTAACCCACCAGTTGCTGGCCGCTCGGGCCTTCCTGGGCCAACACCAGCGCTTCGCGTACCGACACCAGGGCATTCAGGCGCGCTTCGATTTCGCCCAGCTCAATGCGGAAGCCACGGATCTTCACTTGATGGTCGATGCGGCCGACGTACTCGATCACCCCATCGCTGCGGTACTGCGCCAGGTCGCCGGTGCGGTACAAACGTGCGCCGCTGTCGCCGAACGGGTCGGGGATGAACCGCAATGCGGTGAGGTCGCCACGATTCAGATAACCCCGGGCCAGGCCGGCGCGACCGACGTACAACTCTCCGATGCAGCCTTTCGGCACCGGATTCAAATCGCCGTCCAGCAGGTACCACGACAGGTCGGCAATCGGCTCGCCGATGGGGCTGCTGGCGTCCTGTTCCAGGTCCGCTATCGACAGCGGACGGTAAGTCACGTGCACGGTGGTTTCGGTGATGCCGTACATGTTGATCAGTTGCGGCGCCGCGTCGCCGAAGCGCTCGAACCACGGGCGCAAGGACTTGACGTCCAGCGCCTCGCCGCCGAACACCACGTAGCGCAAGGCATTGCTTCGCGAGTCGGCGCAGGCTTCGTGCATCAATTGCTTGAACGCCGATGGCGTCTGGTTGAGCACCGTCACCCCGGCGTCGCAGAGCAATTCGTGGAACTGCTGCGGGGAACGGCTGATGTCGTACGGCACGATAAGCAACTCGCCGCCGTGGAGCAGTGCGCCAAAGATTTCCCAGACCGAAAAGTCGAACGCATAGGAATGGAACAGGCTCCAGACATCCGCCGCACCGAAGTTGAACCACGGCTCGGTGGCCTCGAACAGGCGCAGCACGTTGTGGTGCGGCAGCAACGTGCCTTTGGGGTTGCCGGTGGAACCGGAGGTGTAGATCACGTAGGCGAGGTTTTCGGCGTCCATCGACACCTGCGGATCGCTGTCGGCGAATGCACTGACGTCGGCGTCCAGCAGCAGCGTTTGCACGCCGTCCGGCACCGGCAATTGATCAATCAGGGACGCCTGGGTCAGCAGCAAACGGATGCCGCTGTCCTGCATCATGTAGGCCAGACGATCCTGGGGATACGTCGGGTCCAGCGGCACATAGGCACCACCGGCCTTGAGGATTGCCAGCAGGCCCACCAGCATGTCGAAACCGCGCTCGGCCGCCAGCCCCACCAGTACATCCGGGCCAACACCGTGGGTGATCAACTGATGGGCGCGACGGTTGGCCTGGGCGTTGAGGGCGCCGTAAGTCAGGCTGTTTTCGTTGAAACGCAAAGCAGTGGCATCAGGACGCAAACGCGCTTGTTCGGCGATGCGCTGATGCAGGCAGGCCTCGCCCGGGAAGCTGCGCGGCGCTGGGTTCCATTGGCCAATGTGCTGCTGTTGCTCGGCGGCCGTCAGCAGCGGCAGTTCACCGATGCGTTGCCGAGGGTTGGCGACAATGCCGTGCAGCAGGTTCAGCCAGTGCTCGGCCATGCGTTGCACGGTGCTGGCGTCGAACAGGTCGGTGGCGTAGCTCAGGGACGCGGCCAGCTCACCGTCGGTCTCGTGGGTGTCGAGGGTCAAGTCGAATTGGGCGGTGTGGGAACGCCAGTCGAGGCTCTCGACCTGCAATCCCGGCAGTTGCAGGGCCTGGGCCGCGCCGCCGCTCTGGTGGTTGAACATCACCTGGAACAGCGGGCTGTGGCTCGCCTGTCGCTGCGGTGCCAATGCCTGCACCAACTGCTCGAACGGCAGGTCCTGATGGGCTTGCGCCCCCAGCGAGGCCTGCTTGACCTGCGCCAGCAACTGCACGAAAGGCAAATCGCCCCGCACCTGGGCATTGAGCACCTGGGTGTTGACGAAAAAGCCGATCAGGCCTTCGGTTTCCGGGCGATTGCGGTTGGCGATCGGGACGCCGACGCGGATGTCCGACTGGTCGCTGTAACGGTGCAACAAGGCCTGGAACGACGCCAGCAAAACCATGAACAACGTCGAAGCTTCGCGCTGGGCCAGTTGCTTCAGGCCCTGGGTCAGCCCGGCGTCGAAGCGCAAGTCCAGGCGTGCGCCGCGATGGCTTTGCAGCGCCGGGCGTGGGCGGTCCGTTGGCAACGGCAGGACTTCGCCGCCATCGCCCAGCCGTTCGGTCCAGTAGGCCAACTGTCGTTCCAGCTCGCCGGCCTCCATCCATTTGCGCTGCCAGATCGCATAGTCGGCGTACTGGATCGGCAAGGGTGCCAGGGTCGGTGCCTGACCGCTGCGGTGGGCGGCGTAGAGTTGGACCAGGTCGTTGACCATGATCCGTGCGGAGGCGCCATCGCAAATGATGTGGTGCTGGGTCAGCACCAGCACATGGTCGTCGGCAGCCAGTTGCAGCAGCTTGATCCGCAGCAACGGCCCCTGTTGCAGGTCGAACAATCCAGCGATTTCGTCATCGATCAGGGTTTTGAGCGCGGCCTCATCCGCGGCTTCCGGTTCGATCGCCAGGCGCAATTGTGCCAGCACTTCTTGCCGAGGCCCTTGCGGGCTGTCGACGAACACCGTGCGCAGCACATCGTGACGGGCCAGCAAGGCGTCGAAACTGCGTTGCAGCGCCGGCAGGTCGAGGGCGCCGCGCAGGCGCAGCGCCGTGGGCACGTGATAGGCCCCGCTGTGACGGTCCAGTTGCCAGAGGAACCACTGGCGCTCCTGGGCGTAGGACAGGTCCAGGGTCTCGAATTCGTCGCGCATCGCCGGGATCGGCAATGCCGCCAGGCTCATGTTTTTGCTGTGCAGCTTGTGCAGGAACGCTTGCCGTTGGGCGAGCGGTAAACGGATGAATCGCTGAACCAGAGACAGGTTATCGAGCTGAGTCATTCAAAGGGTCTCCAGGTCTGCCAGGAAATCATGCATCTCACTCAGGTCGGCGCTGGAGTGAGGGGTCAGGTGGGCCGCCAGTTGTGCGGCGTAGTCGGCCAGGGACGTGGTGCTGAACAGCAAGTCCAGGGGCACCGCGGCGCCTTGCTGCATTTGCAGGCGCGCCGTCGCTTGCGTCGCCAGCAGGGAATGCCCACCCAGTTCAAAGAAGTTGTCGTCGCGCCCTACCCGTTCGAGCTTGAGCACGTCTTGCCAGATGTCGGCGATGCCCTGTTCGAGCGCGCCTTGTGGCGCCACGTAGGCACGCAGCAGTTGCCGGGCGTCCGGCAGCGGCAGGGCCTTGCGGTCGAGCTTGCCGTTGGGGGTCAGCGGCAAGCGTTCGAGCAACAGCCAGTGCGCCGGCATCATGTAATCGGGCAGCAACGGCGCGAGCTGCGCCTTGAGGGCTTCGCGCAGTGCCGCCGGCTCAGCCACCTCCGGATGGGCGGCAATCAGGTAGGCCACCAACTGCAGGCCGCCCGGCCCTTGCTGGGGCACCACCACGGCTTCGCGGATCGCTTCCTGGGCCAGCAGGCAGGCTTCGATTTCCCCCAGTTCGATGCGGAAGCCGCGGATCTTCACTTGATGGTCGACCCGACCGATGTACTCGATCACGCCGTCGCCACACTGGCGCGCCAGGTCACCGGTGCGGTACACCCGCGCGCCGTTGCCGAACGGGTCCGGCAGGAAGCGCTCGGCGGTGAGCGCCGCACGGTCGTGGTAACCCCGGGCCAGGCCGTCGCCGCCAATCAGCAGTTCGCCGATCAGCCCGACCGGGTTTGGCGCGAAGTGATCGCCGACGATGTACAGCGACGTGTTGGCAATCGGCCGGCCGAGGTACGGCACGCGTTGCTCTTCAGTCAAGCGGTAGGCCGCCGACCAGATGGTGGTTTCAGTCGGGCCATACAGGTTCCAGACCTCGCCAGCGACATCCAGCAGCCGCTCGGCCAGGTCCTCGGCCAACGCCTCGCCACCGCACAGGCACTTGCGCCCGGCCAGCAACGCGGACGCCGGGTGGTCGAGCAACATGCGCCAGGTCGAGGGCGTGGCCTGGACCACGCTGACCTGTTGCCGGTCGATGGTCTTGAGCAGCGCCTCGGGGTCGTGGGCGCTCTGCTTGTCCACCAGCACCACGCAGGCACCGCTCAACAGCGCTCCGTACAGTTCCAGGCCGAAGATATCGAACGAGAACGTGGTCAGCGACAGCACTCGATCACTGGCGGCGATGCCCGGTTCACGGGCCATGCTGGCGACGAAATTCACCAGCGCCCCATGACGCACCATCACGCCCTTGGGCTTGCCGGTGGAACCGGAGGTGTAGATCACGTAGGCCAGGTGCTCCGCATCCAGGCGCGTCGCCGGCGCCTCGCAGGTATCACCGTCGAACCAGACACCCTCCTGATCCAACACCAATGTCTTAACGCCAACACCGCTCCCACAGGACAGCGGTAGCTGGTTGAGCAGCGAACGTTGGGTCAGCAGCAGTTCGATGCCGCTGTCTTCGATCATGTGCGCCAGGCGGTCCTGGGGGAACGCCGGGTCCAGTGGCAGGTAGGCGCCACCGGCCTTGAGGATCGCCAGCAAGGCGACAATCATCTCCACGCCGCGCTCCAGCGCGACACCGACCAATTGATCGGGCCCCACACCCTGTTCGATCAAGCGATGGGCCAGGCGGTTGGCCCGGACATTGAGTTCGGCGTAGCTCAGCGCCTGCTCGGCGAACACCAGTGCCGTGGCATCCGGCGTTTGGCGGGCCTGGGCCTCGAACAATTGATGGACGCAACGCGTCTGTGGATAACTGGCTGCGGTGGCGTTCCAGCCTTGCACGTGCTGGCGGGTTTCGCGCTCGTCGAGCAAGCTCAGCTCGCCCAAGGAACGTTGCCCGGCGTCGGTCATTTGCACCAGCAAGCGCTGCAGATGCAGGCCGATCCGCTCGACCGAGGCCTGAGCAAAACTCTCGCACTGATAGCTGAACTGCACCGCCAGTTCGGCACCGAGGCTGACCAGCAGGGTCAGCGGGTAGTTGGTCTGTTCCAGGTTATCCACGGCACCGAAACGCAAGCCTTCAGGCGCCCCCTGCGCCAAGGCTTCGGAAATCGGGTAGTTCTCGAACACCAGGATGTTGTCGAACAAGGCTTCGCCGCCCAGGCCAGCCCAGCGCTGGATGTCGAACAGCGCCGTGTGCTCGAACTCGCGCAAGGCCAGGTTCTGCGCCTGGACGCTGTGCAGCCAGTCCCCCAGGCTCTGTTCCGGACGCGGGCTGGCGATGACCGGCAAGGTGTTGATGAACAGGCCGATCTGGCCCTCGACGCCCACCAGGTCCGCCGGCCGCCCCGCCACCGTTGCGCCAAACGCCACGCTGGCCTTGCCGGTGTAGCGCTGCAACAGCAGCAGCCAGGCCGCTTGCACCAGGGTGTTGACGGTGACTTTGGATTCCCGGGCGAACTCGGCCAGGCGTTGGCTCTGCAGCGCATCCAGCTGTACGCGGTGATGGCCGTACGGCTTCGCCGAGACGTCCTGCGCCGGGCGGGCAAACACCTGGGCCAGGCGCACCGGCTCATCCAGCGTGCGCAACTGTTGCGTCCAGAACCCTTCGCCGAGGCTCGCGTCCTGGCGTTGCAGCCAGGCAATGTAATCGCGATAACGACCGGCCGGACGGGCCACGCTGTCGCCCCGGTAATGCTGCAACACTTCACCGAGCAACTGCGCGCTGCTCCAGCCATCCATCAGGATGTGATGGTTGGTGTAGATCAGGTGATGACGATCAGTGCCGGTGCGCACCAGCACCAGGCGCATCAGCGGCGCCTGGGTCAGGTCCAGGCCTTGGGCACGCTCTTCATCGGCCAGGGTTTGCAAGGCGCCGCCAATGTCCGTCCGCCCATTCCAATCGAGCACACGGAACGGCACCTCGACCTGACGCTGGACGATTTGCACCGGCTGCGCCAGGTCGCCCTGCCAGAAGAACCCGGTGCGCAGAATGTCATGGGCATCGACCACCGCCTGCCAGGCCGCGCGGAAACGTTGCGGGTCGACGCTCTCGACGTCGAGGCGCATCTGGTTGATGTAGTCGCCACTGCCTTGTCCGAGCAAGGAGTGAAACAGCATGCCCTGTTGCATCGGCGACAGCGGGTAGATGTCGTCGACGGCCTGGGGTTGGCGCACCAGGGTATCCAGTTGCGCCTGGGTCAGCCGCGCCAACGGGAAGTCCGACGGCGTCACGCCACGGTGCTGGCTGTCGCAGCAATGACGGATGAGCGCGGTGAGTTCTTCCAGGTAGTCGTCGGCCAGTCGTTGAATGGTCGACGCCTGGAACAGGTCGCCGCTGAAGGTCCAGGTCAAGTCCAGCGCGCCGCCGAAGACTTTGCCGTCCAGCGCCAGCGGACTGCCCAGCGGGCCCTGCATGTTCAACTCTTCACCGCCATGCTCGTCGGTGGGCACAAACAGGGCATCGTCAGCCGCCGCGAAATTGCCGTCGAACTGGCCGAGATAGTTGAAGGTCAGTTGCGGCGTCGGCAAGGCCTGCAACGCTTGCCGCGCTGACGCATCGCCCAGGTGCGCCAGGGCACCGAAACCGATGCCCTTGTGGGGGATGGCGCGCAGTTGTTCCTTGATCTGCTTCAGCGAAGCAGCGAGGTCGGCAGCGGGTGTCAAACAGGCCGGGAACAGGCTGGTGAACCAGCCGACCGTGCGGGTCAGGTCGATGTGCTCGAACAGTTCTTCACGGCCGTGACCTTCGAGTTGCACTAACACATTGTCAGCGCCAGTCCAGCGCACCATCACCCGCGCCAGGGCGGTGAGCAACAGGTCATTGACCTGGGTGCGATAGGCCGCCGGGGCTTGCTGCAGCAATTGCCGGGTGAGGTTTTTGTCCAGGGCCGTGCGAATCGTCACGGCTTGGCCATGTTGCTGTCCGCCCTGGGGGTTATCCCATGGCAACGCCGTGGCGGCGCCTTGCAACTGCTGTTGCCAGCCCCCCAGCTCGGCCTGCAAGGATGGGCTGCTGGCGTAGCCCTGTAACGCTTCGGCCCAGGCCTTGATCGCGCTGGTCTTGGCCGGCAGTTGCACGACCGCACCGGCGAGCGCCTGCCGATAAGCCATTTGCAGGTCTTCGACGAGGATCCGCCAGGACACCCCGTCGACCACCAGGTGATGCACGATCAACAGCAGGCGCTGGGTGCCATCGGCGAGGTTCGCCAGCACCGCACGGATCAGCGAGCCACCGTCCAGTTGCAGGCTGCGCTGGGCCTGATTGCCCAGCGTTTCCAACCCAGCGAGATCGGTGACGTCGGCTTGCCAGACAATCCCGTCAGCCACCCCGTCACGGTAGCCCGCCGTCCAGCCTCCGGCCTGTTCGATGAACGCCAGGCGCAGGCTGTCGTGGTGCACGACCAGGGCGTTCAAGGCCTGCTCCAGCGCCCGGGCATCCAACGCCTGGGTCGGCTTGAGCATCACCGACTGGTTCCAGTGATGACGGTCAGGAATCGCCTGGGCAAAGAACCACTGGTGAATCGGCAGCAGCGCCGTTTCGCCGCTGGCCGGTTGCTGGTCCAGCGCTTGCCGCGGTGCGCCCGTCTGCGCCACCGCCGCCAGCGCCTCGATGGTCTGGTGCTGGAACAAGTCCTTGGGCGTGAAATGAATACCGGCCTGGCGTGCGCGGCTGACCACCTGGATCGAGACGATGGAATCGCCGCCCAGTTCGAAGAAGTTGTCCCGCAGGCCCACTTGCGCGAGCTTGAGTACGTCCTGCCAGATCGACACCAGTTGCTGTTCCAGCGCGCTGCGCGGGGCCACGTAGGTCTGCTGCAATTGGCTGACGTCGGGCTTGGGCAGGTTCTTGCGGTCGAGCTTGCCGTTGGGGGTCAGCGGCAGGCGGTCGAGCCGCAGCAGATAGGCCGGGACCATGTGCGCCGGCAAGGTTGCCTTGAGCTGGTCACGCAGGTGCTCGGCGAAATCCTCCGGCACCGGTTCATTGGCCACCACGTAGGCGACCAGGCGCTTGCCACTGCCGGCGGTGCCTTCCTGGGCCACCACCACCGCTTCGCGCACGCCGTCGAGGGCTTGCAGGCTGGCTTCGACCTCACCCAGCTCGATGCGGAAGCCGCGGATCTTCACCTGGTTGTCGATGCGGTCCAGGTAATCGAAGGTGCCATCGGCCCGTTGGCGCACCAGGTCGCCGGTGCGATAGAGCAAGCCGCCGCTGCGGCTGAACGGGTCGGCGACAAAGCGCTCGGCCGTCAGGCCCGGACGGTTCAGGTAACCCCGCGCCAGCCCGGTGCCACCCAGGTACAGCTCACCGGCCATGCCTTGGGGCAGCAGGTTCAGGTCGGCGTCGAGCACATAGGCGCTGCGGTCGCCGATGCGGCTGCCGATGGGTGCATAGGCGGCGCCACACGCCACGTCGCGGCCGGCCTTCCAGATCAGCGGGGTGACCACGGTTTCGGTCGGGCCATAGCCGTTGATGATGAAGTCCGGATCGAGGGCGCGCTTGACCCGTTCGAAACTGGCGTTGGGCACCGCATCGCCGCCGAAGCAGTAGATGCGCACCTTCGGCGGATTGCCCTCGCGCTCGGCGTGCTCGGCCAGTTGTTGCAGGTACACCGGCGGGAACGCCACTACCGTCACGCCGTGTTCGCCCATGGCGTGGTAGGTCTGTTCCGGGGTCCACAGGCTGTCGTCGCGAATCAGCAGCGAGGCGCCGTGGGTCAGGCTGGTGAGCCAGCGCTCGTGGGCACCGTCGAAGGCGAAGGACATGAAGTGGAATTCGCAATCGCTGTCGCGCATTTCATAGCGCTCGCCGATGGCCTGGCAGTGCATCGCCAGCGGGCCGTGGGCCACGCTCACGCCTTTGGGGTTGCCGGTGGAACCGGAGGTGTAGATCACGTAGGCGAGGTTCTGCGGATCGACGGCGACCGAGGGTGCATCCGCAGGTTGCAAGCTCAAGTCCAGGCGATCGAGTTCCAGCACTTGATTGGCGCCCTCCAGCGGCAGTTGCGCCGACACCCGGGAGTCGGTGAGCAACAGCGCCAGCCCCGAATCCTCGATCAGGTACGCCAGGCGTTCCCGTGGGTAACTGGTGTCCAGTGGCACATAGGCCGCGCCGGCCTTGAGCACCGCCAGCAGCGCGACGATCACCCCTTCGCTGCGTGGCAGGGCCACACCAACCCGGGTTTCCGGGGCTACGCCACGGGCAATCAAGGCGTGGGCCAACTGGTTGGCGCGCCGGTCGATGTCGCCATAGCTGAAGCGCTGGCCGTCGAAGATCACCGCCGTCGCCAGGGGCTTGTGCGCCGCCAGATGGGCGATGCGCTGATGCACGGCGATGTCGGTCGGGTATGGCTGCGGGTGGTTGGCAGCCTGTTGCCGGGCCTGTTCCTCGACGCTGACCAGGGCGATTTGCCCGAGGGTGCGCGTCGCCGACTCGGCGAAGCGTTCCAACAGCAGCGACAGCTGCGCGCTGATGCCGTCGATGGCCGCCGGGCTGAAATGCGCCCGGTCGAAACTGTAGTGCAGCGCCAGGGTCTGGCCGAGGGTCACGGCCACGCTCAACGGATAATGGGTTTGCTCCAGGTGGCTGACGTCGCCAAATACCGCGCCCTGCCCGGCGCCTTCTGCCAGGGCCTGGGCAATCGGGTAGTTCTCGAACACCAGGATGTTGTCGAACAGCGCCTCGCCGCCCTGCCCGGCCCAGCGCTGGATGTCCGCCAACGGCGTGTGCTCGAATTCCCGCAAGCTGAGGTTCTGCGCCTGCACGGCTTGCAACCAGGCGCCGACCGACTGGTCCGGCCTTGGCGCGGCGATCACCGGCAAGGTGTTGATGAACAGGCCGACCTGTTGCTCGATGCCCGGCAGATCCGCCGGACGCCCGGCCACGGTGGCACCGAAGGCGACGCTGTCATGGCCGGTGTAGCGTTGCAGCAACAACAACCACGCCGCTTGCACCAGGGTGTTGAGGGTGACTTTCTGTTGGCGGGCGAACTGTTCCAGGGCCTGGGTGCGGGTCGCGTCCAGGGTCTGGAAGTGATCACCATGGCCGCTGTGGATTTCGCTGGTGGACATGACGCGCGCCAACCGCGTTGGCTCTTGCAAGGTTGCCAACTGACCGGTCCAGAACGTCTCGCTCAATTGAGCGTCCTGGCGTTGCAGCCAGGCGATGTAGTCGCGATAACGCCCGACATTGGCCTTGGGCAAGCGACCGCTGTAGCGCTGCAACACTTCGCCCAGCAATTGAGCGTTGCTCCAGCCGTCCATCAGGATGTGGTGATGGGTGTAGATCAGGTGCCAGCGCTCGGCCTCGGTCTGCACCAGCACCAGGCGCAGCAACGGCGCCTGGGTCAGGTCGAAGCCCTGACGACGCTCGGCGTCGGCGCGCTCATTCAGGGCCTCGGCGAGGTGCTCGCGCCCGCGCCAGTCGAGGACCGTGAATGGCAACTCGACCTGGCGATGAACGATCTGCAACGGCTGCTCCAGGTCACCCTGCCAGACAAAGCCGCTACGCAAACTATCGTGGGCATCGAGGGTGGCCTGCCAGGCGTCGGCGAAGCGCTGCGCATCGATGCCTTGGACGTCCACGCGCAACTGGTTGATGTACTCCCCCGCCGCCTGCTCGTACAAAGTGTGGAACAGCAAGCCCTGCTGCATCGGCGACAACGGATAGAGGTCGTCCAACTGCCCGGCGGCCATCGGCAGGTTGTCGAGTTGCGCCTGACTGATGCGGGCCAGGGGGAAGTCCGATGGCGTCGCCTGTGGCGTTTCCAGCGCGCAGCAGTGTTCGATCAACGTCCTCAGCTCGGCGAGGTAGTCAGCGGCCAGTGTCTCGATGGTCTGCTGCTTGAACATCCGCTCGCTGAACCCCCAGTTCAGGGACAACTCCCCACCGTAGACCTGGCCTTCCACTGTCAACCAGTTCGCCAGCGGCGCCCGGGCATGTTGCGCCGCGCCACTGCCTTCGCTGGAGGGTACGAACAGCGCGCCGTCGTCGAACTGCCGGTCGAACTGCCCCAGGTAGTTGAAGGTGATGCGCGGCGCCGCCAAGGCTGCCAGTTCGGCACGCACCGCCGGTTCGCCCAGGTAGCGCAGCACGCCATAGCCCAGGCCCTTGTCCGGTACGGCGCGCAGTTGCTCCTTGATGGTCTTGATCGACGCACTCAACGCCGACGCCGGGCGGAGGCTGACCGGGAACAGGCTGGTGAACCAACCGACGGTGCGGGTCAGGTCAACGCCCTCGAACAGCTCTTCACGGCCATGGCCTTCGAGCTGGATCAGTGTGCTGTCCTGCCCGGTCCAACGGCACACCGTACGGGCCAGGGCCGTCAGCAGCAGGTCATTGACCTGGGTGCGGTAGGCCCTGGGCGCCTGTTGCAGCAGTTGGCGGGTCTGTTCGGCGTCCAGCCGCACTTGCACCTTGCGCTCGTCACACGCCAGGAGCAGGCGCTCGGGGTAGTCGCACGGCAAGCCGTTGCCGGCCGGCGCATGGCCCTGGGCACGCCAGTAATCGAGGCTGTCCATGAAGCCATCGAGATGCCCGTGCAGGTGCGCGGCCCATTGTCCATACGCGCTGGTCTTGGCCGGCACCTGGATCGGCTGGCCGGCCTGCAATTGGCGGTAGAACTGTTGCAGATCGTCCAGCAGCACGCGCCACGAAACCCCGTCCACCACCAGGTGATGGATCGCCAGCAACAAGCGCTGGCTGCCATCGGCCATGTCCACCAGCAAGGCTCGCAACAGCGGCCCATCGTCCAGGTCGAGGCTGCGCTGGGCGTCGTCGCACAGGGCGTTGAGTTGTTCGACCGACGTCGCCTGGCGTTGCCACAACACACTGGCCGCCGACGGCTCGGCATAGGCTTGCTGCCAGTGGCCGTTCACCTGGGTAAAGCGCAGGCGCAGGCTGTCATGGTGCTCGACCAAACGGGCCAGGGCCGATTCCAATGCCGCGACGTCAAGGGGCTCGCCGGGCACCAGCAGCAGCGACTGGTTCCAATGTTGCCGCTCGGGAATGTCACGCTCGAAGAACCACTGCTGCACCGGCGTCAACGGCACCGCGCCGCGCGCCAGGCCTTGATCGACCGCATGGCTGTCGCCCTGGCGCGCAACCAGCGCCAGGCTGCGCAGGGTCTGGTGCTGGAACAGGGCTTTGGGATTGAGCACGATCCCGGCTTGCCGCGCACGGCTGACCACTTGCATGGAGACGATGGAATCACCGCCCAGCTCGAAGAAGTTGTCTTCCAGGCCGATGCTGTCGAGGTTCAGTACGTCCTGCCAGATCGCCGCCAGGGCTTTTTCCATGGGGCTGTGGGGCGCGACGAATTCGCGCTGCTGCTCACTGCCGTCAATGGCCGGCAAGGCCTTGCGGTCGAGTTTGCCATTGGGGGTCAGCGGCAGTTGATCGAGGAACACCAGGTAGGCCGGCACCATGTAATCCGGCAGGTGTTCACGCAAAGCAGCCTTGAGGGTTTCGCGCAATTGCACCTGGTGCTCGGCCTCGGTCAGCACCTTGGCGTCGCTCGGGACGAGGAAGGCCACCAGTTGCTGACCGTGCTCACTGTCCTGGGCCAGCACCGCCAATTCGCGCACCTGGGGCTGTTGCAGCAGGCGCGCTTCGATCTCCCCCAGCTCGATACGGAAGCCGCGGACCTTGACCTGATGGTCGATGCGACCGACGTACTGCAAGGTGCCGTCGGCCTGGTAACGGGTCAGGTCGCCGGTGCGGTACAGGCGTTCGCCGTGGGTGGAAAACGGGTTGGGCACGTATTTCTCGGCGGTCATCGCGGCACGGCCGAGGTAACCACGGGTGATGCCCGCGCCGCTCAGGTACAACTCCGCCGAGACGCCTTGGGGCACCGGTTGCAGGTCGGCGTCCAGCAGGTAGCTGGCCGTGTGCTTGAGGGGGCGGCCGATGTTCGCCGTGCCGCCGGCGGTGCGGCGGGTCCAGGTGGAATAGGTGGTGTCTTCCGAGGGGCCGTAAAGATCGTAGACATGTTCAACGCCACCCACCTGTGGGAGTGAGCCTGTGGGAGCAAAGCTTGCTCCCACAGGCACTGACTCCACAGGCTTTGCTCCCACAGACTCACAGGGTGAATGTTGGTACAGCGCATCCACCAGGCTCTGCTTCAGCGGCTCTCCAGCGAGGTTGATGATGCGCACGCTGGCCGGGATCTCACCATTGCGCTGCAACGCGGCAATCGCCGACGGCACGGTGTTGATCAGCCGCACCTGGTCCCGGGCCGGCAGTTGCGGCAATTCCAGGGCATTGCGGGCGATGATCAGCGAGCCGCCGTTGGCCAGGGTCACGAACAGTTCCCACACCGACAAATCGAAGCACACCGACGTGGCGGCGAGTACGCCCTGGATGTCGTCGCGGCTGTAGACCGATCGGGACCAGTCGATCAGCGCCAGCACGTTGCGATGGGCAATCGCCACGCCCTTGGGTTGACCGGTGGAGCCGGAGGTATAGATCACATAGGCGAGGTTGTCTGGCGTGACGTGGGTAATCGGTGCACGGAGTGGGTACTGCCCCAGCTCGATCCGATCCAGCATCAGCACGGCGGTTTCGCTCGGTACGCTCAGCGTCGCCGCCACCGCCTGCTCGGTCAGCAAGACCCGGGCGCGGCTGTCGTCGAGCATGTAGGCCACGCGCTCGGCCGGGTAGTCCGGGTCCAGCGGCACGTAGGCGCCGCCGGCCTTGAGCACCGCCAGCAAGGCGATCAGCAGGTGTTCGGAGCGCAGCATCGCCACGCCCACGCGCACTTCCGGGCCCACGCCCAATTCGATGAGCTTGTGGGCCAGGCGATTGGCGCGGCCGTCGAGTTCGCTGTAGGTCAGTCGGGTGTCGGCGAAAGTGACGGCCAGGGCATCCGGCGTGGCCTGGGCCTGGCGAGCGATCAGTTGGTGAATGCACAGCGTCTGGTCGAACGGCGCGCCCAGCGGGTTCCAGTCATGGATCAGGCGCTGATACTCATCGGCTTCGAGCAACGGCAACTCACCGACGCGTGCATGGCTGTCGGCAACCATGCCGTGCAGCAGCCGCGTCCAGTGTCGGGCCATGCGCTCGACCGTGGCGGCGTCGAACAGATCGTTGGCGTAGGTCAGCGCCGCGTGCAGTTTGCCGGCCTTTTCCCAGGTGTCGAGGGTCAGGTCGAACTGAGTAGTGCGGCCCTGCCATTCCAGCATCGACAACTCCAGACCCGACGCGGTGCGAATGCTGGCGATGTCGGCCACGTGCGGCTGGTGGTTGTACATCACCTGAAACAGCGGCGTATGGCTGAGGCTGCGCTCCAGTTTCAGGGCTTCCACCAGGCGTTCGAACGGCAAGTCCTGATGGGCCTGGGCACCGAGGGCGGCTTCCTTGACCGTGCGCAGCAGCTCATCGACACGGGTCTGGCCGCCGAGCTTGGTGCGCAATACCTGGGTGTTGACGAAGAAGCCGATCAGCCCTTCGGTTTCGGCGCGGTTGCGGTTGGCGATGGGCACGCCGACGCGGATATCGGTGTGGCCGGTGTAGCGATGCAGCAGCACGTTGAAGGCGCCGAGCAGGAGCATGAACAGGGTGATGTTGTGCCGCTGGGCGGTGGTGCGCAGTTGCTCGGCCAGGGCCGGCTCCACGGCGAATTCAAAGCGCGTGCCGCGATAGCTGGGCATCGCCGGGCGCGGGTGATCGATGGGCAGTTCCAGCACGGGGTGTTCATCGCCCAGTTGCGCCTGCCAATAGTCGAGTTGACGCGCCTGCTCGCCGGCTTCCAGCCAGCGGCGTTGCCACAGCGCATAGTCGCTGTACTGGATCGGCAAATCGGCCAGTTGCGGCGCCACGCCCGCTTCATGGGCGTCGTAGCAGCGGATGAACTCGTCGATCAGCACGTTCATCGACCAGCCATCGGAGACGATGTGGTGCAAGGTCAGCAGCAGCACATGCTCGCGTTCATCGAGCGTGAGCAATTCGACCCGCAGCAACGGGCCGCTGGACAGGTCGAAAGGCTGCATCGATTGTGCTTCGGCGGCCTGACGCACCGCCTGTTCGCGTTCGGCGGCTGGCAAGGCGCTGAAGTCCTGGCGCCCGATCTTCAGCGCGGCGTTGGAGGGGATCTGCAGCAGGCTGTCGTCGGCCTGGCGCTGGAACACCGTGCGCAGGGTTTCATGACGGGCCACCAGGCTGGCGAAGGCTTGCTCCAGCGCCGGCAGGCTCAACGCGCCCTTGAGACGCACCGCACCCGGCAGGTTATAGGCGCCGCTGCCCGGCTCCAGTTGCCAGAGAAACCACATGCGCTGCTGGGCATAGGACAACGCCTGGCGATCCTCGGCCTCGACGCCCCGGGGAATGGGAAAACCGCTGAACTCCACGCCCTCCTTGTCCAACGCGGCCAGGAACATCCGGCGCTTTTCCAGGGGCAACCCGATAAACCGGCGAGCAAGTTTCAAGGCGTCTTCAGCATTCATTTCTGGGGTATCCGGAATCAGTGGGCACTAGGCACAAAGGCAAGTCGTCCCTATGAAACGAATGCAAACCGGAAAAATTAGCGTTTGGGAATTTGTGTCAGGAAGGAAAAACCGTGGCGAGGGAGCTTGCTCCCGCTCGGCTGCGCAGCAGCCGCAAAATCTGCCAGCCTCGAAAGAAAGGGGGCCTGGCCTGGCTGGGGTCGCTTCGCAACCCAGCGGGAGCAAGCTCCCTCGCCACAAAAGCAGGTCGTTTAGATCAGTGGTCAGGCGCTGGTGGCCAACCCATGCCGCCGATGATGCACGCTCAACTGATCCTTGATCAGCCGCAGCACCTTGGCCTCGTGCTCATGAATGAAGAAGTGCCCACCGGCCAGCATGTCCACCGAGAAGCTGCCCGTGGTTTCCCGGCGCCAGCCCATCAGTTGCTCCGTGGTGGCCTTGTCGGCCGTGCCGCCGAACACATGCACCGGGCTGTTGAGCAGCGGCCGCTGCCGCGGCTGGAAACGTCCGCACAGTAAAAAGTCGGCCCGCAGGATCGGCAGCGTCAGGGCCATCAGTTCTTCATTGGCCAGGATCTCCTCGCTCGTACCGTTGAGGGTGCGCAGTTGCTCGATCAACTCAGCATCGGTTTTCGCCTTGGCGAAATCGCGATCGTAGTCGGCCCGCATCGTCGGCGCCGCGGTGCCGGAGGCAAACAGCGCCACCGGTTCCGGGCTGCCGAGTTCACGCAAGGCGTGGGCGATTTCACAGGCCAGCAGCGCGCCCAGGCTGTGGCCGAACAAGGCGTACGGGGCCTGGAGCGTCGGGTACAGCTCCCGCGCCAACTGCATCGCCAACGAACCCATGTCGGTGTGCAGCGGCTCGTCGAAGCGCGCCCCGCGCCCCGGCAACTCCACTGGCTGCACGTGCAGCCATTGCGGCAACGTGCGCCGCCAGCGGCTGTACACCATCGCGCTGGCGCCGGAATAAGGCAGGCACAGCAGGGTCAGTTGGGTCACTGCGGTTTTCTCCGATCGGTCGTGTAGGGAAGATAACGAAATCGTAACCCACAGAATTAGTCAAAACCGTTACGTTCGCTCTATCTTCTTCACCCGGCCTTATACTGGCCGCACCTCGACTCACTGCGCCGCACAGGAGAACGCCATGGGCTGGTCCGCCAAGCAATACGTCACCTTCGAACAGGAACGTACCCGTCCGTCCCGGGACCTGCTCGCCGCCATTCCCCCCACCCAGGCCCGTTCGGTGATCGACCTGGGGTGCGGCCCGGGCAATTCCACCGAGCTGTTGGTGGAACATTTCAGCGGTGCCACGGTGCGCGGCCTGGACAGCTCCAGCGACATGGTCGACGCCGCACGCAAACGCTTGCCCGCCGTGGCGTTCGACACCGCCGACATCGGCCAATGGGATGAACCCGGGCCATTCGACGTGATCTTCGCCAACGCCGTGCTGCAATGGCTGCCGGACCACGCCACCCTGCTGCCCTCGCTGCTCGGCAAACTCGCCCCCGGCGGCAGCCTGGCGGTCCAGATGCCCGACACCCTGCACCAGCCCTCCCACCGCCTGATGCGGGAAATCGCCGCCAATGGGCCGTGGGCCAGCCAATTGGCCGGGGCGGCTGATTCGCGCACCGAAATGAAGGATCCCAGCACGTATTACTCGATCCTCAAGCCCCACTGCAGCCGCGTCGATGTATGGCGCACCATCTACCATCACCCCCTGGCCGGCGGCGCCGCAGGCGTGGTGGAATGGTTCAAGGGCAGCGCCTTGCGGCCCTTTCTCGAACCGCTGGATGAGGCCCAACGCGAGCAGTTCCTGGCGCGCTATCTCCAGGCGATCGAACAGGCTTATCCGGCATTGGACGATGGGACGGTGCTGCTGCCGTTTCCCCGGGTGTTCATGGTCGCGACGCGTTAGGGCGACGGTCGATGATGCAGTGACGGGGCCTAAATTTCTGATCCAGGCCCTCGTTACCTGCTAAGACCAAAAACCCGCAAGAGTGACCGCCGTGGACCTGCAAACCATCCTGGGCAAGCTGTTCGCCAATGCCGGCGCCGTTGGTATCGAAGGCGTCTTCCAATTCGTGTTCGGCCCGCACCAGGCGTACTGGTCCGAGGTCAAGGCCAGCAGTCGCACCGAGGCCGGCCGCCATACCAGCCCCGACGTCACCATCGAGGTGGCGGAGAAGGACTTCCTCGGGATCATGGCCGGCATGGCCAATGTCGAGGAACTGTTCGCCAGCGGTCGCTTGAAGATCGGCGGCAATATGGGCCTGGCGACGTTGCTGCCGCAGATCATCGATCATGCCCGGCATGGCGGTGGCGTGGTGGAAAAGGTCGACATGAACAAGCGCTACCCCACCCCGCCGCGCTTCAGCGAAAAACTCACCGCCAGCCTGCCGACCCAACGCAGCGTGGAACGACGGCCTCGCAGCGGGCTGTCAGTGCAGGAATTTCGCGCACAGTACCTGCCCCACGGCATTCCGCTGGTCATCAGCGATGCCTTGCAGGACTGGCCGCTGTTCAAGCTCAGCCGCGAAGAATCCTTGGTGCATTTTGCCGAGTTGCAGGGCATCACCCGCCACGGCGACTATGTGAAGAAGACCTTCTCCACCGAGCGGGATTTTCGCTCCACGTCCATGGCCGACTTCATCGCCTCCCTCGACAGCCCGGCGGCCAGGGGCGCCGACGGCGAACCACCGGCCTACATGGGTAACAACATCCTGCCAGAGCGGCTGATGAAACAGATCAAGTACCCGCCCTACTTCGACCCATCGTTGTTCATCCCGCCGCGCATCTGGATCGGCCCCAAGGGCACCCTCACGCCGCTGCACCGCGACGACACCGACAACCTGTTCGCCCAGGTCTGGGGCCAGAAAACCTTCACCCTCGCCGCGCCTCACCACCGCGAAGCCCTGGGTACCTGGTCCACGGCGCCCCAGGGCGGGCTGGACGGTTGTGATTTCAACCCGGATGCGCCGGACTACCAACGCTTCCCCCACGCCCGCGACGTGACCTTCATGCGCGTGACGCTGGAGGCTGGGGATTTGCTGTTCTTGCCTGAAGGTTGGTTCCATCAGGTGGAGTCGGTGTCGACGTCGTTGTCGGTAAATTTCTGGGTGAATTCGGGGCGGGGTTGGTAACCGCTGATCTGAAGCAACATTCTTTGTAGCAGGCAGATTGTGGGAGCAAGGCTTGCCCGCGATGAAGGCAATGCGGTCTTTCGGAAATCGAGTCGCCTGTTTCGCGAGCAAGCTTTGCTCCCACAGTCCCCTTGCCACAGGTTTGTGTTTGGACCTGAAATATGAAGACCGCTTCACCCAAGTGAACTCCTCCCACCTCCCACCAGTCAGCAGGTAAGGCCCTCCATTCAAGGTGCTAGACCATGCAGATATCCCTCGCCCGACAGGTTGCCCTGGTCACCGGCGCCAGCTCCGGCATTGGCGCAGGCGCGGCCAGGGCATTGGCGGACGCCGGTGCTGCGGTGGTGCTCAACTACCACTCCAGCGCCGGCCCGGCACAAGACCTGGCCAGTGAAATCAACGCCAACGGTGGCCGCGCCATCGCCGTCGGTGCCGATGTGTCGAAGGAGCAGGACGTCGAGCGACTGTTCGCCCAGACTCTCGAAGCCTTTGGCACGCTGGACATCCTGGTGGCCAATTCCGGCCTGCAAAAAGACGCCGCCGCCGTCGACATGAGCCTGGAGGACTGGAACACGGTGATCGGCACCAACCTCACCGGCCAATTCCTCTGCGCCCGCGCCGCCCTGCGGATTTTCACCCGCCAGGGCATTCGCCAGGGCGTGTCCCGGGCCGCCGGCAAGATCATCCACATGAGTTCGGTGCACCAGCGCATTCCCTGGGCCGGCCACATCAATTACGCGGCGTCCAAGGGCGGTGTCGATCTGTTGATGCAGAGCCTGGCCCAGGAAACCAGCCAGCAGCGCATCCGCATCAACAGCATCGCCCCCGGCGCCATCCGCACGGCCATCAACCGTGACGCCACCGAGGGCGAGCAGGAGCAAAAGCTGTTGGAACTGATTCCCTACGGTCGCGTCGGCGATGTGGAAGACGTCGCCAACGCCGTGGTCTGGCTGGCCTCGGACTTGTCCGATTATGTGGTGGGCACCACGCTGTTCATCGATGGCGGGATGAGCCTTTACCCGGGGTTTCGCGGCAATGGCTGATCATGACGAACCGCAAAGCCCCATCGAGAACCACGGCATCATCGGCGACATGCGCACGGCTGCGCTGGTCAATGACCGCGGCAGTGTCGACTTTTTCTGCTGGCCGGAATTCGACAGCCCATCGATCTTCTGCTCGCTGCTGGACACCCCGGAGGCAGGCATCTTCCAGCTCGCGCCAGACCTGCCGGATGCCCGTCGCCAACAAATCTACCTGCCCGACACCAACGTCCTGCAAACCCGCTGGCTGAGCGACAGCGCGGTGGTGGAGATCACCGACCTGCTGCCCATCGGCGACAGCGAGGATGATCTGCCGGTGTTGATCCGCCGTGTGGGCATGACCATCGGCAGCGCGACGTTTCGCCTGCGCTGTGCGGTGCGTCACGACTATGCCCGGGCCGCCACCACAGCACGCCAGGACAGTACCCACATCTGTTTCGAGGCGCCGGGGCAACCGAGCCTGCGCTTGTGCGCCGATCAGCCCATGACGCTGGACGGCAACGCGGCGGTGGCCGAGTTCACCCTGGAACAGGGCCAGAGCGCCGAGTTCCTGCTGGGCGGCATCGACGACCCGCGCCTTCAGGATGACGTCAGCGCGATATGCCTGGAGCGGACCCTGGCGTTCTGGCGCGGCTGGATCGGCCAATCCACCTATCGGGGGCGTTGGCGGGAAATCGTCAACCGCTCCGCCCTGGCGCTGAAACTGCTGACCTCGCGCAAACACGGCGCGATCCTCGCCGCCGCCACCTTCGGCCTGCCGGAAACCCGCGGCGGCGAACGCAACTGGGATTACCGCTACACCTGGATCCGCGACGCCTCGTTCACAGTCTACGCGTTCATGCGCCTGGGCTTTGTCGAAGAGGCCAACGCCTACATGCGCTGGCTGCGCGGGCGAGTCAGCGACTGCTGTGACCAACCGATCAAACTCAACATCCTCTACGGCCTGGACGGTCGGCTGGAGCTGCCGGAAACCGAGCTGTCGCACCTGAGCGGTTTTGGCAATGCGCAGCCGGTGCGCATCGGCAACCTCGCCTACCAGCAGGTGCAGTTGGACATCTTCGGCGAGCTGATGGACGCCGTGTACCTGGTCAACAAATACGGCGAAGCCATCTCCCATCAAGGCTGGAAACACACCGTCGACGTGGTCGACCAAGTGTGCAAGGTCTGGCAGGACAAGGATGTGGGTATCTGGGAAATGCGCGGCGACAAACAGCATTTTCTGCATTCGCGGCTGATGTGTTGGGTCGCCGTCGACCGCGCCATCCGCCTGGCCGAAAAACGCTCCCTGCCCGCCCCGTTCGCCCGCTGGGACGAGACCCGCCAGGCCATCTACCAGGACATCTGGACCAATTTCTGGAGCGAGGAACACCAGCATTTCGTCCAGCGCCTGGGCAGCACCGCCCTGGACGGTTCGATGCTGTTGATGCCCCTGGTGCGCTTCGTCAGCGCCCGCGATCCGCGTTGGCTCTCGACGCTCGACGCCATTGAAAAAAGCCTGGTGCGCGACGGCATGGTCTATCGCTACCGCAACGACGACAGCCCCATCGACGGCCTCAGCGGCATCGAAGGCTCCTTCGCGGCTTGCTCGTTCTGGTACGTCGAATGCCTGGCCCGCGCCGGCCGCGTGGAAAAAGCCCAGCTGGAATTCGAACAACTGCTGCGCTACGCCAATCCGCTGGGGTTGTACGCCGAAGAGTTCGACAGCCACGGCTACCACTTGGGCAACACCCCCCAGGCCTTGACTCACCTGGCGTTGATCAGCGCCGCCAGTTTTCTGGATCGCAAGTTGAGCGGGGAGAAAAATCATTGGCAGCCGTGAGCTGCCCTTCAGCCTGAACGCGATCCCTGTGGCGAGGGAGCTTGCTCCCGCTCGACTGCGCAGCAGGCGCAAAAATCTTGGGGTTGCTTCGCAACCCAGCGGGAGCAAGCTCCCTCGCCACAGAGAAAGCGGTGTGCTGGCTACTGCGCTGAGTCGGCCAGTTCGATGTCATCCAACGCTCGGTTGGCCAGCAATCGGGCCAGCTCGATCAACTGCTGAATCCCCAGCGCAACATGCCGCCGGGAACCTTCCAACTCGAACCCCAGGTCACTGACCAGCGCATCGGCCGAGGCGAGGGTTTCGCTGAGGGTGGTGAGCACCGATTCGGTGTTGAGGCCGGGGACCACGGTGAAAACCTGGCCGTCCTGGGTGTCGGGTTTGGGCGGGGTGGGCGACAAGTGGATGTTCAACGCCCGGTCGGCGGCTTCGCGGAGTTTTTTTGTGTCGAGGGTGGTGTAGGTAGAGAGGTCTTCGGCGCGTGGCGGGTTGGGGGTGATCTTGACCATAGTGAAACTCCTGACTTGAAGTTGAGCTCACCCACCTCGTGACCAAACGAGGGTGGTGGGCTATACGCAGGTTGGTCAACCGGGAAGTCAGGCACCCGGCGCACTCGAAAGTGCCCCGCGCACAGCCCACCGCAAAGCATACCGTCAAGCACACAAAAAAGCGCCGACATGCTGAGGTTGGCGCGTGTGCGCCTGACATTGGACGGGTGACCAAACCCGGTCGCTGATTTTGCAGCGACGAGCAAAGCCTATCCCCGCCCTTTCCTAACCGGCAACCGCCGCGACTCGTCAGAAAATTCCGGTTCACTTATTTTTTTGTAGGAACACCGCACCACTGTGGCGAGGGGATTTATCCCCGCTGGGCTGCGCAGCAGCCCCCTAAACAGTCAACTCAATCTGCCTGATGCACCGAAGCGCTGGTTACAGGGGCCGCTTCGCAGCCCAGCGGGGATAAATCCCCTCGCCACAAAAACTAGTTACGCCCCCCTTTCGAGTTGCCAGCCCCACAACCCTCTCCTAAGATCGATGCACTCACGGGTGCAGCGGAGCTGCCCGATAAAAACCCGACTCAAGGATCTGACATGACCCATATCAAACGCCCCATCACCACCCCGCCCCGAACAGGCCTGACCCGCGAAGACCTCTGGGAAGGCCAGGACCGGGGCTTGATCAAATGCTGGGAAATCGGTCGCGAGCGCGCGGTGAAGTTTCCCGAACTGGCACAACGCTGCCTGGCCGGTGAATTGCCCGTGCTGGGCTGGAAAGGTGGCGTGAGCCGCAGCCTGAAAAAAAGCGAAAAATTCGGCTGCCTCAAATACCTCGCCCAATGGCAGGGCCTGCGCGGTGAAGACCTGGACATCGACCTGACTCAGGAGCGCACCCTGACCTGCGCCAACACGAAGATGATCGTGACCTTCACGCCGGATCGGGCCAAATACGTCAATCAGGAACCCGCCTGACTGCAACCGCGCTATACCGGAGGCCAACATGAACTTGAATCCCAAGGTCAACTTCGCAGTCACGCCGCTGTTGCGCATCGCTTACGAAGAGCATGGCCCCGCCAGCGGCGAGCCGATCATCCTGCTGCACGGTTTCCCTTACGACCCGAGAGCCTTCGATGAAGTCGCGCCCGCCTTGGCCGAGCGTGGCTACCGGGTCATCGTGCCCTACCTGCGCGGCTACGGCCCGACCCGCTTCAACAACCCGGCCATCCTGCGCTCCGGCCAACAAGCGGCGTTGGCGCAAGACCTGCTGGACCTGATGCACGCGCTTTCCATTCCCCAAGCGGCACTGTGCGGCTACGACTGGGGCGGCCGGGCGGCGTGTATCGTCGCGGCACTGTGGCCCGAGCGCGTGCGCTGCCTGGTGACCGGCGACGGCTACAACCTGCAGGACATTCCCCGTTCCACGCAGCCACTGCCCCCGGAAACCGAACATCGATTGTGGTACCAGTACTATTTCCACACGGCGCGGGGTGTCGAAGGCCTGACGCAAAACCGCCGTGAATTGTGTGAATTGCTCTGGCGCCTGTGGTCCCCCACCTGGAAACGCGGCGCCGAACTGTATCCCCTCAGCGCCCCGTCGTTCGACAACCCGGACTTCGTCGATGTGGTGATCCATTCCTACCGCCATCGCTTCATGTACGCGCCGGGCGACCCGACGCTGGAGTGGATGGAGGAACGGCTTGCGGCACAACCGGCCATCAGCGTGCCGAGCATTTCCCTGTGCGGCGCCGATGACGGCGTGGGGCCCGCGCCGGAACACGACGAAGACGCCGGGCATTTCACAGGTTTCTATGAGCGCCGAGTGCTGGCCGGTGTTGGCCACAACATTCCCCAGGAAGCCCCCGAGGCCACGCTCAAGGCATTGCTGGATCTGCTTGAGGGCTGACGGCGAACCGCTCGCGATAGGCCTGCGGCGTTACGCCCATGGCCCGCAGGAAACTGCGGCGCAGGGTTTCTTCGCTGCCGAAGCCGCATTGCACCGCCACCCGCTTGATCGATACGGCGGTGTCGGACAACAGACGGCGAGCGGTTTCCACGCGAATCAACTCTACCGCCCGCGCCGGGGTCTGGCCGGTGTCGGCGCGGTAGTGCCGGACAAAGCTGCGCTCGCTCATGCCCACCTCGGCGGCCAGGCTCGACAGGCCCAGGTCACGGGTGAGGTTTTCGGCGATCCAGGCATGCAGGTCATCGAATCGACTGCCCTGTTTTTGCAGCGACAACGTCACGCTGAACTGCGATTGACCACCAGGACGCTTGAGGAACACCACCAGATGCCGGGCGACTTCCAGGGCCACCGCGCGGCCCAGATCTTCCTCCACCAGTGCCAGGGCCAGGTCGATACCAGCCGTGACCCCCGCCGAGGTCCACACAGGACCGTCGTTGATGAAAATCGGGTTGGGTTCGACCCGCAGTTGCGGATGTTGCTCGGCCAGTTGTTCGCAGCGGGTCCAGTGCGTCACCACGCGTCGTCCGTCCAGCCAACCGCTGGCGGCCAGCAGGAACGCCCCGGTGCACACCGACGCCACTCGCCGCGAACGCAAGCCGTGATCCTTGACCCAGGCCACCAACGCTGGGTCCTTCGCCGCCTCGTACACGCCCCAGCCACCAGCGATCAATAGCGTATCGCTGCCTTCGCTCGGCAGCGGCTCGGCCATCAGCGCCAACCCGGCCGAAGACATCACCGCCCCGCCCCCCACGGCGACGACCGTCGGCGTGTACGGCAACGGCAGGCCTTGCTGGCGGGCCAGGTCGTTGGCCGAAGCAAACACCTGCAAAGGCCCGGTGACATCCAGCACTTGCACGTTGGCGAAGGCCAGGACATGCACGGTTTTCGGTGGGTTGGGCATATTGGCGTGATTCGTGGGTTTATTGGCGTATACGCCAGAGCCTACGGATCTAAAGTAGAACCGTCCACCCCTCGGGCAATCATCCACAGGAGAACACGACATGACGTTGCAGATCGGTTTGCTGTTATTCCCTCAAGTCCAGCAGTTGGACCTGACCGGCCCTTACGACGTACTGGCCTCGTTGCCAGACGTGAAGGTCCACCTGATCTGGAAGGACCTGGCCCCGGTCACCGCCAGCACCGGTCTGGTGTTGTTGCCCACCACCACGTTCGAGGACTGCCCGAAGCTCGACGTGATCTGCGTTCCTGGTGGAACCGGCGTCGGCCCCCTGATGGAAGACGAGCAGACGCTGGCCTTCATCAAGCGGCAAGCCGCCGAGGCGAAATACATCACCTCGGTGTGCACCGGCTCGCTGGTGCTCGGTGCGGCGGGTCTGTTGCGGGGCAAGCGCGCCACCACCCATTGGGCCTATCACAGCCTGCTGCAAACCCTGGGCGCGACGCCGGTCAAGGACCGCGTGGTCCGCGATGGCAATCTGTTCACTGGTGGCGGCATTACCGCCGGGATCGATTTTGCCTTGACCCTGGCGGCCGAACTGTTCGACCAGGACACCGCGGAACTGGTCCAACTGCAACTCGAATACGCCCCTGCCCCGCCGTTCAACGCCGGCAGCCCGGACACCGCGCCGACGCGCGTGCTGGAAGAAGCAAACCGGCGTGCGGCCGAGTCGTTCCGGGTACGCTCGCAAATCACCCAACGTGCTGCGGCGCGGTTGGAACGGGCGTAACGATGGACCTCCGCCAGGCATGAACGGCTGACTGGAGACAGGATTAAATCTGTGGCGAGGGAATAAATCCCCTCACCACAACGGTCAGGTGCCAACCTTGGGTTCATCACTCATCCTGGCGATACAACACCATCCCCGCGTGATACAGCACGCCCTCACGAAAATCCCCATCGGCGGTGAAGCCCGTATCGTCGTGGTATTCGATATGGTCGTCCTGCAGCCAGTAATCGCCCTGGTAAGCGCTTTCCCGCAAACCTCGCGCTTCGTCATAGCGCCCTCCCGGCAGCAGCCGATGGCGAATCACGCCATCAGCCGTCACCCACAGGCCGACAAATTTGTCCTGGTCTCCAAAGGCCTTTCTCATGGGATATCTCCTGTTGGGTAAACCTGGGGTCAGAACGGGCTGGCGGTGGGTCGCACGATCAGTTCGCTGACGTCCACGTCCGCCGGTTGTTCGATGGCGTAGGCGATTGCCCGGGCGATGGCTTCGGCCGGAATGGAGATCTTGCGGAACTCGCGCATTTCGGCACGTCCACCTTCATCGGAAATGCTCTCGGCCAGTTCCGACTCGGTCACGCCAGGGGAAATCACCGTTACGCGCACATCCCCCCCGACTTCCTGGCGCAAGCCCTCGGAAATCGCTCGCACGGCAAACTTGGTGGCGCAATACACGGCGGCAGTCGGGCTGACGGCATAGGCACCGATGGACGCGATGTTGATGAACTGGCCGCTGCGCTGGCGCTGCATCAGCGGCAAGCCGGCAGCGATGCCGTGAAGCACGCCACGGATGTTGACGTCGATCATGCGGTCCCACTCCTCGACTTTCAGAGCTTCGAGCTTGGAGAGCGGCATGACCCCGGCGTTGTTGATGATCACATCGACACGACCGAACCGCTCGACAGCAAAGTCGATCAGGTTCTGGACGTCATCGCGACGGGTCACGTCCACGGCTTTGCAGACCGCTTGCTGGCCGGCGGTTTCGAGTTCGTGTACCAGTGTTTGCAAACGATCGATGCGCCGGGCGCCAAGCACAACACGCGCACCACGAGCCGCGAGCAACCGCGCCGCTGCTTCACCAATCCCGCTGCTGGCACCCGTGATGACCACTACTTTGTTTTGAATATCGGACATGATGATTTCCTCGTCTGGATGTGTCGGCCCCCGGTGGGAGCGTTTTGACAGGTCCAGATTAGGGAACCGCCCCATGCCCGGGTTAGCCGGATCCTCCTGCGCACTTGCACGATCCTGTAGCGATAAAACCGACTCTGGCCGACAGCCGCGCAATCGGTTTTACTAGCGCGGTCCACTTATTTGGTCTGGGAGATTGATCGGCATGTCGGTATCCACGTCCATCCACCTTGCGCCAGACGACGGCGTCAGCCAGCGCCGCGCTGAACTGGCGAGCTTGATGAAGCGCTTTGCGCCGGAGTTCGGCGTCCACCCCACGGCCATCGAGGCCTTGCACCTGATCCGCAGCGACCAGCCAACCGAGGCGCTGCACACCGTGCACAAGCCTGGTTTGTGCGTGATCATCGAGGGGCGCAAGGAAGTGCGCCTGGCGGACGAATGCTACGTGTATGACCCGCTCAACTACCTCGTTGTCTCGGTGACCCTGCCGTTGGCTGGCCAGGTGATTGAAGCCAGTCCCGAGTGTCCCTACCTGTGCATCCGTCTCGACATCGATCCGGCACAGATCTGCCGCCTGATCGCCGACGCCAGCCCTATCGGCGTGCCGCCCGAAAGAAGCGGACGTGGATTGTTCCTGGACCGCATCGATGCGCCATTACTCGACGCGATGCTGCGTTTACTGCGGCTGTTGGACAGCCCGGACGATATCGCCACCCTCGCGCCATTGGCCCAGCAGGAGATTTTCTACCGGCTGCTGCGTGGTTCCCAAGGCCAGCGCTTGCACGAAATCGCCATTCCCGACACCCAGACCCATCGCATCAGCCGAGCCATCGAGTGGCTCAATACCCATTACGCCGAGCCACTGAGCATCGACAGCCTGGCACAAATGATCAATCTCAGCCCTTCGGCACTGCATCACCGCTTCAAAGCCGTAACCGCCATGAGCCCGCTGCAATACCAGAAACAGCTGCGCCTGCAGGAAGCCCGACGGTTGTTGTTGGCGGAGAACAGCGACGTTTCATCAATCGGCTACAAGATGGGGTATGAAAGCCCTTCGCAGTTCAGTCGTGAATACAGCCGTCTATTTGGCGCCTCGCCGAGCAAGGACATCGCTCGTTTGCGCGCCCAGGCGCTGCAAGCCAGTAGCGCCTGATCCTGCCCACAGACAGGATCAGGCAAAACCAGGACAGTATCCGTCTAACGCCCGCCCCCTCCTCGCCCCTAATCTGAACCCATGCAGCAAGACAACCGTCGCCGCTGCAACGGGTTCAGCAGATCGCGATATCTGAACGACCCGGCACTCGACCCTTGATATGACCGGAGTCTTTACCATGAAAACGTTCAACACTTTGATCGCCGTTACCGCCTTCGCCCTGAGCGCCAGCGCGTTTGCCTTGCCGAGCCAGCAGCAAGACCGTTTCTTTACCCAAGTTAGCGACTACCAGCAGCCTGTGGCCTCTGATGGCGCAGACCGGACACCTGGCGGGCAAACCTTGGCCGCCGATGGTGCAGACCGGACGCCTGGCGGGCAAACCTTGGCCGCCGATGGTGCAGACCGGACGCCTGGGGGCCAGACCTTGGCCGCCGATGGTGCAGACCGGACGCCTGGGGGCCAGACCTTGGCGGCCGATGGTGCGGACCGGACACCTGGAGGACAAACCTTGGCCGCCGATGGTGCGGACCGGACGCCTGGGGGCCTGATCCTGGCGGCCGATGGTTCCGACCGCACCATGGCTCGGCGCTTGGCATGATCAGTCCACTTTTTCACAGACGAAAAAAAACCCGCCTAGGCGGGTTTTTTGAGGACCAATTTGACTCCCTGTCCGGCATTCCATGCCTGGTCCAATCATCCATGACCCTGAGCACTCCCTGTACCCAGTGGATGAACATAGATTAGGCCCACCGGAGTTTCTGGAAAAGACGAGAAAGCAGCAACAGCGTGTAAGCGTTTCGCTATAGAACCTTTCCAGACTTTTTTGTGGGCGAAAAAAAACCCGCCGAAGCGGGTTTTTCCAAGACCATTACGACTCCCTGTCGATAGCTTTCCTTGCAAGGTCGATCGTCCCTGATCCTGAGCACTTCCTGTGCTTCAGTGGATAAGTCCAGATTACGCCTCGGATCCAAAATGAAATAGACGACATAGCTACCATCTCGTGTAAGACATTCGCTATACAACCCCCCTCCGAAAACCCTTAACCCTGCAGGCCAGGATCAAGACTTGCTCAGGAAGGCTTCAATATTGGCCATCTGCTCGTCCCAGCCACGGCTGTCCATGCGAAAAGCCTTGAGCCGACGGGCCTCAGGGATATTGTTGAAGCCCGACTCCACGACTTTGAGCAAGGTACCGCCATCCATGTCCTCGAGTTCGAATTGCACCCGGGTTTCAGACTCCTGGGAATAATCCACCTGCGGCTCGACAGCGTAAGGATGCCAGCGAAACGAGAACACACGCTCTGGCTCCACCCGCTCCACCGCCACGTCCCAGATGAGGTGCTCGTAACCTGGGTAAGTGATTTGCCCCTGGGTACGCTCACCTGCCACAAACCGTTTCCCCTCAAGGGCGACACCGAACCATTGGCCGAAGGCTTCGGCATTGGCCAGGGCTCGCCAGACTTGAGAGCGCGGAGCCTTGAGCAGGATCTTTCTTTCAATGCGATCGGATGAATGCATGAGTCACCTCTGTGTTTCAACAGTAGGCTTGTAAGACCACGAGGCCAACCGGAAAGTTGTATCAGACTCTTGTTTAGCACTCGCTACCTTTAAAACTGCATGGGCGATGTAAACTCCCACGGTGTACCCCTCAAGGAGAGACCGAACATGTCCCCACGCTTGCTTATGGCCTTGATGCCGCTGCTTTTCTTCACTGTTGCCCAGGCCGACGACTGCGCCAACGCCACCACCCAAGGCGAAATGAACCAATGCGCAGCCAAAGAGAATAAGGCCGCCGACAACGAGCTGAACAGCTTGTACAAGCAGATCACAGCACGCTTGAAGGACAATCCCGAGGCCAAGCAAATGCTGGTCAAGGCCCAGCGTGCCTGGATAGGCTTCCGTGACGCCGAATGCAACTTCTCCGCCTCTGGGGTCGAGGGCGGCAGCGTCTATCCGCTGATCTACAACAATTGCATCACGGCCCAGACCAAAGCCCGGGTCGAAGCATTCAAGACCTATCTCAAGTGCAAGGAAGGGGATCTGAGCTGTCCAGTACCCGAGGCTTAAGGGCCACGATGTAAAAAAGGATGGCCCCACAGGTCATCCTTTTTTGGCCAAGCTTTTTCTTGCAGGCAAAACAAAACCCCTACCTGCGTCAGCAGATAGGGGTTTCGGAATTTAATCTTGACGATGACCTACTCTCACATGGGGAAACCCCACACTACCATCGGCGATGCATCGTTTCACTTCTGAGTTCGGGATGGGATCAGGTGGTTCCAATGCTCTATGGTCGTCAAGAAATTCGGTAGCCGGTGCGTGCCTTGCGGTCACGTGCCAGCGAATGGGTATGCGATAGATTTGTGTGTTGCGTTCGTGAGCGATGCGAACTTTCGGTTCGTGTCGTCTTCACACACCGCAATCT